>JAADHH010000138.1 GCA_013151955.1 Chloroflexota bacterium
CGCCTGGAGTCTAAGAAGATCTCCAAGACTAATGCTGTCACCTCACAGCTTGACTACGACATCGGTGCGGACAACGTGCATATCGGCCCCAGCGACTACGTGGCTTGGCTGAGCGACCGTAAGTGGGCATACATCCGCCTGGAGGGCCGGACATTTGGCGACGTTCCTCTGAATGTTGAACTTAAACTGGAAGTGTGGGACTCGCCGAACTCTGCCGGCGTAGTCATTGACGCCGTGCGCTGTGCCAAGCTGGGTCTGGACCGCGGCATTAGCGGTGCTCTGGAGGCGCCCTCTTCCTACTTCATGAAATCTCCGCCGGTGCAATTTACGGATGATGTGGCCCGTGCGATGGTTGAAGAATTTGCCCAAGGAAAAGAGACAGAAGAACAAACCACCGAAACAGAAAGCTAGCACAGGGCTACCCGAAACATCGTGATTCACACATTGAAGTACTGGGGAGTGCTGGCAACGTCTCAAGTAGCCGGACGCCTGCCATCGTCTGTGCTGTATAGTTTTGCCGACGTTATGGGGGATGTCGTCTACTGGGGGTGGCCCCGTGGGCGGCGCAACACCATTGCTAACATGCGGCATGTTCTCGGCCATCAGGCACAAGAGGGGGAGGTGCGGCGCGTATCGCGGCACTCGTTCCGCAACTACTTGCGCCTGATGGCTGACTTTGCCCGTACCTTGCGTTCACCGCAAGAGTACCTGGACCACCGCGTACAGGTCTCCGGCTGGGAAACCTTGGATGCCGCGATCGAGCAGGGGAAGGGGACCATTCTGGTTGGTCTGCACATGGGCAACTGGGATCTGGCCGGTTTGACCCTGGCTTCCAATGGCTACAAGGTCAATGCGGTGATGGAGAGTTTCGCTTCACCGCAAGTGGATCATCTCGTTCGCTCCACGCGAGAATCGTGGGGTATTCGTTGCATTCCCCTTCGTTCGATGCTGCGTCCCATCTATGAGTCGTTGCGACGAAACGAGATCGTGGGTCTGGTCACTGACCGACCCGCCGGCCCTGAGGGGGCTGTCGTGCAGTTCTTCGGCTCTCCCTCCCGCTGGCCGATTGGGCCGGCAGCGCTGGCTGTGCGTACCGGAGCGCAGATCGTGCCGGGCTACCTTGTACGCAGACCGGACAATACCTTTGTTGGCAAGTTCCTAAGCCTGCCGCCTGTACCGCAAACCGGCGACCGACAACACGATGTACAGCAGTTGACACAGGCGATTGTCACCACCCTGGAAGAGCCGATCCGCAAACATCCAGAACAGTGGTTTATGTTTCGCAGGATGTGGGATGACCCGTTGATACCCAACAAAACCTGATGTTGTTGTATTATCTGTTCCGCCTGGCCGGATGGATTTTGCCGCACATTCCGCCCCGGTTCGGTTACTGGCTATTTGCCCGCCTGGGTGACCTGACCTATCATCTCAACCCTGCCGGAAGAGCAGTTGTCCGTGATAACATGGCTCATGTCCTGGGGCCGCAGGCCACCCCAGAAGCAATTGATCGGGCCACCCGCATGGTCTTCCGGTACAGTGGGCAGAACTATTTTGATCTGTTCCGCCTGGCCTCCTTGGACACGAACCAACTAGAACGGCTCATTCACGCAGAAGGGTGGGAACAGATTGACGAGGCCCTGGCGGCGGGGAAGGGGCTCGTCCTTGTCACGGCCCACTTCGGCGCACCCGATGTCGTCGCCCAACTCGTGACCAGCCGAGGGTACCCGGTCACAGCAGTGGTCGAGCATTTGAAACCAGAGCCACTGTTCCGCTACGTCTGTTCGCTTCGAGGCAGCCACGGCTTGCGCACGTTGCCGGTAGATGGAGCTTTGATGCGCCTCTTTCGGGCACTGCGGCACAATGAGGTCATCGCTCTGGTAGCGGATCGCGACATCACCGAGAGTGGAATTGAGGTCCAGTTCTTTGGTCGGACGGCCCGCATGGCAGACGGTCATGTGCAGATTGCCTTGCGCACCGGCGCACCGGTCATGGCCGGTTATTGTCTGCGCAAGCCGGATGGCACGTTCTATGCCTATGGCACGCCGATTGAATTGGAACGGACGGGAGACCGAGATCGAGATGTGCAGGCCGGCCTGCGGAAAGTGCTGGCCTTTATGGAAACATTCATCGCCGCGCACCCGGAACAATGGGTGATGTTTCAACCGATCTGGAGCGAATCTCATGGGAAAAGCTGACCTACACATACACAGTGCGCAAGGGGATGGGATGGCGACTGTGTCGCAAATCCTGGAGTACGTGGAACACGAAACGGACCTGGATTTGATCGCTATCACCGATCACGACGACATCCGCGGCGGACTGGAAGCGCGCGACCTTGCAGTGCGGGGCAACTACCGCTTCGATGTGCTCGTGGGCCTGGAAATCACCACGCTGGAAGGGCATTTATTGGCCTACGATGTGGAAACTCCCTTTCGAATGATGCGCTCCCTCGACGCTACGATCCGCAAGATTCACGAGCATGGCGGGTTCTGCATTGTACCCCATCCCATGAGTTGGCTGACGCGCAGCATAGGACGGAATGGCCTGCGGCGGATACTGGTGCACCCCGATCCGTTGGTCTATTTCGACGGTATCGAAATCATCAATCCGAGCATCGCCGGCCGGATTATCCACGAAAAGGCCCGCCGGCTCAATGCGACCGATTTCCACTTGCCTGAAACCGCCGGCAGCGATTCCCACACCCTATCCCTCGTCGGCACGGCATACACGCAGTTTCCCGGACGGACGGCCGACGACTACCGCACAACTTTGAAGAGGGGACAGGTGCAGGCCAGCGGTGCATTTTGGGGGACGGACGCGCACAGGGAATTGCTGCGCATTGCCGGCCGGCAGGTTTTCAAGAGTTGGGTGATCCTTCCGGGGCAGCATATCCGCGACTCGTGGGTTTCCCGTCGAGAAAAACGGGTACCATGAAAATTGCGCAAGTCTCCCCGTACGATTACCCCTTTCCAGGAGGTGTGACAGAACACATCTCTTACCTGGATCGGCACCTGCGGGAGATGGGCCACGAAGTGCAGATCATCGCCCCTTCTTCGACACCGGAGGAAGAACTGGATTCGCATGTTGTGCGTGTGGGCAACGTCATCGTGCCTGTCCCCTTCAGCGGGTCCGTTGCCCGCATCAGTCTCTCGCCCCGCATATATCTTCGGGTGAAGCGACTATTGCAGCGAGAGCAGTTCGACGTCATCCACATCCACGAACCGATGACTCCTGCCCTGCCGATGGCTGTGCTGCGCCATTCCAAGGCTGTGAACGTGGGGACGTTCCACGCCTATCGCAGTACTCATGCTGCCTACGAATATGGCCGGCCCATGTTTCGCTACTTTGTCCGCCGGCTGCACGGGTGCATTGCCGTCTCCATACCCGCACGCGAATCGGTAGCTCGCTATTTTCCCGGCGAATACCGCATTATCCCCAATGGGATTGAGACAAGGAGATTTGGGAACGAGGACATCCGGCCGATTGAGCGCTTTGACGACGGCATGTTGAACGTCCTCTTTGTGGGGCGTCTGGAGAAACGCAAGGGGTTCAAGTACCTGCTCCGTGCATTTGCGCGGGTGAAAGAGAGGGTGCCGGAGTCGCGGTTGATCGTGGTAGGAGCATACGAGCATGAGGACAAAGCGCCCTTTGTGCGCTATGCCCGCTACCACCACATTCGGCATGTCAAATTCGTGGGTTATGTTCATGCCGAAGAATTGCCCCGATATTACCACACAGCCCACGTGTTCTGCGCGCCGTCCACCGGTTTCGAGAGTTTCGGCATTGTGCTGTTGGAGGCGATGGCGTCCGGTATCCCGGTGGTCGCGTCCGACATTCCCGGCTACAACGCCGTGCTGGAACATGGGCGAGAGGGGCTGTTGGCTCCGGCGGCCGAGCCAGTTGCACTGGCCGAGGCAATCGTCGCTCTGCTCAGGGACCCGCAGCAGCGGCGGTACATGGGCGAGCAGGGTCGCCGCAAAGCAGCGCGCTACGACTGGTCCATCATCACCCGACGGGTGTACGACTTTTACTTGGAGCTGCTTGAGCGGCGACGCATGACCGCCATCTTGAAGGATGTCAGAACGTGCTGAGTGATCGCGTGCGTGCCTGGACGCGGGGGCTGGCCAACGCACTGGCCGGCCGCCTAGCGCGACTGGGCTTCACACCGAACATGCTGACCATATTCGGCTTCCTCCTGATGATTCCCATCGGTGTGATTCTGGCGTGGGGACATTTCCGCGCCGGCGCGATCCTCATCCTGCTGGCCGGTGCGTTTGACGGGCTGGATGGAGCGTTGGCTCGCCTGACAGACCGCGTGACCTCGTTCGGCGCTTTCCTCGATTCCACGTTGGACCGCTACGCGGAGGGCGTGCTCTACCTTGGCTTGCTGTTTTTCTACCTGCAGCAAGGGCAAAACCTGGAAGTCGTACTGATTTATCTGACCATTGTCGGGTCTCTGCTGGTCAGCTACACGCGGGCCCGTGCGGAAGGAGTCGGCGTGTCCTGCAAGGTGGGCCTTTTTACCCGTTTCGAGCGGATAGCCGTGCTTGTTCTGGGGCTGCTGAGCGGTTGGATGCGTCCTGCGCTTGTGATCCTGGCGCTACTCTCCCACGTCACGGCCCTGCAGCGGATGTGGCATGTGTATCGGCAAGCGTGAGGCGTGGAGCGTAGCGTCGATCCGCCCATCCGCCAATTCTCATCTGGCCCAACTGCCATAGCAGTCGGTTCTGCGGGATTCGCCTGCCTGTATCTCTCTGGCGTGCGCAAACAACGCCGGCGTGCCGCCGGTGTGTAGAAAGATAAGGGTATGATCTTTTGTCAGCTCGCCCTGCCGAATGCGGTCTATCAGACCGGCCAGCGCCTTGCCCGTGTAGACCGGGTCGGCGAACAGGCCTTCGGTTTGGGCTAGCAGACGGATCGCTTCCCGGCCCCCTGGTGTGGAAATGCCGTAGCCGGGGCCAATGTAGTCGCCATAGACGATGACCCGCTCTGATGGCACAGCGACGTCCACGCCAAGCAGGGCCAACGTTTCCTCGGCCAGACGCTGGATGCGCTGCCGGCATTCCTCCAATGGGCGGCTGACCGTGACACCGCACACCCGGTAGCCGACTCGATAGGCGATGGCGCCGGCCAGCAGACCGGCCTGTGTGCCGCAGGAGCCGGTGGCACAGAAGACGTGTGTCGGTTGGATGCCTTGCTCGAGGAGCTGCGCTTCCATCTCCAGGGCACAGACCACATAGCCCACATCGCCCAGGGGGACGGCTCCACCGCGTGGGATTGGATAGGGGGTACGCCCCTTTGCACGCAGGCCGGCGCAGACCTCTTCCAGGGCACGGTCCACGCTGGCACGGTCGGTCTCGCCGGTGTAGATCAGCTCTGCTTCCAGGATCGTGTCGAGCAGCAGATTGCCTTGCACAGTTGACGGCGGGTCACCGTAAAAGACCAGTACCGGTTGCAGGCCAAGTTTTCGTGCAGCGGCGGCGGTCATGCGGCAGTGGTTCGATTGTGGCCCGCCGGCTGTGACCACTGTATCTGCCCCTTTTGCCAGCGCGTCGGCCAGCAGGAACTCCAGCTTGCGTGCCTTGTTGCCGCCCATGCCGAAACCGGTCA
>JAADHH010000041.1:0-8573 GCA_013151955.1 Chloroflexota bacterium
ATCGAATTCCCTGCGAAACGCCTCTTGCTCATTCCGGCCGGGGAACGCGAAGCCGGTCGCGAAGAATTGGCCTTCGGGAGTCTCCTCCAGCGGCAGGGGGTCTTCGAGCAGTTTCTCGAACAGGGGGTCGTGTTGCAACAATGCGGCAACCATCTGTTGCACGACCAGGCGCGTTTCCAGCGCGGCGTCGTACTGCTGGCAGAGGCGCCAGTAGCGAAGCAGCGTAAGGGCGCTGATGGTGTGGTAGAGGTAGGCAAAAGTGGCTACGGGCAAGACGTAGCGAGCTACTTCTTGCGCTCTTTTGGCCACGTCACGGCCGGTTCGGGAATGGTTGCGGCGAGCGGGAAAGCGGGCCCGGTATTCTGCTTCGACCAGGGGGACGAGGCTTTCGCAAAGCGTGTCGTAGCCGGCAATCTGCACAGAGATCGCCTCCTCGAAGAGTCGCCGGGCCTCAGCCTGGAGAGGCGGCACAGCGATGCCCTCTGGGGAAACGCGCACGTAACGCTGGCTCACTTGTTCCGAATTGTAAAAGGGATGGCTGTGCAAGAACGTCCAGATGCAATGACGCGAGACGTTGCGGATCGCAAATTGTAGATGGGCATGTTGCAGCGTTGTGTGGTGACCGGCCCGGTAGATGCTCCGGGCAATGCGGTCCCGCTGTGCCGGTTTGCGGGCTACCTCGTCCGCCGTGATGATGCCGCGCGCGGAATAGCATGTCCGTGCCGCAGCGACGACATTGTCGTAGGGTCGGGCAAAAGCGTTCACCAGTTCGACTTGTGGAGCCGGGGAATGAAATCTGGGTCTTTTCAGGATAGCCTTATCCCTGTACAAGAGACATCACTTGCTCGAACAGCCGGCCGTTCGTCGAGATGGCGTCACCGCCGTGGATAGTAGGCTGCCCTTTCCAGTCGGTGAAGGTGCCGCCGGCTTCTTCCACGATTGGCTGGAGAGCCGCACAATCCCACACGTTCATAACCGGGTCCAACATCACCTCGGCCCGGCCGGTGGCGACCAGGATGTGGCCGTAACAATCGCCCCAGCCCCGTTGCACCTGCGTCGCCGCGCACAGTTTTTGGTATGCGGCCTCCTTGCCGGCGGGGGCAAACGCGGCCGGATTGGTCATTGCCAAGAGGGCCTGGTCCAGCCGTTCGACCGGCGACACGTGCGTTCGTCTGCCATTCCAGAAACAGCCCAGGCCACGTGCGGCGTAAACCATCTCGCCCAGGGCCGGCAGATTGACAACGCCGGCCAGCGGCTGACCCTCGGCCTCCACGCCCACCATTACGCCATACAAAGGAACGCCCCGCACAAACGACTTCGTGCCGTCGATGGGGTCCAGGATCCAACGGTATCCTGAAGAGCCCTGGTCTTCTCCAAACTCCTCGCCGCAAATGGCGTCGTGCGGGTAACGCTGTCGTATCAGTGTGCGCAATTTCTCTTCTGCGCGGCGGTCCGCGATGGTCACCGGTGACCGGTCGGGCTTGTGTTCGACGGTCAATGTGGTCTGGAAATGGGCCAGCGTAATGCGTCCGGCCTCCCATGCGGCATCGACAGCGAATTCCAGCAACGTGCGAATGGGACGAACGTCCATGATGTTGTGTGCCTTTCGAGCAGCAGGTCGCCGGCCGGCGAGGTTGCCCAACCGGGCCAGGCGCAGACTATGGGCGCTTACAGCCAGCGACTGCCATACGTTTTCATGGCTTCGATGAGTGGCAAGAGGGCATGGCCCTTGTCGGTCAGCGAATACTCCACGCGCGGTGGCACCTCCGCATAAATGCGGCGGGTGACCAGCCCTTCTTCTGTCAACTTGCCGAGTCGCTGCGAAAGGGTCCGCGGGCTGATGCCGGTAAGTGACTTTTGCAGTTCACCAAATCGCCTGTGTCCCTCCACCAAATCACGAATGATCAGCAGCGTCCATTTGCTTCCAATCAGGAGCGCTGTACGTTCGACAGGACAGCGCTCATTGTGTGGATGTGCCGGGCTGGCTCTTTTTTCTTGGTTCATGCGCCAAGTATAACATAGCTTGGCGGGAAAGTAAAGTGGGACAGATATTTACTTTACTTTTTGAAGTGTGGTCTTACCCTTTTGACAAAACTGTACCTGCATGGTATACTTTTTTGTGACGAATCTGGTTGACTGATAAGATATTTGAGCATAGTTCAGCATGGTATGAAAGCAGGTTGACAAATTGAGTCTTGGCACCAGGAAGAATCCACGGAAAACGTGAAACGTAATGCGTGAAAGAAGGCTCCTTTCACGTTTCACGGATCACGCTTCACTGGTTTTGCCTGTGCAAATCGTTACCATTTGTCCAGCAGTTTTCTTTGCAAAATGAACCATGCCGATATTTGAGTTCACGGGCAATTCATGACCAGAATCTTTTTGGTTCTGGCTTTTTCAGGTAAGGGAGGACCGAACGAAATGACAGAGGGACGAAAATTGCTGGCGGTCTTTGCGCACCCCGATGACGAATCATTTGGGACGGGTGGCACGCTGGCTCATTATGCCGCGCAAGGTGTGCATACGGGATTGGTCTGTGCTACGCGCGGGGAAGTTGGCGAGATCTCTGATCCGGCGTTGGCGACGCGCGAAACGCTGGCCCAGGTACGCGAGGACGAATTGCGCTGTGCGGCCCAAACGTTGGGTGTGGGGGAACTCTTTGTGCTGGACTATCGCGATTCGGGCATGGCCGGCACGTCGGAGAACGAGGACCCGCGCTCCCTGGTTCGCGCGGCCAGCGAGCAAGTCGTCGGACGGCTGGTTGGAATCATTCGCAAATTTCGCCCGCAGGTTGTGATTACCTTTGAGCCGAATGGTGGCTACGGACACCCCGACCACATTGCCATTCACCGGCATACGGTGGCTGCATTTCACGCAGCAGGCGACCCCTCCCAGTACCCCGACCAGGGGACGCCGTGGCAGGCAGAGCGTTTGATGTATACGGCGATTCCCCGTTCGTTCTTCGTGAAAATGCGCGACCGGCTGGTCGAGGCGGGCGTGGACGTCAGCGGGTTCGACCGCTTCGAAGGCGACGTGATCGGCCGAAGACATTACCGCGATTGTAGATGTCTCCGATTGTATAGATGTCAAGTGGCAGGCCCTACAGTGTCACCGTACACAGTTCGGGCCGGACAACTTCTTCCGCCGCCTGCCTGAGCCTCAGTTGCGGCAGATCATGAGCAAGGAATACTTCGCGCAAGCCTGGCCGGAGCCGGAGAAAGGTTGTTGTTCGACGGAACTGTTTTGAAAATAACGTGTCAGGTGTCAGGTAAAACGTAAAACGTGATGCGTGATGCGTAAGACGCAATACGCATTACGTTTCACGTCTTCACGTTTCACACCCCGCCATTTTCATCCCGTGGTGGCGTGCAATCGCTCATGGACACTGTCTTCTCTTTGTGCCTTCGTTGTTAAGCCAAACGAATAGTGTGATTGGAAGGGCATCGCACAATAGTTTGATCTACCGCTAGCCCTGCTGTGCTATTGACAGGCGACAAGACCTGTGGTAGACTGGTTTTAAGTCTTGGGTTTCGGGTGTTACTCCTCAGGCCGGCAATAAATTGCCCGCCTGGTATCGCGAAGTCCGTTGAAATAGGGTGCCATCGCCCTCGAAATAGTGCGTTGAAAGGCACTTTGCCGTATCGGGCGGCGAATTCATTCGTCGACGCGGGGGCACGCAACCGTTTGTACGCCCCAGGTCGGGGGGAAAAGTATGGCAGAACGTCACCATCCGTCACGCGTAAGCCGGTCCTTTTGGATCGCCGGCTTGGGATCCCTGGTCTGGCTGCTCCTACGCAGTGGCACCAACCCGCGCCGGCTGGCCTATCCCTGCCAGCGTACAGCATTGCTCAGCAGTTCGGGTTTTGTTGGCTACACGGCTTCGATTTTGGGGACGGCACACTTCTCCCGCCTCCTTACGCGGGGTATCGTCCTGGCCGGAACCGGGTTGCTCACCTTGACCATCCTCCTTTCGGCGATTCTCGTAGGCAGCCAGCCTCTGGTCGCGCCCGTCTATGCCAGCCTGGCCTCCCTGCCCGGCTGGACCAGCCCGACAGCGGTATCCGACGTCTTCGTCGTGCCGGATGTCCCCGTACCGGAGTGCAGCCTCGATGGTGGCACGTTGCCGGGTACGGCTCCCTGCAACACGGCAGCCTATGCGCTGCGCGACCGTGGCGTGGACACCTTGGTTGACGCGATGGAGTCGCATGGCGACTATTTCTACCGCACAACCGCTCACCCTGCCGGCATCCTGGGCGCGAACAACGTCGTGGTCATCAAAATCAACGATCAGTGGGGAGGCCAGGGGAATGGCGACGGACGCGGGCGACTCTCTACCAACACCGATGTGCTAAAGGGCTTCATCTGGCGCATCGTGCAACACCCGGATGGCTTCACAGGCGAGATTGTCATCGTCGAGAACACGCAAGACGAGAATCCTGGGTGGAACACGACCCCCGCGAATGCCCAGGACCAGAATCAGACCTATCAGGACGTGGTGGATGCCTTCCAAACGCTCGGCTACACCGTCTCTCTCTTCAGTTGGGATAGTCTGAACTACAGCCGCATCAGCGGCGGAAACGTTGACGCGGGGGGCTATCCGGCCGGCGAGTATGCCACGGGCAACGCGAACGACGCCTACATCCTGCTGGAGGACCCGGCCGGCGGAGGTACAGACGAACTCTCCTACCCCAAGTTCCAAACGGCCAACGGCCATTACGTCAGTATGCGCTATGGCGTCTGGAATGGCACCAGCTATGATGCGGACCGGCTGACCTTCATCAACATGCCGGTTCTCAAAAAGCACGGCATGGCCGGAGCGACGATTGCCTGGAAAAACCTCATCGGCTTTGTGACCATCGCCGGCAATGCGGCCCGCTTCGGGAGCTGGGATGCGATGCACGACTTCTTCTGGGGATATGCCGGCGGCGCGAACCGCAACTACGGGCTGATCGGCCGGGAGCTGGCCCTGGTCCGGCACCCCGACCTGAACGTGGTCGATGCAATCTGGGCCGCCATTGACGACAACACGTACGGCAAGGCTGTGCGACAGAACGTGTTGCTGGCCAGCACGGACCCCTTTGCCGTGGACTGGTATTCGTCGGAATATGTCCTTCGCCCGGTCATTTCCTACGATTCCCAGGATTCTTCGGCGGCACGGGCCGGTACCTTTCGGGACGCAACGCGCACCAACCAAAACTCCGCCTCCGCGGTGTGGCCGGGGGGCAGCTACCCGTACATCGACCTTCTGGATGGCTATGACGGCAACACGCCCAGCAACGACGAGAAGAATCAGATGAACGTCTATGTCGCCGCGGTCGCTTCGCCGACGCCGACGGCAACCCCAACCGCCACAACCACGCCGACACCCAGCGTAACCCCCACCGCCACGCCGACAAAAACGGCGTCCGAGTGCGTGAGTGATGTAAACGGCAATGGCACCGGTGATGTCGCGGATGTCATGTACACGGCATCTACGGCCGGGTGTTTGGTTTACCTGCCCGTCATCGTTGCTACCTGGCACAAGCCCTGGCCGACAGTGACCCCAACGCCCACGGCAACACAAACTCCGCCCCCCCAGGTGGCCGGCTGCGATCTCTTCCCGGCCGACAACGTTTGGAATGTACCGGTGGACACATTGCCCGTAGATGCCAACTCGGCTTCGTACGTGAATACGATTGGCTCCAGCGCCCCCGTCCATGCGGATTTTGGCTCCGGCGATTGGCCTCCCGGCTCCGGCAGACCCATCGGCATCCCTTACGCAGACGTAGCCGGTACGCAGCCCAAGGTGACCGTCACCTTCGACTATGCCGACGAGAGCGATGCCGGTCCCTATCCCATTCCGACCGACGTGCCCATCGAGGGCGGGCCGGACAGCGTGGACGACCGTCACGTTCTGATCGTGGAACACGACAACTGCGTCCTGTACGAGCTGTTCTACGCCTGGCCGCAATCCAATGGCAACTGGACGGCCGGCTCCGGCGCGATTTTCGATCTGCGGTCGAACACGTTGCGCCCGGCCGGCTGGACATCGGCGGACGCAGCGGGCTTGCCCATGCTGCCCGGGCTGCTGCGCTACGATGAAGTGGCGGGAGGAGCGGTGCGTCACGCGATCCGTTTCACCGCACCGCAGACACGCCGGGCGTACATTTGGCCGGCGCGACACTTTGCCTCCAGCCTCACCGGCGCGCAATATCCCCCCATGGGCCAGCGTTTTCGCTTGAAGTCAAGTTTCGCCGTATCTGGATTTTCACCACACGTGCAGGTCATCCTACAGGCGATGAAGAAATACGGCATCATCTTGGCCGACAACGGGGGGGCCTGGTTCATCTCCGGCGTGCCGGATGCGCGGTGGAACAACGACGTCCTCCACGAGTTGAACCAAGTTCACGGATCCGATTTCGAGGCCGTGGACGAATCGTCCCTGATGGTGAACGCCAATTCGGGCCAGACGAACGCCGTCACGCCCTGAGCAACCGGTGCGCGGAGCGCCTTCGCCACACCCACGCGGCAACGGCAACGATGGCAACCACAAAGATGAGGCCCAGACCACAAAAGAGGAGCGCACCAAACCCCAACATGGCGACCTGACCTTGATTCCCCAAGGCTCCGTACCATTGCCTCAGGTACAGCCAGGCCGGGTACAACCCACGCCGAATCCAATTGCGCATGACCGCAGCCAACAGACACCAGAACATCACGCCCAGCGATCCCACAACCAGACTGCAACTGCTAATCGAAGAGGGGTGAGACTCTTCGCCCGGTTGCCTCACGAATCTGGCATAGAGGGCCAACGCTCCCCAGGCCAGTACCACAGGAATCGCCAACAGCAAGGGGCCAAAAAAACAAAGACCGGTTAAGTAGTCCATTGATCAACAAGCTCCAGAATGTCGAGTGTCAGGTGTCAGGTAAAACGTAAAACGTGATGCGTAAGACGCAATACGTTTTACGTCTTCACGTTTCACGTCCCGCCATTTTCATCCTTGATGGCGAGCAGCCGCTCATGGGCACTGCTTTCTATTCCCCGGGCAGCAACCGCACCCACAGCACTTTCTTCGTCGTTTCCGTCACCTTGGCCGCTTCGTCAAGGCGATGGCCAGCTACCCAGATGATTCGTCCCCCGGAGACGAGCAGCGGAATGCGGTCGCGTAGGCGTACCGGCACCTTTTGGGCGATGAAGAATTCGCCCAGGGTCATGTGGCCTTTCATGCCCAGTGGCTGGAAGCGGTCACCTGGCCGGCGCGTGCGCAGGCTCAACCGGGGGCCGGCCGCCGCCGCGTCCAGAAACGCCTGCCAGCGGTCGACGTTTGTGCGCGGATGGGCTTGCAGGTCGTCACGGGCGACGATTTCGGCCAGCAATTGCCACCGGCCGCCGGGCAGGGCCACCCTGGCCGGCAACGCCACCGGCACGTCCTGCCCCGGCTGCAAAAACGGCCCGTCGGGCAGCGGCAAGCGTTCCGCGATGACCAGGCTATCCCGCTCATGAAAGAGAGTGAGCCCGGCCGGCAGCGTGGCCTGCTTGCCCGGTGGCTTTTCCATGGCCAGCCGGCGGGCCGGCTCGACGTGTACCCAGTTGATGTCCTTGAGGTCGGGCCGCAACCGGCGCACGGCTTTGCGAATCAGTCCGCGCTGAAGCGACGGGTGCAGTGCGCGCCACCCATCCCGCGCGAAGAGAATCGCTTCATCCTCTTCGCGGGCCACGGCATCCCAGGCCTCATTCACCGCCTGCCGCAGGAAGGCATAGTCATCGGCCAGGCCGGCGGCGGTGTGCCGCAGCACCCGGCGGATGTTTGGGTTGATCGTCTCCAGGTAGGGGATCACCTCGTGCCGCAGCCGGTTGCGGAAGATGGTCGTGTCCAGGTTGGAGCGGTCGAAGCGGGGCTGCAAGTCGTGTGCCGCACAGTAGGCCTCGATTTCCGCGCGGGTCGCTTCCAGCAACGGGCGGACGAGGCGTAGGTCAGAGCCGCGCACCGGGTACGGGCTATCGGGCAACATACCGCGCAAGCCGGCCAGACCGGCCCCGCGCAAGGCGTGCATGAGTACCGTTTCCACTTGGTCGTCAGCGTGGTGGGCCACAGCCACGCGGTCCGCCCCGGCACGGGCGGCCACGTCGGCCAGGAAGGCGTAGCGCGCCTCGCGGGCCGCCTCCTCCACGGAAATCTTGCTGGCGCGGGCGTGGGCGGCCACATCGCGCGCCTCGACCGTTACCGGCAGGCTCCACGCTGTGGCCAGTGCGGCGACGAACGCGGCGTCGGCATCGGCCTCTGCGCCGCGCAGTTGGTGATTCAGGTGGGCGACGTGTAGGGCAAAGCCGCCCTCATTCTGCAACCGCTTCAGCAGGTGCAACAGGCAAAGCGAATCGGGCCCGCCGGAGACCCCCACGACCACGGTGGAGCCGGCAGGCAGGAGGTTGTGGCGGGTGATGGTTTCACGTACGGTTTTGAACATGGGTTTCGAGTTTTGGGTTTAGGTGCGGCGGTATTTCGTGCCTTTGATTTGTGATTTGCGTAGTTTGACAATGTCACATTTCCTTGCACGGCGGTTGAAACCGCGTGCTACCGGTGGCGAAGGCCACC
>JAADHH010000041.1:8586-79752 GCA_013151955.1 Chloroflexota bacterium
CCTCGTTTAGCTGCCGCAGGGCAGCTTCGCCCCACGTAGCCGCGAATTCATTCGCCAGGCGTTCGAATGTGACATTGTCAAAGTAATTACCCGAGAGATACTGAATGAATTCACCTCTCCCGTCGCGTTCAAAGCCCTCTGCGATGTTGGACATTGTCGAGATGGCAGCTCGACGAATCTGATCTCGTAACCCGAAATCTCGGGCAAACTCTTTCTGCCCGGTGGCTGCATAGATAAAGTTTGTCAACTCGCGTGCCTATTGCCAACCCTGAATGTCTTCATACCGCTCGATGGTAGCCACATTGCCTCTCCTACGCACTAGAAACTCGAAACCAGGAACCCGAAACTCACTTCTCCTCGGCGTCCGGTTCTTCCACCTCTTCCACTTCCGGTGCCGGCGTCTCCTCCGGCGGGATCGGCTCTTTGGCCAGGGCGATCTCCAGGGCTTGCTCGATGCGTTCGACCAATTCGAAGTGCATGTCATCACGCACTTCATCGGGCAGGTCATCCAGGTCCTTCTCGTTGCGTTTGGGCAGGATGACAGTGGTCAGCTCTGCGCGATGGGCGGCCAGCATCTTCTGTTTGATGCCGCCCACCGGCAACACCTGGCCACGCAGGGTGATTTCGCCGGTCATGCCCACGTTGGGGCGCACCGGGCGACGGGTGAGGAGAGAGGTGAGGGCCGTCACCATGGTCACACCGGCAGAGGGACCATCTTTGGGGATAGCGCCGGCCGGCACGTGCAAATGGATGTCGGTATTCTCGAAGACATCGTCTGGGATGTTTTGGCGGCTGGCGCTGGCCCGCACATAGCTTTGGGCGATTTTCGCGGACTCGCGCATCACTTCGCCCAGTTGGCCGGTCAGGGTCAGCCCACCCTTGCCCGGCATCTTCGTTGCCTCGACGAAGAGGATGTCGCCACCGACAGCGGTGACGGCCAGGCCGGTGGCCACCCCCGGACGGGAGGTCCGTTCGGGCACTTCCAGGTAAAACTTTGGTTTGCCCAAGTATTCCAATACAATATCGGCATCTACAATGACGGGCTCTGTCACCGTGCCGGCAGCGATCTTCGTGGCCACCTTGCGGCACACGCTGCCAATTTCCCGTTCCAGGTTGCGGACGCCGGCTTCGCGTGTGAAATCCCGAATGATTGCGCGCAGCCCATCGGGTGTGAATTGGATTTCGTCTTCCCGCAGGGTTGTGGCGCGCATTTGACGGGGAACCAGGTAGCCCTCGGCGATCTTCACCTTCTCGCCCTCGGTGTAGCCGTCCAGTTCTAGAATCTCCATGCGGTCGCGCAAGGGGGCCGGAATCGGGCTGAGCAGATTGGCGGTGGTGATGAACATGACCTGAGAAAGGTCAAAGTCCACGTCCAGGTAGTGGTCGCGGAAGGCGTTGTTCTGCTGCGGATCGAGGACTTCGAGCAGGGCGGAGGAGGGGTCGCCCCGCCAATCGGTGCCGATTTTATCCACCTCGTCGAGCATAAAGACCGGATTGCGTGTGCCGGCCCGTTTGACTGCCTGGACAATGCGGCCGGGCATTGCGCCGATGTAGGTGCGGCGGTGGCCGCGAATTTCCGCTTCGTCCCGCATACCACCCAGCGACATGCGCGTAAACTTGCGGCCCATGGCCCGGGCAATCGAACGACCCAGTGAGGTTTTGCCTGTACCCGGCGGCCCCACGAAACACAAGATTGCCCCTTCGGCGATGGGGTCTTGCAAAGCCAGGGGGAGGTCTTCCTGCGGCTGCTCCTCCACAGGTTCTGGGGCGACAGCGGAATCTTCGGTGACCTCTTGCCCATTGCCCGGCTCGATTTCTTCCTCCGGTTCTTCCGCGCGTTCGAGGCGCAGCTTACGAACGGCCAGGTATTCGATGATTCGTTCTTTGATTTCTTCCAGGTCGTAGTGGTCCTCGTCGAGAACTTTTTGGGCGTGGGGAATATCCAGATTATCGTCCGTGCTGACCTGCCAGGGAAGGTCCGTAAGCCAGTCCAGGTAGGTTTTGATCACGGAGTATTCTGCGGCCTGGGGGGGCATCTTCTCCATGCGTCCCAACTCACGTAGCGCTTCTTTTTTTGCTTCCGCGGTCATGCCGGCGGCATCAATCTTTTCGCGGTATTCTTGCGTGACCTGTGCGCCCTCGTCGCCTTCGCCCAATTCTTTCTGGATCGCTTTGAGTTGTTCGCGCAAAAAGTATTCCCGCTGCATTTTTTCCATTTCGGACTGCGCTTCGGTCTGAATCTTGCGTCCCAGTTCCAGCACTTCGAGCTCTTTGTTCAAGATGGTCGTGAGCTTGCGCAACTTGGCACCGATATAGTCTGCCTCCAGAATTTCCTGCGCATCGGGGATGTCCATGCGGATGCTGGTGGCGATGAGGTAGGCAAGATGGCGCGGGTCATCGGCGTTCATGGCCGCCATCATCAGTTCGTCGGGCAGGTGGGGCACCAGTGCGATGAGCCTCCGGAAAAGGTCGGTCAGGTTTCGGACCAGCGCTTCGACCTCTACGCTTTCTTCGACGATGTCTGGACGCAGGTGCAGTGATGCCCGGAGGTAGGGTGTTTCGGAGATCCATTGTTCGATTGCGAACCGTTCCATGCCCTGAATAATGAGGCGCACAGAACCATCGGGGGTCTTGAGCAAACGATGAATCAGCGCGGCGGTGCCGATTTGATACACGTCACTGGGGCCGGGTTGTTCCACTGTGGGGTCTTTCATAGCCACCAGGCCGATGATGCGGTCGCCAATGACTGCGTCATCTACCAGCCGGATCGATCGGGCCTGTTCCGCACTGAGTGGCAACACGGTTAACGGAAAAACGACGGTGTTGCGTAGGGGAAGGATGGGCAATTCATGTGGAATGACCATCCCATCAGGATCGGATTGTGTTAGGAATGGTTGATTGTCTTGGGCCATGATGGTATTCTCCCTTTGCCTTATAAAACGACTGTAGTAACCGGCACATGTTTTGTCGGGCGATTTTTCCTTGGCAAAGTAATTGTCAAGAATCCGCCGGCATATTGGGCTTGGATGTTCTCGGAGTCGATGGCCCAAGGAATGTGTACCTGACTAATAAAATCGCCATAACAGATTTCCATTTGCTGGTAGACACGATTTGTGGTTTGTTCCGGCGCGTGCCTCGTGCCATTGATCGTAAGTACATCATCCGCAAACATGACCGAAAAATCTTGCCCGCGCATACCGGAAACCTCAACGACGACGACAATGGCTTCATCAGATTCAAAAACGTCTGTGGGGGGTTTCCAGGCACGTTGGTGCGAGTAGTGCATGTTCGAGACCCAACGGCTTCCAATCGCCATCTGTTCGACGAATTGGTTCACTTCCGCTTGTACGCTCACGATTTCTCGAGAACCTCTTTCACGATGCGTCATGTTTCTGCTCCTGTCCAGGCTGGTCTGCTACGAAAATAACGTGTCGAGTGTCAGGTGTCACGTAATGCGTTATGCGTGTTGCGCGCCACTCGCTCATTGACAATTGAAAATTGACATTTGATCATTGATCATTGCACTGCCCTGGTGGTGGCGCGTAACGGCGCTCAGTGTCACGATGCCAAGGCTTCTAATACTCGGTTACCACGCGATTGCGTCCGTTTGTCTTGGCCTGGTAGAGGGCAGAATCGACTTTGGCGATGATCGCTTCGCTATCGTCTGTGCCGCAATCCGGCCAGGCCGTCACGCCTATGCTCACGGTGACGCGCGCATCGCCGGCCGTTGTGTGCACAACCGTATCGGCGATGCGGGTACGCACCCGCTCCGCAACCAGTGAGGCTTGAGCCGACTCTGTCTCGGGGAGAAGAACCATGAACTCCTCGCCTCCGTAACGTCCTATTTCATCTGGCTCGCGCAACTCTTCTATACACTGGGACACGATGGCCTGGAGCACTTGATCGCCAACCTGGTGGCCGAAGGTATCGTTCACGCGTTTGAAATGATCAATGTCCAGCATCATCAGTCCGAAGGGCCTCCCGTAGCGACTGCTGCGCAACATCTCCTGGTCAAGGAGGTGCAAGAAGTGGCTGCGGTTGTATATGCCGGTCAGTCCATCGGTAATGGCCATCTGCCGGATCTTGTCATACAACCAGGCATTTTCCATGACCACGGCCGCTTGAGAGACCAGTTGTTGCGCGGTGCGCTCGTCTTCGGGACCAATGAGCAGTCTGTGGTCACCGGCGATGACGAATACGCCTTTCGCTGCGCCCCCTCTCAAAATGGGTATGTGATAGACCGTCTCCAACTGGTTGCGCATGGGGGCGGGGCTGTCGTCGTGTTGAGAAGGTGCCACGTATCGCCGAATCTGCTGGCCCTGCCCATCAAAAGGGAGCGAGGCTTCTTGCAGGGCCTTTTCTTCCAGCCTGGCGATATAGGTTGGACTTACCGGCCGGATCGGAACGATGTGCAATGCCGTGTCCTGTTCTATGGTGTGTACCAGCGCAACGGCATCAATCTCGAACATCTGGGCAATCTTTTTCACGGCAGCGCGCACAGTGTCGTGGTAGCTTACCATGGGAGAGGCCAACTGCGTGATCTCATTCATGACGGTGACTTCGTAGAGTCGCCGGTCCAACAGGTTGTTCACGCGCTCCAATATACTGAAGGGGGTGGATGATTGAGATACGGCCCCTTCTGGTTGAGTCGGACGGACTTTATGGTGTTTCGCGAGCAATTCCTGGACAAGGGCAAGCAATTCATCCGTATCGCCCCCCTTGGTAAGGTATCCATCGGCACCGGTGCTCAACCCCCAGTAGCGGTCGGTGCGTTGCGATTTGGACGTAAGCATGATCACAGGAATGTCTGTCGTTGCCGGATCGCTTTTCAAGAGACGGCACACTTGATAGCCATTGATTTGGGGCATCATGATATCGAGTATGATAAGATCAGGGGCTTGTTCATAGGCGGCTTGAATTGCTTGGAAGCCATCCAGAACGGTACTTGTTTTATACCCCGCACCCTCCAGAATTGCCCCAGTCATTCGCAAAACCAGCCGGCTGTCATCAGCGATCAAGATGTGCTTCTTCTCGCGATCCGCCGGCATTTCACTCCCGACTTCTTGTTGGCTCATGTGCCAAGAACCTCCAGGCATTCACGATGCTTGTGGTCGCCAAGTCTGAATGAGTTTCGCTAGATGCGCTGTGTCCAAGATGATTACGATGCGCCCGTCGCCCATTATGGTCGCGCCGGCAGTCTTTGGTGCGTTGGCCAAAAAAGGGCCCAAAGACTTGGATATTACTTCCTGTTCGTCCAGCAAGTGGTCTACAGCCAGGGCCGACAAGCCGGTGTGTCTCAGAATGACGACCGGAATTGCATTCCCGTTTGGCGTCCAGGCAGATTTGTTTTCCAAAAGCTCATAGAGAGGAGCCAACGGAACTATTTTGTCCCGGTATCGTAGAGCGAGACGGCCATCGATTCGTTGGATGGCTTCGGCGCGCACTACGCCGGTGGAAACCACAGATAGCGTGGGCAGCGCCCACTGGTATCCTCCACATTCCACAAACAGGGCGTGGACGGTGGAAAGGGACAGGGGGAACGTGAGTACAAACCGGGTACCCTTTCCCAGGTCACTGGAGACCAAAAACGTGCCCCGCAGTGCTTCCACCTGTTGTCGGGCGGCACTCATCCCCACGCCCCGTCCAGATGTGTCCGTGAGTTGCTTGCTGGTGCTCAGTCCATCGTGAAAGATGAGCTCTATGGCCTGGTCGTCGTCCATCTGCTCCGCTTCGGCGGTCGAGATGATGCCCTTCTCCACAGCCCGCGATTTGATGCGCGATGGGTCGATGCCTCTGCCATCATCCTCGACCGTGATCTGCACGCGGTCCCCCCCCAGTGTGGCAGAAATGTGGATGTGGCCGGAAGGTGGCTTGCCCCGGGTTATTCGTTCATCCACCGGCTCGATGCCATGGTCTACGGCATTGCGCAACAGGTGGATTAGGGGGGAGGCCAATCCTTCGATGATTTCTCTATCGAGGGCGGTTTCGCCTCCTTCGATAGTCAGGCGGACATCTTTGCCCTGCTGTCGCGCCAGATCGCGAGCTGCCCGGGGCAAAACCGAGAGGACCGTAGAAACCGGCAAAAGGCGCATGTAGAGAACTTGTTCTTTCAACTGGTCTGTCAAGTCATCGGTGACATCCAGGTATTGCTCGTAGGTGAGCTCCAATTCGCTGACATACCGGTAGAGGTCGCGAAGCTGGTTCGTGGCCCACACGCTGCGCTCTGAATCTTGTTTTTCTGTGGTGCGGTCATTGCCATTTTGTCCCATGGTCTCGCGACCGAGCTTGCGCAACCGGGCGGCAAGATCACCCAGTTCCCTAAGGTATCGAAGCGACTGGAGCTTTGTCATGGTCAACTCAGAACTGATTGAGACCAGGCGATCGATTTGTCCTACGCTGACGCGGAGTGTTTCTATGGTTGTGGGGCGTGCCGCAGATTGTATGTCGGGAACAGGTGTTTCTGCGGGCTCGGCCTGTACTTCGATTGTTTTCCCTTCTGCCGCAGCAACCAGTGCTTCGCACAGCTCGTCCACATCCAGTGAAGCCGTCTCCTGCTTTTCAGCAGCACGTGTGTGAATCTCTATGGCATCTATGCCACGGAGCAGAAGGTCGTTGAGTGCCGGTGTGATGGGCTTCTTTTCTCTTTCCAGCGTTTCGAAGACATCCTCCATGCTGTGGGCCACACGCGCTATGGTTTCCAGCCCCATAATTTTCGCGGCTCCCTTTATGCTGTGGGCAGCGCGAAAGACATCGTGCAGGCTCTCGATGTTATCCGGGTTCCTCTCCAACTCCAGCAGGCCGGAAGTGATCGCTTGAATGCGCTCTTCAATTTCCTGGACGAATTCGCCCATAAAGGCGGAAACGTCAAACCCATCTGCGAGATTTGTCATGGTTTTGTGTCGTCCATAAGAATGGTCGATAGTCGGTCTGCATCCAAGACACCGACAAGTTGGCCATCCACATCAATGAAGCCACGGAACAGTTGCGGCCCGGCCGGAGTGGATAAAGGGGGCGCTATCTCCGTGTCGGAAACCTCACGCACATCACCGGTATGTGATGTCAGCAAGCCACAAGCGTGCCCGCCCACCGAGACCATGAGGATGCAGCAATCGGTTTCGTGCGAGTCCCGCGCTATTTGCCCGTAGATTTGGGCAAGGTCCACGACTGCGGTGATGTTGCCGCGCAAGTTCACGACCCCGGCAATGTACGGCGGCATATCCGGCACCGGCGTGATCGGCAGCATGGGTTCTACACTCAATACGTGCTCGATTTCCAGGGCCAACTGCATCTCTCCTACGTCGAAAACTACGTAGGGTGTGCACTCTGCGGTTGTTTTCGCCTGACGAGACGAATGTGCATTTGAATTGGATTGGGCCATATTCCCCATCTTCGTTTCAAGAAGTTCAAGTATCTTCGCAAAAAGTAGGGGCGTACCCTTGCGGTCGCCCTACGGGGCAGGGTCGCCCTACGGGGCAGGCGCAAGGCCGGCAAGGGCAGGCGCAAGGCCGTGCCCCTACCCCGAATTATTGAGAAGATACCAGTTCAAATTCTAAAGCAGTCACCATGAGCGATTGCGCGCCACCAACAATGAAAATCGTGTGGAGCGTCGAGCGTGAAGGCGTGAAACGTATTGCGTATTGCGTCTTACGCATCACGCATCACGTTTACGTTTTACCTGACACCTGACACGTTATTTTCAAAGCAGCGCACGAAGTGCTGTCTCCACCTCCGGATATGCCGGATGCCTCCCGGTCTCTTTCTTGGAATAGACCAACGTATCTTTCACAGAAATCTCGAAAACGCCTCCCGTGGAGGGGATAAGCGTGAGCGATGATATTTCATGCTCAAAGTCGGCCAAGATATTTTCCGCCATACTGACGGCTCGTGGACGATAGTTTCAGACGGCGCAGTATTCAATCGTAATCTTTGGCATGTTGTGCTCCCCCGTAGGAATTGCGCAATACAGTTCTATTGTTACTGCTCAGGCAAGGCCCGTGCCGGATTGAAATCGGCACTGGGTGCCCCACCAAGCCGCTGAAAGCGGCTGAATCTCCACCGGTAGTAGGGGCGCAAAGCTGTGCGCCCCTACTACCGTGTGGCCAGTGACGGCTTCAGCCCGTCACGGCAAGGCGGCCTGAGCTGTAACGTTCTATTTGAAGTATAGCACAATGCCCAAGGCTCGTCAAGGTTATCATCGCAAACGGATAAACAACCTCCTTGACAGTTCTTCAATTTTATGATATTATCTTTTTACCAAATAATTTGGATATGTATTTTCACAGACGGACCCAGACAAAGCCTTTCTTGATCTGAGAAAATCTGTGTCTCTCCAACTCGCCGGATTACGATGCAGCTTCGTCGGACGGCAACAAAGAATTGATGGTGTCAGGCAACGCAACAAAATGAGCGAGGAGGTACCCTGGATGGCCCGACCGCCATTTCCTCATTCAGCACACACCTTTGAAGAGGCCTACGCAAATACCGACTACCGGCTACCACTTCGCGATGAACAGTTGGATTATTTCTACGTTGCGCGTGCGTCAGGGACCTCACGATTGGAGGTGTTGAAGCAAGCACTGTCCTTGGGCACCGCAAAAGGCCTGGACACCAAGTTCCTGGTTACGGGGCACCTGGGCTGTGGCAAGTCGACGGAGATCAACCGCCTGGTCAAAGACATCGCCACACAAGAAGACTTGCGCGAGAACCTGTTTGTGGTGTCCTACTCGGCCAGCGACCTGCTGGACTTGCAAGACGTGGACTATACCGATATTGCCTTCTCCATTGTGGCCGGAGTCTACGACCGGCTTCACGAACTGGACATCACCTTCTCCAGCGACACCATCGAGAAGATAACCGAATGGATCAGCATGGAGGTAGAGACGTTCACCTCCACCACCCTCGGTGCGGAAATCGAGTTGGCCGGTGGACAGGTGGGGATTGGCCGCTTACTCAACATGATGAATCTCATTGGGATCAATATCCGTGGCGGCGGCACGCGTGGCAAGGAAGTGCGCCGGCTGGTAAAGAAGCGCGCGCCCGAATTACGAGATTTGGTCAACAACCTGCTGGAGGAGTTGCGCGAGCTTACGGGAATGTCCGTTTTGTTGGTCATCGATGATCTCGATAAATTGCGCAAGGATGATGCCGTGCGCGTGTTTCGCGAGGATGGCCCCTTCCTGACTCTGCTCAACTGTATGGCCATCTACACCGCGCCCGTTTCTATGATGTACCAATTGGGTGAATCGCCCAGCTTCGAGAAGTACCAACGCTACGCTGTGCCCATGTTCAAGGTGGCATCACACAACGGGTCCGCTGAATCGGGCGACCTGGACCGGCTTGTCGAAATGGTCTATCGCCGGGTCTCCCCCGAACTCTTCGTCCCCGGCATCATTGAACAAATGGCGGTCACGTGCGGTGGTGTCGTTCGCCACCTCATAAAAATGGTACAGGATAGTTGCCTGTATTGTCAGACCTTCCAACATCCCGTGATCGATGCCGAGGCCTATTCCTGGGTGCTCGAACGCCTGAAGCAAGACTACAGCAGATGGTTGGGCCGGGCCGACTACGAAATACTGAAACGCATACACCAGACGAAATCGTGTCACGACGCAGAAGAGGCCTGGGAATATCTGCAATCGCTCTGTGTCCTCGAATATAGCAACGGGGGGTATTGGTACGACCTGCATCCCGTTGTACAGATGCTACTTGGAGAGCGAACGCCCAATGCGGAGGAGAGCGCATGACAAAAGATCAGATCGCCGGCCACCTCGCGCAAGCCACAGACGAGGAGTTGAATGCTCGTTTTCCGGAACAGATCAACCTGCTCGTCAACATGATCCGTCTGAGCAGGCTGGGGGGCATCGCCACCGTTGAATGTGACGACATCGCCCTCCGAAAAAGACTCTTCCGATTCTTCCACAACAAGCTCCGCGAATCCAATATTTATCTCTATCCGGTGGAGGTAAACGAACATGACCTAAACCTGGTGCGCTTCCTTCGGGATTTGACGGAACGCTCCGGCTTCAAAGACTTGGAACTCATCGGGCGCTACGAAAACATTGCCCTGTTCATCTATGGCCTGGAAAAATTCGACACAGAACAGCAAGAACAATTCCTCGCTTCGCTCAACCTGTTCCGCGATACCACCACGATCATCAAGCAGCCGATCATCATTTGGGCCACCGGCAAGTTCGTGACGCGCATGGCCCGCGAATCACCAGATTTTTGGAGCTGGAAGGGTATGCTCTTCCAATTCGCCGGCAATGGCCACGAGGCGCAAACAGAATCGCAATTGCCTCCGCTCCAGCGCTACCTGCACGGCCTGATGAACGATCCCGATTTTGCCATTTGGCGCGATCTATACGTGCCGCTGCGCGGGTTTCCCCTGCGTTCCCCGCCGGCCTGGAGTGCCGGAGAGCGCGCAACCATCCGCGAACGCCCGGTGAAGGATGATCATCTTTCCCAGAACCTGGCCATGGGGAGTGCGAAGCCCCCGGCGAGAGGCGAAGCAGATAATTTGCTGAACCTGTTAGCACGTCCGCACAATGTTGTGGTGCTCGGTTCACCCGGCGCAGGAAAAACCACGCTGCTTCGCTATCTGGCACAAGCACAGGCCCGCCGTGCCTGGAAAGGCCTGCGCCAGGGAGCGACCCCGGAGCCTATCCCGGTCTTCCTGCGACTCAACCTGATGCGCAAAGGACGCACCTTTCACCAACTGATTCACGATGCGTTCCTCTTCTACAACTTTGACTCCATCGAGGAAACTGCCCAATTGAGCCGCCTGCTTGAAGGCAACCCGCAAGCCAGCGTCGCGGGATTGTCGTCCGACCAGCGCTTTCTGTTCCTCTGCGACGGACTCGGTGAGGTTCCCCGCGAACAACGCGGTGAACTGCGCCAGGCCATGCAACGCTTGCTCAAGCGGCACTATCTGGTGGTGACATGTCGCACCGAAAAATATCTGCCCATGGACGGCATGGATGTCTTGCTGATCGAGCCCCTGTCGGACGATGACATCCGCCGTTATGCCATGCGCTATCTGGGCGACAAACGAGGCAAACAACTGGCCCGCGAAGTGTTGGAGGACGCGGCCCTGACCGAGCTTGCCCGCAGCCCGCTGGTGCTATACATGCTCACACGCATTGCGGACGACTCCTCCGAGGAGGAAACCCTGCCCATGAATCGGGGCATCCTCTTCCAGCGTTTCACGGACAATCTCTTGCGTCGTACAGAAGCGGAATGGTGGCGCTTGTTCGGACGCACGCGCAGTCGTGTGAACCTCGACGTCAGCAGACAAGCCCTGGCCGAACTGGCCTATAAAATGCAACACGACCGCGTGACCCGTATCCACAGCGAACGTTGCTATTGGATCGTCCGCGAGGCTACCTATGTCACGCCGACAAATGCTTCGGCAAAGGGTATCTTCGAGGGGTTGATCCATTCCGGGATCATCCGCCTGTCGGGGGACCGTATCCAGGTGGAGTTTATGCACCAGGCGGTTCGCGAGTACTTCGCGGCGCTGAAGATCCAGGAAAGCAACGAAAGTCTGGCGTCCTATTTGTCCGACGAGGCGGGGTTGAGGATGTGGGGCGGCACGGCTACCCTCCTCTTCGGAATTGTCGACAATCATGCCGCTTTGTACCGCGACATTGTTGGGGATGGCACCAATTACCACCGGCTGTGGCTGGCAGCGCGCGGGCTGGCCACGCTTCCCGATGAATCGGGGGCGCTGGCCGAGATCGGGCGTGCGGTGGCAGACAACCCACACGATTCCGCCGTCTTCGACCTGTGTCGCGGGTTGGCGCACGAAGGGCAGGGTGAATTTCGTGAGGCCATCGCCATGTTTCGCCGGGCCATTGAACTGGACCCCCAGCTTGCCTATGCCTACTACGATTTGGGTTGCGTCTTTCGCCAACTGGGGTACGTAGACTATGCCATCGCCGCTCAAAAAGAGGCCATTCGACGTCACCCAGAATTTGTAGATGCCTACAACCACCTGGGGATTACGTTCTTCGAGCAGGAGGATTACCGGCGAGCGCTACAAGTGTTCGAGGCGGCTGTAGAACTGGAACCGGACAACGCACACCATTACTTTAATATCGGTCTGGTCCTTCAGGTTTTGCAACAATACAAGCCGGCGGCACAAGCTTTTGTGCGTGCCCTGCAGATCAAAGAGAATTATGCAGAGGCCGATCGCCAGTTGCAACTGCTTCGCAAGGCCCAAGAGACTCCCAATCTGTCACTGATCGACCAGATCGACCTGTTTCACGACCTGCCGTTGGCCCAACGCCTGGCTTTGGCCCAAAACCTGCAAGCAGAAAAAGCCCCCGCCGGCACGATGATCATCGAGCAGGAGCAGCCCGCTCGAAGAATGTACATCATTGCCGAGGGCGAGGTGGAAGTCTGCTCTGCCGATGCCCAAAACCGGCCACTCAACATCCATCGCCTACAGCGAGGCGACCACTTCAGTGAAGCGGCGCTGCTGGAAGACGTCCTGCACTCGACCACCGCCACGGCAGTGACCAACGTGAAACTCCTGAGCCTGAGCAGGGAACACTTCGACCAGACAAAATCTCGCTTTCCAGCCCTCGCCCAAAAACTCGTGCAGACGCGCAACGCCCGTTTGCAACGAGACATTGAACATGCCCTGGAGGAAAGTGCGCGCCGCTACATGGAGCGTGACGGTTCCGCGGGAGCGAAAGGTGAAAAAGCGGTAGAACGGGAAATGACGGTGCTGGCCGCCTGCTTGAGCAATACGCACACGCTTACGGCCACCTTGGGGCCTACGGGGATGCTGCAATTCCTCCAGGAATTCTATCTGCAAATGATACGTGCCGTCGGTGAAAAGGGTTTGGTCCAAAAATCAGTTGTCGGCGAGAAGGTCGTCGTCCTGTTCGATGAGCCGCTGGATGCGGTACGCACAGCTCTGGACATGCGTGCCCATTTCGACCGGTTGGTAAAAGCCTGGAAGAGAAAGCAACCCGATTTCACGTCGGTTGGTTTGGGCATTGGGCTTTCCACCGGCAAAATCGCGCTGAAAGAAGACGCCGCAGCGCAGATCATGGCTGGGACGCCGGCACTGTTTGCCGACCGCTTGGCCGAACGGAGCGCCCCCGAGGGAGAAATCCATGTCGATGAGAAGACAAAGATGCTGCTGGGAGACCGTTTCGAGAATCTGATTCCGCTCGCGAAACCGGTCGTACTGGAAGGACTGGACGAGGAACCGGCACGCCTGTACCGTGTGCCTTGCGTCACCGGGCTGGAGAATGAAGCGTGAAATGTAGAGACCACGGGAGCGAGCTGAAGGCGACGGAATCTCCATTCCGTTGCGGCGGCCAGACGTAGCCCTGGAAACCTCTCTTGAGTTGCGCGTTGTGTTGGAGCGTTGTCCCCTCTATGGTCTCGCGGTCGCCTATCGTTTATCGTCCATTTTCTGAATGAACGCATCGAGCGAAGTGGTGTCGAGGGCCACATCGAGCAAGCTCTCCAGGTGTGCAGCATCCAGCGTGCGCAGTTTCACCTCCACCCCGGAAGATACCCGCCCGAAGCGGTGCTCCAGCACCCGCAACAGTTGCCGCAGCGCGCCCTGTCTCAGGCCTTGCTCCAGACCCTGCTCCAAGCCTTGTTCCAGGCCCTGTTCCAAGCCTTGCTCCATCCACTTCTCCGCAATCGTGGCCATCAGTTCCCCTCCTTCCGGGACTCTCGCCTCCACAACTCTCCGCAGTTCTTCTTCCCGAAGCTTATCCGTCCCTACCGACAGATACCGCAACAACGTCTCCAGGTATTCCAGCCCCGTCTCCTGGCCTAACAGTTCTGCTCCTAACCCCAAAATATGCCCCAGATGCGTTTCTACATCATCCCGCAGAATGTACTTCAGCGTCAGCAACCCCACCTGCAAGAGCACCGCTCCCTTGATCTCTTCGTCGCTGTAGGCCGACAGGTCGCACAGACAATACCGGTAGTCGGGCACGTACGCCCTCATCTCTTCCGGCGCGTCGAACAGGCTCCACAGGTCTAGCCCTACCTTCCATCTCGCTACCCCGTGATACAACACCACCGGCAGGATTGGCAACAGTTGCCCCTGCTGTCGCAAGTCTTGCTCCCATATCCGCACCACGTAGCGCAACAACTGAAAGGCAACACCCTCATCAGGATAGCTCTTGTGCTCGAACAGCACGTAAACGCGCGCTTCGCCTCCCTCTTTCCAGGCTACTTTGTAGAGCAGATCCGAAAAGTGTGTCCGCAACTCCGTGTCGACAAAGGTATCTTTGCTCGCTTCCAAGGTGGACAGGTCGAGCAAGTCTACCACCTCGGGCGGCAAGTAGTAGCGTATGAAGTCGCGGGCCGCCTCCCCGTGGGAGAGCAATTGTTTGAAAAAGTGGTCGTGGGGTGTGCTGATCCCGGTCATCATGAGCCTCAGTCGTTGGTGTGTCAGAATGAAGGGATTTATGCCGATGCGTGGTATCTTCTCAAAAAGTAGGGGCGTACCCTTGCGGTCGCCCTACGGGGCAGCGGTCGCCCTATGGGGCAGGCGCAAGGCCGGCAAGGGCAGGCGCAAGGCCGTGCCCCTACCCCGAATTATTGAGAAGATACGATGCGTGGTAGTAACCCTCGTAACGCAGTCAGAGTTGAAAACGACCGGTAGCTGGGACAACCTTATAATTGAAGTTCTCCACATATTGCAGCAACTGCTCTTGCAATTGTTCCCATTCCGGGTCTTTCAATATCTTCCGCATCATGTCAATGTTGTTGGTCACGCTGCCAGCGAGAATCTGCGGCCCCTGTCCGTAGACCGTATACCAGGCCTCCGTAGGTTCAAGGCCCAGCCGTATCAGCGCTGGGGCAAATTCGCTGGTAATGTAATCCAGATAGGTGCTTTCGTGACCTGCCCGTATGTCCCAAGTCATTAAAAGTTTTACCATGTCAACCTCTGAACAGACTGTGGTGGAACCCTTCTCATTCAATGAATTGTACCACAACATAGGCCGGCGAGCAAACGCCTATTCGGCTGGAATGTCGGCGTATGTGGCACAAATCGGGAGGAAAAGCTGAGCCACCCGTCGGACTCGAACCGACAACCTAGCGCTTACGAAGCGCTTGCTCTTCCTATTGAGCTAGGGTGGCGTCCCGAAGATTATAGCATAGCCCTGCCGGGAAGTCAAACCAATCGGTGTGTGCGGGGGTGACACAACCCACCAGCGAAAACTTGCCTTGTAGCGAAAAACATGATACAATGTAAGCACGTGGTGAGCGTAGCCGAGAGGTTAAGGCACCTGGTTGTGGCCCAGGAGATCGTGGGTTCGATCCCCACCGCTCACCCCTGTACCATGCGCCCGTAGCTCAATGGATAGAGTACCTGACTTCGAATCAGTAGGTTGCAGGTTCGAGTCCTGCCGGGCGCGCTGAGGAGTATTTCCCAATGTCATCAGCCATTGTCGGCCAGTCCATTCCTCGCGTGGATGCGCGCGCAAAGGTCACCGGTGAGGCGCTTTACCCCGGTGACCTCTTCCGCCCTGACATGTTGCAGATGAAAATCCTCTTTGCCGGTCGTCCCCATGCCCGCATCCGCGCCATCGAAACGTCCCAGGCCGCAGCCTATCCCGGTGTCGTGGCCCTGTTCACGGCCGACGACGTGCCGGTCAACGAATATGGCCTGATCGTCCCCGACCAGCCTGTCCTTTGTGGTGTGGGCGACAGGGTGCGCTTCATCGGCGACCAGGTGGCGCTGGTCGTTGCCGAAACCGAGGCGGCCGCCGCAGCCGCCCGCGACCTGATCCGCGTGGAATACGAAGACCTGCCGGCCGTCACCGATCCGCGCGAGGCTATGCGGCCCGGCACGCCGCAACTTCACGCCGATTACCCAAACAATACCCTCGTCCATTACCGTATCCGCAAAGGGGACGTGGACCGGGCCTTTGCGCAGGCCGACGTGATCATCGAGGGTGCGTATTACACGCCGCAACAAGAACATGCCTACTTGCAGCCGGAGGCCGGCCTGGGCTATATCGATGAGGCGGGCCGCGTGACGGTCGAAGTCGCCGGGCAGTGGACGCACGAAGACCAGGAGCAAATCGCGCACGCCCTGGACCTGCCGCTCGACAAAGTGCGCGTGCGCTATGCGGCCATCGGCGGTGCCTTCGGGGGGCGCGAGGATATGTCCGTGCAAATCGTCCTGGCCCTCGCCGCCTGGAAACTGCGCCGACCGGTGAAGATCGTCTGGTCGCGTGAAGAATCGATCATTGGGCACCACAAGCGCCATGCCATGTTCTTCAAGACGCGCTGGGGGGCGACCCGCGAGGGCCGGCTCGTCGCTGCCCAGGTCGAAGCGGTCGCCGATGCCGGCGCTTATGCCTGCACCACCACGAAAGTTGTTGGCAATACCACGCTGATGTGTACCGGCCCTTACAACATTCCCCACATACACGTGGATAGCTATGCCGTCTACACCAACAACATCCCCGCCGGCGCATTCCGCGGGTTTGGTGGCCCACAGGGGTTGTTCGTCGCCGAGATGCAGATGAGCAAGCTGGCCGAAGCCCTGGAGATGGACCCGATTGAGCTACGCCGGCGCAACCTGCTCGGCGAAGGAGACCTCCTGTCGGTCGGCACACCCTTGCCCAAAGGCGTGACCATCGCCCAGGTGGTTGATACCTGTGCGCAACGCCTCGCCGAGGTGGCCGAAACGCCCCTCCCGGCCAGTTTCTCGTCCCCCCCCTGGGTTACGGGATGGGGGTTCTCCTGCGGTTTCAAGAACGTCGGCTTCAGCTTCGGTGCGCCGGAGCAGTGCATGGCGACCATCGAACTGCGTGGCAGCTCCGCGATCGAGGAGGTTGTGCTCTACCATGCCGGCGCAGAGGTCGGGCAGGGCGCACACACCGTCCTGGCCCAGATGGCCGCCGAAGCGGTGGGCGTACCGGTGGAGAACGTGCGCCTGGTCGTTTCGGATACGGCGACCAGTGGCGATTCGGGCAGCGCCTCCGCCTCGCGGATGACGTTCATGGCCGGCAATGCCATTCGGGGTGCTGCCAGGCTGGCCCTGGAGGCCTGGCGTGCCGCAGAACGTCCGGCCACCGGCACGTATCAATTTCGCCCCCCCCGAACGACGCCTTATGACCCGAAAACCGGCAAGAGCGAACCGAACTTTGCCTACGGGTACGTGGCCCAGGCAGTACAGGTGGCGGTAGATACGGAAACGGGTCAAATCCGCTTGCTGCAAGTAATCTCGGCGAACGATGTCGGGCGGGCGGTCAACCCGCAACTGGTCCAGGGCCAGATCGAGGGAGGGGTCGTGCAGGCGCAAGGGTGGGCTACGCTCGAAAATTTCATTGTGCGCGACGGCCAGGTGGAGACGCCACACCTCAGCACCTATCTCATCCCCACCGTCCTGGATGTGCCGGAGCACGTCGAGTCGCTGATCCTGGAATATGCCGACCCGATTGGGCCGTGGGGTGCGCGCGGCATGGGCGAGATGCCCTTCCTGCCATTGGCGCCGGCCCTGGTCGCCGCGCTCCACGATGCGACGGGCGTCTGGTTCGACGATTTGCCCATTTCGGCGGAGCGTATGGTGGAAACGTACGGGGACGGTACACACAACCGTGTCGCGCAAGCGACACCTGGAAGAGTCGTGTAAATTGAAAGGACGTTTTTCGTTTCCAAAGGGATGGCTCACGTGGACGCTGCTGCTGTTCATGCTCCTTTGCGTGAGCTGGGCTATCGAAGCGGCAGGCTGGGCAGAGCATTTGAACTTGCTCCAATCGGCCGCCATCATCTCCCTGATCGTTGGCTACCTTCTCGCCCGTTCCTCCTGGCCGGGCCCAATCGTACACTTGATGGGGGGATTGTCTGGCCTGCTCTGGGTGGGTTACCTGGGCACTACACTTTTTCCACGCACAGAAAATTGGGGCCAACGTCTTGCACAATTGGTAATTCATGTCACCCTGTGGGCGGAAGCCGTCGCAAATGGAGGCAATAGCGCAGACAATCTCGTCTTTGTGCTTACGATGGCTCTGCTCATTTGGGGGCTGGGGTACATAGCGACCTGGCTGGTCTTTCGCCATCACAACGCCCTGGTTTCCGTAGTCGTCTTGGGTTCCGTTCTTCTGGTCAACGTGTATTACGCCCGGAACGACGAAACCGCATTTGTCTTGTTCTTTCTGGCGCTGGCCTTCTTGCTGATCATCAGAAGCAATCTCACCCTGCAAGAAGAAGAATGGCAGGCCGGCGACATCCGCTATAATCCTGACCTGGCCTTCTACTTCTTGCGGGACGGAGCCTTTCTGGCCGTGATCGTGATAGCCATGGCCTGGTTTGCCCCGGCCTCGCTCACCGATCCGCGGCTGACTCCGCTGACCGCGCGTTTGGCCCGGCCTTGGCACCAAGTGCAACAACATTGGAGCAAACTCTTTTCTTCCCTCCACTACGGGAAAAGTCAGCCGGGCACGACCTACTTTGGCACGACCCTCGCTTTTTCGGGGCCGGTGAATCTGTCGGACCGGGTGGTCATCAAAGTTCGCGCGGATGGCGGACGCTACTGGCGCGGTGCGGTATACGACAAATATTCCAGCGCCGGATGGGTCAACACAGACAATGTCCTGCTGGAGGTGGGAAAACCGCCAACGCGATTGCCGGTCGTGCCATACCAGAAACGTCACCTGCTTACCCAAACCTACCAGTTGCTTTCTCCCAACGGGAACCTGTTGTTCGCTGCGGCGCAACCGGCGCAAGTCAGCCTGGGCACACGGGCCTTGCTCACACCCCTCTCCTCCACGCCGGCAAGCCCGGGGCAACCGGTGAACTCGGCGTCCATCTCGATGTTGTATAGCGTGGAATCTCTTTACCGGGGCCAGGAGTACCAGGTCAATTCGTACATCTCGTATGCCGATGTCCAAAGCTTGCGCCAGGCAGGCACCGATTATCCGGCCTGGGTACGTGCGCGTTATCTGGAACTTCCCGATTCCCTTCCGGAACGTGTGCGCCAGGAGGCTCGCCAAGTGGTTCGCGGTCTGGATACGCCGTACGATAAGGCCAAGGCCCTGGAGACCTTTTTGCGTGGGTTCCGGTACAACGAGGCCATCCCCGCCCCCCCCGCGGGCCAGGACGGCGTGGACTACTTCCTCTTCGATGTCCGCGAAGGATACTGCGATTATTATGCCTCGGCCCTGGCGGTGATGCTGCGCTCGGTTGGCGTCCCGGCGCGCATTGCGTCTGGGTATGCCCAGGGGGAGAAAAGCGCTTCAGACAATACGTTCATTGTGCGCGAGCGGGATGCCCACTCCTGGGTAGAAGTTTATTTTCCCGGATATGGTTGGGTGGAATTTGAACCTACGGCTGCGCAGCCCCCGATCAATCGTCCGGAAACCGGCACGGACCGGGAAACCACTGTGGGTGGTGCGCTGCGCCCAACGCCGGAGCCGGGCGAATCGACCGCTTCGCGCCTTGACCGGCTGCGGGACGTCTCTGCGCTTGGCGACGTACCGGCTACGGGCTTGCAAGAGGTGCTCCGTAAATCGGCCACCCGGATAGGCTGGTCTGCGCTTATTCTGGGCTTGCTTTCTGTGTTGCTCGGCGGGGTGGTTTGGCGCAGCAAGTGGCAACGGGAGCAACAGCATGCCCCGCTGGTGTTGAGCATATACCGCCAGGTGAAAGTGCTTGGCTTTCTTGGCGGGTTCCCGGCCCAGGAGTGGCAGACGGTTCGTGAATATGCCGCTTCCCTCGCCGAGTACAGCCGGCTTTCAAAGGGTCTCCTGCTCCGTCTGGCCGATCTGGTTACGCAGCGGTTGTATGCTCCGGAGGGCCACAGCGAACACGAGGGGGCGGATCATCGAGAGGCCGAAACGCTGTGGCAACGTATTCGGTGGCCGCTGATTCGTTTTGCTTTGCGTCCTCGTTGGCCCCGGCGTTAGGCAGACAGTTCCTCGTTCTCGCGTTCCTCTATAATCGTACGCAATATTCCCAAGATTGCCTGGGAGACTCGATTGCGGGGCTCGGCTATCAAGACCGGTATGCCCCGGTTTGCCGACGCGGTGACCGTAGGGCCTCCGCTGGGAATGCGGTAGGTAATCGGCAGGGAAAGCCATTGTTCCACGTCTTTTGGGGATATACCTACACGTGAATTGTGCCGGTTGAGAACCACCTTCACTTGTCGTTCGTCATAACCCAGCGCATTCAATACGGCCAGGAAGTGGCGGGCGTTCTTCAGGGCCCCGATTTCGGGTACGACAATCAAGAGGGCCAGGTCGGCGGCTTCGAGTATGGTCAACGTGCGGTCGTCATACGATTGGGGGCAGTTGATCACGATCCAATCGAACAGACGCGGGAGCAAGACAAAGAGTTGCTGTAGGTGTTCGGAAGTGATCAACTCGGAGTGCTCTGGGCGCGTGGGGCCCAGCATGACGCGCACGCCGGTTTGCTCGTGGCGGGGCATTAGCCCCTTGACGAATTCTGCCTCCAGGGCATCAGCCCCAATATCGTTGTAAGCATCCGCAAAGTCGCTGATTGTGTGCGTGGGCTTGATGTCCAAGAGCAAGCCACAGTCGCCGAAACTGAGGTCCGCGTCCAGCAAAGCCGTCGAAGACTTGGTACTCATACGCAACCCGACGGCGAGATTGATAGCCAACATGGTTTTGCCGACGCCTCCCTTGGCACCAAAAACAACGATGACCTTTCCTTTTTGGGTGATAGGCCGCATCACAAGGGGGCCTGTGCCGGGAACCATTTTCTTGCGGCGTTCGCTACGTTCAGAACGTACGCGCTCGGCCACTTCGCGGATGGTTTCAACGAGCGTCGTGTTGTCAATCGGCTTGGTCAGATAACTGCGCGCACCGGCCATCATGCACCGCCGGAGATGCCACGTGTCGAAGGCTGTGGTCAGGACGACGACCGCCAGGTCCCTTTCGCGCGTGGTGTATTGCCAGATCGCCTTGGGACCTTCCATGTCCGGCAGGTCATCGGCAAGCAGGACGACGTCTATCTCTGTCGTTTGGAGGATTTCCAACCCCTCGGACGCGGTCCCGGCTTGCCCCACAATCTGCATGTCGTGATGGAAGGAGAGCGTCGTGGTGAGGAGCGCGCGAATCTCCGGAAGTCGTTCGACAATTAGTATCCGATATGGATCGTTCACGGGTTTTTCCTTTACTTTGGTATCTTCTCAATAATCCGTGGTAGGGGCATAGCCTTGCGCTTGCCCCGTAGGGCGACCGCAAGGGATCGCCCCTACTTTTTGAGAAGATACTTACTTTGAACATAGCGGTCAGGCCACAGACGTGCCGGGCGAAGGCCCGCCTGTGTAGTTTGACAATGTCACATTTCCTTGCACGGCGGTTGAAACCGCGTGCTACCGGTGGCGAAGGCCACCTGCGTGGCCTCGTTTAGCTGCCGCAGGGCAGCTTCGCCCCACGTAGCCGCGAATTCATTCGCCAGGCGTTCGAATGTGACATTGTCAAAGTAGGCAGGTCGCCCGACGGTACGTGCGACCACGGTCACGAACGGTGCTGCTTGAAAGGGATTTCCAGCATGACTCGCGTGCCCTTGCCCAGCCACGTCTTTATCGCCCAATGGGCCTCGATCAACTCTGCGCGCTCACGCATGTTCAGCAAGCCAAAACTGTATCGCTGGTCGTAGGTATCTTCGATCTGTTCCAGATCAAAGCCCAATCCGTCGTCTTGCACTACGACCGCCAGGGAATCATGCTCCTTCTGAAGCGTGATCGAGATGTTGCGGGCCGATGCATGCTTGCGCGCGTTCTGTATCGCTTCCTGAAGTATTGCAAAGACGATGCGTTGGGTCTTCGTTGGCAATTCATTCGCAGCCGGCGTAACGTCCAGGGAAAAAGTGATTCCAGGGGTGGTGTCACGCAATTGCTCAATATATGATTCTAAGGCAGCCACCAGGCCTTTGGTTTCCAGAACAATGGGGCGAAGCCCAAAGATCAAAGACCGGGCGTCTCGAACTGCCTGTCGCACCATCGCTCGCAGGCTATCCAACTCTTCTTTGACGTTGGCCAGCGGGCTTCCCTGCTCCATCAAGGTTGCTATCTCGTCGATGTTTATGATCATAGCTGTGAGCAACTGGACCAGACCATCGTGCAGGTCGCGGGCCAGTTCACGGCGCACTTCTTCCTGGGCGTCGATGATGTGGTCTCGCTCTTCTCGCAGACTCTCGTACAGGCGCGCATTTTGTACGGCGACAGCGATCTGTGAGGCGAAAACATTGAGCAACCGCGCATCCGACATCGTGTAGTTGGGGCGTCCCTTGAGCCGGCTGACGTTGAGCACGCCCAGATACTGTTCCTTGAAGGTCAGGGGAACGCTCATGGCGGAGCCGATTTTCTTGCTCCGCGCACGGTTTGCGTAAGGCGTCTCCTCCAGTCCCCCCAAGAGAAGCAAGGGCTTCCCCTGCGTGACCACTTCACCCGAAATAGTCCCTTCGATGGGCACGCGGGTGCCCGGCGGAATGTCGCGCGATAGGCCCCGGTGTGCGGCAATCACCAGGTAGCCCTTTTCAATGTCTCTTTCGAGCAACATTACCGATACGGTATCGGGCTCGAAAGTCTGATCCACCTGCTTAAGGATTTCTCGAAATAGCGTCTCGATCTCCAGGTTGCTGGTCAGGGTGCGGCCCAACTCCATCAGGCGAATGAGTGCAGAGAGATGGGCCTTGTCCTCCCGCCAATTGCGTATTTCCAACCAACGGTTCACGGTCGTGGCAATGTCTGCGCTGGAACAGGGTTTGGCCAGGTAATCAAAAGCGCCCAGGCGCATGGCATGGGTGGCCGAAGAGACGGTTGCATTTTCGGCCAGGACAATGACGTCTGAAGAGGGGTAATGCAGACTAATCTCATCGAGCAAGCCGGCCGTCTCTGAATCGGTACCCAGGAGTATCAGGCCATATTCCCGCTCGGCCAGAGCGGATATTGTCAGATCGGGGGAAGTGAGCTCCTGCACTTCCAGCGCAACTTGAGCGAGCACGCTCTTGCAAATCTCGCGCGTGGTTTCGTCCCGATCAACGACCAGCACATACGGTGCGGGCATATTTTATTACTCTTCTAGCTCAATTACAAATGTAACAGCCGTAGGCACGGGATCGCTCGTTCGCCGATCCAGTGTGGTGATGTTCACTTTGCGGAATTGACCCAGGTCTTGCAACGCGCGTGCGTAGGAAAGGGCCAGCGAAGCGCTGCCGGCCCACCCGCGGACCTTGAGTATGTCCCCTTCTTGGGTGATGTCTTCCACACGGGTTCGTGGAGGCAGGGCCTGGAGAATCGAGGCGGTGAATCCAGAGACATGGGATTGACGATCCTGAAGGATGGCCCGCTCCCGCTCCAGGCGTTCCGTCTGGTGTTTCGTGTCTTGCAGGCTGCGTCCCAGGAGTTCTTTCTCGGCCAACAAATCATCTGTGTGACGCACTTGTTCTCGCACGTAATCGAGCTTACCTTGAATATCACGAACTCGAGAGTCTCCCATTGATTTTAGTTGCCAAAGGGGCAGCAGCGTAGCCACGGCAAAAGCGATCAACAGCCAACCCAGCCAGGCACTCCGGCCGGTTGGTCGTTGGCGAGGCCGCTGTTCGGGAAGTAGGTTGAGGTCCAAAAATTTTGTCTGCAAGGCGTCTCCAGCCTTCAGAATTGCTTCATGGCCAGCCCCAAACAGGTCAGGTACTGGGCCACCGGAAGGTCATCGGGACAGTCGAAAGGAGCCGGCGCAACCAGGCAGGGGTGTTCCATCGCTTCACGCAGCGCCGCTTGCAGCATGGGCTGGTCGGCCAATGACCCGCTCAGCCAGAAGGGCACTGCGGCATGAATGTGCATACCCGTTCGTTTATTTCCATCCTGGGATAGCTCCAGATTTCGAGCAACAATCAGTTCCTGTAGTTCTTCGACAAGCCGGACGATCTTGTCTGTGGTTGTGGAAACGGACGGGAAGTCCAGTGGCAGCACCCGCACCCTTTGGGGCAGCGCCCCATCCACAATGACCAGGGTCATGAGCAGCCGTTCCAGGTCTACGAGCACAGCATTTTGCTGGCCGGCCGCTCGAATCAGGGCCAGGGGCTTCAGGTCGACGGCAACCGGGTCAATCTCTGCCTGTTGCAGAGCGGTCAAATACGATTCCATGGCCACTTTTGGAATCACGAGCATGAAGAGATGTTGTCTCCCGTTCTTCTCTACAATTTGCCAGGCAAGTTGTCCCTTGTCCACCGGCAGCCACCGCGCGGCGATTTCGCGCGCGGCCTCGTCCGTCATCGCCGGGCCGTCCGCGTCCAGGGGAACCAAGCGCGAAGCCGTGCCGACTCCGGCAATACCCAACACAACGCGATTGCGTGACGCCTGGTGGTCCGAGATGAGTTTATTGACGATCTCGGCCAGGGCCGCACGATTCCGGACCTGGCCGCGCACCACGACACCTTCGGGGAGTGATGCAGAGCCCCATCGCACCACTTCTTCACCGATGATTCCGGCCAGCCGGACGGTATCGTCTTCTACCGAGAGCGCGGTTGTCTCGCGGCGAAGGAACGTTCGTAAACCCAACATCAACTCCTTTTTTTCTGGTATGAAAATAGACGGCTTTCTGGCCCCCCTAACCCCCCAATTCTGGGGGGAACCATCCGACTCCCCCCAGAATTGGGGGGCGGGGGGGGCTTCCGACGTCCGCCGCTCCACGGTTTTCATCCTTGGTGGCGATCAGCCGCTCATGATGACTGCTTTGAAAATAACGTGTCACGTGTCACGTAAAACGTGATGCGTGATGCGTAAGACGCAATACGTTTTACGTCTTCACGTTTCACGCCCCCTACTCCCTACTCCCTACTCCCTACTCCCTACTCCTGACTTCTTGCTTCGTTCATCATTCCGTACTCATCGTTTCAGAGTCGCCCCCGGCGTCACTATTTTGGATAAAGCTCCAACGTCCAGCTTTGCAGTGTTCCCGTGCGGCCCTCCACTTGATCGAGCGCTTCCAAATCCCAATCTCCCAGAGAGTCCTGGTCGATCAAGCTTTTCAGTGCCGGCGTGGTAGACGTTGTGAACCAGCCTCGAATCTCTGTACGTTGCGTATCGTTGGGGCCGGCCTGATAGAGCGTGACACGCGTTCCTGCCGGGGAGACCAGGGTGACGACAAGGTCACGGATGTCATCATGGGTGATGTTGACCAGTACGCGCACATCCCGAACAACGAAATCGTCTGCCACAGTCACGATGCTAATTGCCGGGCCTGCCGGAAAATCGGGTATGTCCAGATCCGGCGTCTCGTCCCGTGGGTAAGCGTGTGGCTCCAGGGTTGGTGTGGGGCTAATCGTCGGCGTATAGGTGGGGCGCGGCGTGTAGGTGGCAATTGGCGTGCCTGTGCCCACGCGCGTGGCCGTAGATGTTGGCTGATATTGCCCGACGCCTCCCTTCGAGCGTTGCCAATTGATGATCACAACCTGGTGCCCGGAACCTCTGTCCCCGCAATCCGTGTCGTCCGTAAATACGGTCAGCCGTTCGGAGATTTCCCAGCCACGATCTGGATCGAAGACCGCCACATACCATTTTCCGGCCTTGGGATAGGCGGCCAAGGTGTAGTCATAGTACCCCGATGCTTTCGTGGGATCTGTGCCAGATTCTTTCGACAAGGGCAAGTCTGCCGGCGCTCCATCCCACCACACTTTGATTCGTGTCCCCCTCAACGGACGCCCCGATTCGTCCGTGACATATCCTTGAATTGAGGTCAATCCGCAATTTGGCAGATACGTTATGTCCCCCTTGAGAGTAAATTCGTATGGCGACGGCGTGGCCGTGGCCGTACCGGTGGCTGTGGGGGTACGGGTGATCGTAGGCGTGCCGGTCGGTGCTGCCGTCACCGGGAATCGTGTGGGGGAGGGAATCGCCGTGGCCGTATTCTGTGCCGGTCGCACCGGTGAGGGGGAAGGCACAGGCGTAGGCAGCACCGGCCCGCCCGGAGTCACAGAGACGAGCGGTGTGGCGGTGATGGCGGCTTTCACCTTGAGCAATCCCAGAACGGCCTCATTGCCATTCGGGTCAATTGCCAGGGCGTTTACGAACTGTTCTTCCGCCAATTCGGGGGAGCCATTCGCCAGGAGCGCCTCGCCGTAGGCGACGTACGTGTCATAGAAGAGTTTGGAAATATCGGATGCGTCAGGCTGCCGGGCCTTCAGGCGGATCAGCACACTCAAGGCCAATTCGTAATCGTTGGAGGCCATCGCCGCTTCATAGTCTGTGCGCAGGCTGGCAATCCGTTCTTCGTTCCCCGGTGTGGGACGCGGCTGGGGGATGCTTACGCGCGCGATTGTGCTGGTCAAGATGCGCACCACGCCGTCGAAGCGGTAGGTGTCGCCCCGCGCGTGCAGGCTCGTATCGGTCAACTGGGTGCCGGGTGCCAGTTCGTTTTCCAGGCGGGTGATGAAGGTCATCAAGGCATCCAAGTCTCCCTCGGCACGTACCTGGTAGCTTAGCGCGTCGAAGGTCTCGTTGGCGACCGTTTCGGTCACCGCATCTTGGGCACGGAGCATGGTCACATTCACCCCGCTGTTGTTGCCGGCCTGCAGGATGCTGTCCACGATGCTGACGTTTTCCCCGCTGCCCGGCAAAGCTGCCTGTGCGGATACCAGGCGGAGTTGCGCGGCGTTGAGGTCTTCGCGCAAGCGGCTCACTTCTTCGTCCAGACCGGGCTGGGTTGTAGCCAGTAGGCTTCTGGCGTTCTCCAATTCAGTGGCCATTTTGCTCTGCTCCCCGCGCTGGCCCAGGAAAGCATGGATGAAGTACGCATAGAGCAGAATCAACACAGCGCCCACCGCCACCAGCAGAAACAGGCGAGAGTGCAGCGTCTCCCTGAAGCGGTTGGGAGGGCCTTCAGGTCGAAGGTTATTCAAAATTTGCCGTACAGGTGATTGATGTGCCATAGCTTTCGCTGAAGTGGAAATTCCTTCGGAATCGATCAGACTGAATTAGATGTCAACGAAATAGGCTTCACACGCCTGGTCAAGGAGTTCCTTGTCCAGTACCGGTCTGATTCCACGGTATGTTGCAATATCAATAATTTGGTCCAGAATATCTCGTGGATAGACGGCCTTCAATTCCCGCCCTGCGTCCCGGAAATGCTTTTGCAGCAAGTAGGCAAAGCTTCTTTGGTCATACGGGATGTTCTTGCTTTGACAAGCCCGCCGAAAGATTTCATGGAATTCTCTTTCCGTAGGGTCCATTACGTGGATCTTGTGCCGAATACGGCGCAGAAAGGCATGGTCTACCAACTCGGTGGGGTTCAGATTGGTGGAGAAGACCACGAGCTCTTCAAACGGGACTTCCAGTTTCATGCCGGTGTGCAGGGTCAAATAATCTACGCGCGTATCCAGGGGCACGATCCAGCGGTTGAGCAGGGATCGTGGCGGGACCTGTTGCCTGCCGAAATCATCGATGAGGAACATGCCGCCATTGGCCTTCATCTGGAAAGGGGCCTCGTATGTTTTTGAGACTGGGTCATAGATGAGGTCAAGGTTTTCCAGAGTCAATTCTCCCCCCACGACGACAGCAGGGCGTTCTATCGTAATCCAACGTTCATCCGGCCGGCGCACCCCCATCTCTCCGGTGGTCTTGCCCTTCGGTTTTTCCAAAGCGACAGGCCTGTGCGTTACCGCATCGAAAATACGGATCACTTGCCCATCGACGGTAACGGCGTAGGGTATGTGTACCTGTCCCCGGAGCATCCGCACGATGGAGGTGGCGATGCTGGTCTTGCCGTTGCCCGGAGGGCCGTACAAGAAGAGGGAGCGACCCGAATTGACCGCCGGACCGATTTTATCGTAGGTGCGGCGCGAGAATGTATATGCCTGAAGCGCTGCTTCCACGTCTGCCGGGCGCACAACGACGGAAGCGACGGTTTCTTGCCGGACGACGGTTGAATACTGCTCCAGTGTGACCGGCACCGGCCCCACATATTGGTTGCGGTCGAGCGCCTCCTGTGTGCGTGCTGCACCTTTGGCGGACAGAATGTATCGAAAGGCCCGTTCTCCGAAGCCGCCGCCCGAACCGGTGATGCGCACCAGTTCTTCGCGTTTCAAGAACTCCAGAATTGGTTCTACCACATTGACAAAGGGCATGCGCAGAGAAGCAGCCACTTCCTGGCCGCTAAACTCGCCGGCATTGTAGATTGTTTTCAAGGTCAAATTGACCAGAAAGTGCATGGAAAGGCCCGTCTCTTCGATTGAGCGGGGTTCCAAAAGAACCTCTTTGTAAGAAGTAGTCATCTGACTCAACCCGTTCTGAAATCCATTATGCTCTTGCAGTTTGTGTGGGCTGCCGCCCTGGAATGGTGAAACAGAATGTGCTGCCTTGTCCCGGTGTACTCTCCACCCAAATCCGTCCGCCATGGAGCTCGACCAGCCCCCGGACAATAGATAGGCCCAGTCCCAATCCGCTGTGGCGCCGGGTGAGCGAGTCTTCCACCTGGTAGAATCGGTCAAAAATTCGTTCGCGCTCGGGGAGGGAAAGTCCCGCGCCGGTATCCTGAACCTTTATCGTCACTTCGGCCTCTCCGCCGTAGGCATTGACCCGGACCTGTCCACCCTCCGGAGTAAATTTGATAGCGTTGGAGAGGAGGTTGCCCAGGATCAGTTCTAGTTTTTGTTGGTCCGCTTCGATTTCTTGCAGATCGTCTGAAATCTCCGTCGAGAGTTGCTGGTGCTTATCTTCCGCCAGGGGAGCGAAAGCCATCACGGCCGTTTCAATGACATCGCGGAGGGCCACACTGTCGACATTCAACGTCACCTCTCGCCTGTCCAGGTAGCGGAGGTTCATCATGTCATCCACAATTGTGCGCAGCCGCAGGGCATTCTGGGTTACCACATTGAGGTACTCCTTTGCCTCGCCCTCCGGCAGGAAGTCATCGAGAAAGTTGCTATACCCCAGAACCAAGGCCAGCGGTGTGCGCAATTCATGGGCCACGATATTGATGAATTCACTTTTCAGATGGTCTATCTTCGCCAGTTCCCGGTAGGCATCTTCCATCTTGGCGAAGAGGCGCGCATTCTCAATTGCCGCGGCCGCTTGTCCGGCCAACACGGCGATAAGTTCCCGGTCTCCGGCCGAGAAGAGGGGGGTTTCGGTTTCATTGAAGAGAATGAGAAATCCGCTGAACTGTTCTTTGATCTGCAGGAGGTGCCATAGGAGCGAATTCAGCTTCATACCCGCGGGAACCAGGCTACGGCAAAAGGCCGGCAGGGGGCCGGAGGAAGCATTCCATAAGACTGCCCCGGGTGACGAAAGGACCGGGTTCTCCGAAATGTCGGCCAGGGCCACGAAATACGATTCAGGCGATTGGACAGGCCCCCGGCTCGCAGCCACCGTCAGGTATCCTTCGTCGTGATCGTACTGTAAGAGCACGCCGGCGGTAGCGCCTGTCTCTGTGACCGCGGTATCCAGTATCTTGTGCAGAAGCATGTCCAGGTCGATGTTGGTCATGAAGGACCGGCTGACTTCGAACAAAGGGATGAGCGCCTTGAGGCGCACGTTTTCTCTGCGCAGTCGTTCCTGCGTGAGGGCACGGTTCACTGCCTCCACAAGGTTCGAGGGGGTAAAGGGTTTGACGATGAACTCGATGAATCCTAGCTTCAGGGCCTCTATGGCCATTTCCATCGTGCCGTAGCCGGTCATCCCGACGCCAATGATATCCGGGTCGATTTTCCGGATCGCGCGGAAGGTCTCCAGACCGCCCATGCCGGGCATTTTCATGTCTGTCAGGAGGACATGAAAACGTTCGGTGCGGGCGATCTCCAACGCTTCCGCACCATCCCCGGCAACCTGCACAGTGTAACCCTCATTCCTGAGGACCTGTCCTGCCAGGTCGCGCACATCGGGTTCGTCATCGGCGATCAGGATGCGTTCATCGGCCACCGGGCTATCTCCTACTTTCGAATTGATTGCGTCAATTTCCAGAGCATGGCCAGCCCCGCTGCGGCTACTCCGGAAGTAAGGGCAAAGAATGGCAACTTGGATCCGTATCCTGGATTGACCGGGCCTTGACCATACGTGCGTAACAATTCGCCCCATTCTGTTTGCAAAGCCCACTCGACTCTGGGGCGACCGATGAAAGGATACCAATAGACATTGTGATAAAAGTTCGATGCGGCGTATGACCAGGGCACCAAGGGGGTGCGCAACAGGAAGTGTTCCAGGGGTTTCATGGCACCGTGGTAGATCATCTTCTGCCCCCTGCTGGCAAATGTATTCTCCGCGCCGGAGAAGTGCCAGTTTTGCTCGGCAGCATCTTCATCGCCCACGATTTCAATTTCGCGGGGGTCTCCAACCCCGAGTCCCTTCTCATGTGCCAGGCGAATAAAGGGCAGCGAGAGGGGGTCGAAGCCCATCAGTTTGGCAGCCGTCGCATCGAGGGCGACCTGGTCGCTGGAAGCGAGGATGACGTTCTTCACATGCGGGCGCATGGCACGGGGACCGGGGCCATCGCCGGCGAACGTGCCGTCCATGACGGCAAAAATCCCCGGATGAATGTCTTGTTGAATGGTGAGCAAATCAACCAGGGTCTCATGAATGACGCTGTGCGTCCAGTGTCGTCGCTCATTCAGCAGGCCGCCAAAGGCATTCTTCATGGATCCGGTCATCGTGGTGAAGACATGAGTCTTGGTCTGCGGCAGGTGGATGATGTTCTTGCCGATGAAGTCTTTGGGGATGCGAACGCCATCCCGGTAAATCTGGTCGAGCACCAGGAACGGCTCCTTTGGCTCGTAGACGGTCCATTCCACCTGCGGTTCGTAGATGTGAAATTCGGGCAGGCCATAGCGGTCCGCAACGAACTTTTGCCGGTTGTTGACCTCACCTTCGCGGGCGTCCACGACCACGGTGCGGTTGTGTGTCGCCAACACCCGCTCCTTGTCAAAGCCGTCGTTCAACAAGGTGCGGATCACCCCTTCCAATTGCCAGGGTGTTGTGGAGCAACCGGGGTACCAGATTTGCCAGGAAATGTTGATCTTCAGCAAGGTGTCTAGTTCGGAGGAGAGCACCTTTTGGTAATCGGCCAGGTGCATCAAGCGTTCATAATCGTCTAACACAGTTTGGGGAGTCGTGCGCAGAATGGCCACCCGTCCCTTGCCCGGAAAGTCTTGACTGGTCACAGAATAACGCTCCTTTTTTCGTGGGTATCCTGAGGCGCTGTAAAAGTGTTACCGCGCGCGATTTCGTCATAATCGCTTCCATGGTTCATCGGGAAAGAGGGGGGAAGCGATTTGCCTGTTACTCATTCATGGTAGTATACCACGCTTTGTGGCTGGTGGCAAAAAACGGAAAAAAGAGGTGGTCAGGCCGGCACGGACCGACCGATCTTGTGGATTCTGGGTTTGCCATGCCCGCCATTCAGGGGTATAATACTTTCGACGTAACTACTCAGGCTTCGGCAAGCAATGAATTGCCCGCCTATAATTGCGAAACCTGTTGAAACAGGTTGCTGTCGTGCTGGAATAGTGCGTTTTAACGCACTTCGCAGACTTCGCAGTCTCAGGCGGCGAATTCATTCGTCGCTTGGTGGCTTGGTGGCAGACTGAGCAGTAACCTTTCGACCATGACTATCTTACGCGAGAAGACGAGACCTGCTGTGGCAACCACTCCCACATCGTCTCCACCATTTACACTGTTTGATTTGCGACTCAGGTTGGGACAGCGACGCCTGTGGTTTGGCCCGGCTGTCGCCGGCATCTGTGGTGCGCTCGCTTCCGGAATGGTCGGTTTGAACGCAGCCAGCGCAATCTCCTTGGTGCTGCTCACATTCCTGGCGGACCCGCTGCTGGGCGCGATCTGGACCACGTTGGCTACCTCCGGAGAGTTTGCGGCGACCGATGCCGAAGCCGCAGAGCAGCCACCCATCTGGCACTTCCCCACGTTGCCCTACACCACGCCCGGCAGTCCCGGCGACCGTCTGCACCGGTGGCTCGACCACCTGGCGAACGAAACCCCGATGCCCTCGATCCTGGCGGCGATTGGGGGAAAACTTCTGTTTGCCCTGGGAGTTTCTCTCGTCCTGGGCCCCGTCGTTGCCTTGGTGACTTCCATTGCGCTGGTGTGGGCCTTGTTCTGGACAAGGATCGTGGATCGTCCCCACTCTGCCGGCGCGCGTGCAGTCTTTGCGCTGGGGCTGCCATGGTTGTTGGGCTTCGTGACCTTTGCGAATAGTCCGTTGTTGCCGGCCGGCACGCCGGCATTGCTCTCATCACCCGCCGGCGGTCTGTCTATGGACTGGGTTCTCCCTCTGCTGCCGGCTGTGGCATACAGCATCATCGGGGCCGGCCTATGGCGTGGCGAATCGCTTTTGGGCGCGAATTTGGTTCAGGGCGCGTTGGTCGTATTGCTGTTTGCCATGAAGGCCCCCCTGCTCGCCTCCATCGTTGCCTACGCGCTTGTCTTCCAGATCTCTCTGCAACCCCACCGGAAAAGATTTGGCCATTCCTGGTATCTTCGTCACAGCCAGTGGTTTGTGCTGCTCGGCATGGTCGCGCTTGCTGTTGGCGTTGCCCCCGGGTAGTGAGACGCGGGGCGTATTGCGTGTTGCGTCTTACGCATCACGCATCACGTTTTACGTTTTACCTGACACCTGACACGTTATTTTCAAAGCAGCTACGTTATTTCTTCCACCTCGGGCAGCTTGGCGGGCGGAAGAATCTTCGGGGTCTGCGAAAGTATGCTTTGGGCTTGGGCAACATCGCGGGTGAGTTGCGCACTCAACGCATCGACTCCCGCAAACTTGCGTTCATCGCGCAGCCTTTCCACGAAGTGTACGGCCATCTCCTGTCCATACATAGGACCGCCGTGCCAGTCGATCAGGTGGGTTTCCACTGTGCGTTGTCCGTTATCGAAGGTGGGACGAGTGCCGACATTCGTCGCGCCGGGAATCCACTGCCCGGCCACTTGGACCCACGTAGCGTACACACCATCTGCCGGCAACAGCCGGTTGGTCGCCACAGCCAGGTTCGCTGTCGGAAAACCGGCCGGACCGCCGCGATGAGCGCCATGAACCACCGTGCCGGCCAAAAGGTAGTAGCGACCCAGTGCGTGCGCCGCGGCGGAAACTTCCCCCGCATCCAGCAGGGCGCGGATCCTTGAGCTGCTGATCCGCTCACCGGCCAGCGCCACACGGCGGACCGGGTGTACGGTGAACCCCAGTTGGATTCCCAGCTTCTTCAGAAAGGGTACGTTGCCTTGCCGGCGGTGACCAAGGGCAAAGTCCCGTCCCACCCACAGCTCACGCATCTGCAAATCGTGCACCAGGAGATGCACAAAGTCCTCGGCACTGGTCTGGGCCAGGGCCGGCCCGAATTGTAGGCTGACGACGGTGTCCAGGCCCAGCGCGGAGAGGGTCTCCAGCCGTTCACGCGTTGATTGGAGAAAGCGTGGTGCTCGTTCGGGAGACAAAACGACGCGCGGATGCGGATCGAACGTGACCAATGCCGAAATCATGCCCTGGCGTTGCGCCCGCCTGGTTACGTGGTGAATCAGCGCCTGATGCCCGACGTGTACGCCATCGAAGGCACCGATCGTGAGGAGCGTGGGGCCGGCGATGTGTGCCTGATCAAATGCCCGGTAAACGACCGTCATCCGTCTGGATCCACAAAAACTTTACGGGGCAGCCACTGCTTCTTTTCGGCATCGTAGGCAACCAGGGCCAGAAGACGCTCCTGCGGATCGTAGGCTCTCCAAAGTTTGGCGCGCGCGCCCGACCGTTCCGGCAGGCCCGGTGGTAAGGGCCTCATCAGGGCCTGTCCATGGAGCAGCTTCTGTGCCTCGCCTGATTCAAAAGTAACCGGGGGAAAGGAGGATAACGCCGAATCCAGGGGATGCAAGAAACGCCCGGCTCGATGTTCCCGAAAAGCATCACGGAGGGCCTCGAGAGGGGTGGCCGTTTCAACCGTAAATTGCCCACTGGCCGTACGGCAGAGGGCGCTGAGATGGGCATCGCACCCCAATGCGCGGCCCAGATCATGGGCCAACGAGCGGACGTACGTGCCCGGGCCACAGGTGATATCGACAGACAGGATGGGGCGTTGCCACGAACGAATCGTGATTTGTTCCACCGTTACCGTGCGGGGGGCAAGCGTCACTTTCTCTCCCTTGCGGGCAAGCTCGTAGAGGGGGCGGCCATTTCGCTTTAGGGCCGAGTATAGCGGTGGCACCTGCTCGATTTGACCGGTGAAGCGACGTAAAGCTCGTTCGATTGCCTGGACGGAGACTGGAATGTGCCCGGACGGGGAAATCGAGACAACGGTGCCCTGTGCGTCATAGGTGTCGGTGCTGCTGCCAAAGGTGATTCCCGCACGATAGCGTTTGGTGCTGCGCATGAGATATTCTGCAACACGGGTGGCCTTTCCCAGGCAAACCAACAGGACGCCCTCGGCCATGGGATCGAGCGTGCCGGCATGACCCACACGGCGTATTCCTGACCACCGGCGAATCATTGCAACCACGTCGTGTGAGGTTGGCCCCACCGGTTTGTGTACGTTGAGGATGCCCGGGGGGAGGGCGTCTTTGGGGAATGGTTCATGTTGTGATGGCATCTCGTGAACACTAGCCATCGAATGAAGCTCGCACCTCGGCCAGGACACGGCCCACTGCCTGCCGCAAAGGGCCGTCCACGGTGCAGCCGGCAGCCTGGGGGTGACCGCCGCCGCCCAGTCGAAAGGCGACATCGGCGACGTTGTACCCCGGGCGTGAGCGCATACTCACTTCAATCTTGTCGTCATCTCGCTCGGTGAATAGGATGGCCGCATTCGCCTCGCGAGCGGTCGCCAGCACGTTGACAACGCCGTTCGTCGCCGTCCGATCCACGCCGCAAGCGCGACGCATAGCCACCGTGTTGGTAGCCCACAATAGACCGCCGGAAAAATCCATGCTTTCGATAACTTTGCCCCACAACTGTAGCGACTTTAGGGCATGATTGTTGAAAACCTGGTCGGTGATTTCGGCCAGCGGGGCGCCGGCCTCCACCAGCTCCGCAGCAACCTTCAGGATTCGCGGGGTGGTGCTGGATGTACGAAAGCCTCGTGTGTCCGTCAATGCTCCGGTGAGCAGGCAAGTGGCGATGCGAGAGTCCAGCGCAACTCCCAGGAAAGGCAAGAGGTCGAAGATCATCTCGCACGTCGCGACATAGGTGGGGCCGACCCAGTTGACTGTGGCGAAACGGGTATTCGTGACATGGTGGTCAATGCTGACGACCGTAAAGTCTGCTACCAGCTCCGCAGCAAAGCAGTCTCCGAACCGTGTGGCGTCGCTGCCGTCCAGCGTGACAATAAGGTCTTGCGTCGTTGCGGAAAGTGGGGAGATTTCATTGCTGCCGGGCAAGAAGGCATAGATTTCCGGCACCGCATCCGGGCAGGCGGGATAGACTCTCTTGCCGATCTTGCGCAGTGCCCAGGTGAGCCCCAGGATCGATCCGATGGCGTCACCATCTGGGTCTTTGTGGCTGATCACCAAAATGTTTTGTGCGCGCAGGATCGCTTCGGCAACCTGTGCTTTCATGTTTTCTGCTCCGCGGATATCTCGTCAAGGATATCGAGTAGGTGTTTTGTTTGCACGAAACTATCATCGAGGACGAAGGACAAGGTGGGCGTATAACGCAAATTCAGCCGGGCGCTCAGCTCGCGACGAAGAAAGCCGCTGGCCTTTCGTAGGGCACGAATGGCCTCACCGCGACGCTCGTCTTCAAGCACGCTGAAGTAGACTGTCGCCTGTTTCAAATCATCTGTGGTATGCACCTTCGTCAGGGTCACGAGGTGCAACCGGGGGTCACGTATTTCCTGTTCAAGCAACAAGCTCAACGTTTCTTGTACTTGCCGGCTAACCTGTAAAGCACGTCTGCTCATTTTCGATACCCAGTTTACCGAGCCACTCCAAGTTGGGTTGCAAAACCAGGGGAGCGGGGTGTCAAATTATACCTGCTCTTGAATAAATGCTTCAATGATGTCGCCCGGTTGGAGTGCCTCAAATCCTTCCAGTCCAATTCCACATTCGTATCCGGTGGCGACTTCTCGAACATCATCCTTGAACCGTCGCAGCGAGGAGATGGTGCTGCTGTGCAGCTCTTGTTCGCCGCGCCACACACGAGCAAACGCGCCACGTGTAATCTTTCCCTCGCGCACCATGCAGCCGGCAATGTTGCCGCGGCCTCGTATGTGGAAGACTTCTTGCACCTCGGCGCGTCCGATGGTAACATCCTGGTAGACCGGTTCGAGCATACCGGTGAGTGCTTTTTCCACATCATCTACGAGTTGGTAGATGACTTTGTAGGTTCGAATATCCACGCCTTCTTTTTCGGCAACGGTATGGGCCGAAATGTCACCCTCTACGTTAAATCCAATGACGATGGCGTTGGAAGCCGCTGCTAACATAATGTCTGTTTCGGATATATTGCCCGTACCCTTACGCAGTATCTTCACGCGGAGGTTTTCATCGCCAAGTTGTTGAAGGGAATTGACAATTGGCTCTAGGGAGCCCTGAACATCCACCTTGAGGATGATATTTAGCTTCTGCACCTGACCTGCTTGGAAGCGTGCATAGATATCCTGCAAGGTCATGCGTTGGGGGCGTTTGGTCAGGTCTGCGCGTCTGGACGCTTCGGCTTCTGCCCGCGAGCGTGCTTTACGCTCGGTGGGCATTACCTCGAAGAGTTCTCCAGCTTCTGGGATGCCATTGAAACCCAAGACTTGAACGGGCGTAGAGGGGGGGGCTTCCTCAATGCGTTTGCCCTGATCATTGAACATCGCGCGCACACGACCACTGACTTTGCCGGCCACAAAATTATCACCGCTGTGCAGGCAGCCGTTTTGCACCAATACCGTCGCCATGGGCCCGCGCGTCCGGTCGAGCGTTGCCTCCAGGATCGTGCCGACGGCGGGGCGATCGGGATTGGCCCGAAAATTCGACATGTCCACAACGAGCAGGATCATGTCCAGAAGCGTGTCAATGCCCACCCCCTGCTTGGCAGAGGTGGGGACGACGATGGTGTCCCCGCCCCAATCTTCCGGCACAAGATCGACTTCGGCCATTTGCTGCATGACCCGGTCTGGGTTCGCGTTTTCCACATCGATTTTGTTCAGCACGACGATGACCGGCACCTGCGCTGCTCTGGCGTGGTCCAGGGCCTCTTTGGTCTGGGGCATAACCCCATCGTTGGCGGCGATCACCAGAATGGCGATGTCGGTGACCTGGGCTCCCCGCGCGCGCATGGCCGTGAAGGCTTCATGTCCGGGCGTGTCGATGAATGTGATTTTCCGGCCCTGCCGTTCCACCTGGTAGGCTCCTGTGTGCTGGGTTATCCCCCCATGTTCTTCTTCGGTTACGCGCGTTTTGCGGATGGCGTCCAGCAGCGTCGTTTTGCCGTGGTCCACGTGGCCAAGTACGGTGACGATGGGGGGGCGTGGCTGCAGGTCTTCTTCGCGTTCGTCCGCATACAGGTCTCGCTTCGTAGGAGTGGCTGCTTCCTCATGTTCTTCGCTTACCTCTTCTTCTGTTTCCCGGACGGTGAACCCCATTTCCTCAGCAACAATCGCTGCGGTATCAAAGTCAATCGTCTGGTTGATGTTGGCCATTACGCCATTCGCCATCAACTCTTTGATGACGCTGATGGGGCTGGCTTCCATCAGATCGGCAAGTTCCCGAACGGTAATGGTTTCAGGAATAACGATGTTTTTGTTCTGTTGGCTCATTGACCTGTATCTCCTTCACCCCAAAGTTCCCAACCTTTGACACGTCAGGACGTGCAAGGTCGTTTGTCCGGCAGCGTTTCCTTTGTATTTTCTCTTTCCTCTTTGGTCGTTACTCTGGTTACTTTTCTTTTCCTACGGGGAAAAAATATCCCCATGCTCTGGGCCGAAGCAGCAACCATATTAGATGGATGCCGGTAAGACTACCCGGACAATGGCCATCACCCACGGTCTGTGAAAGACCGTGGTGTGCGCACATTTCGCCCGGTATCGCTCCGGCCCCAAGTGCGGACGCGATTCAGGCTTGGCCCGGGATGCGTTCAGCAGCAGCATGGGGGTGGGGATAACTAATTTCAGCCGATCAAGTTTTAGCAGGTCTTCATGCACCTGTCTCCCGATCTGACATGTTCCCCATTTCCCCGATACGTTTTCTTGCCGGCATGTGACGGATCACTGGTCACCGGTATCGAAGTTCGGAAACTTGTTTGCTTGTGCCTGCAACATAGCCCAATCTTTCTCCGACAATTTCGTTCGCAGAGCCCGTTCAATCTGCCCTTTGCTTAGTGCTCGATCCCAACACTGCCTGTTTGCACAGAGGTACGCGCCGCGGCCAGCCATTTTCCCTTTTGGGTCGATCTGTACGCTCTGATCCGCCACCCGAACGATGCGGATCATTTCCCGCTTTCCGCGGGCGGTCCGACAGCCAATGCAAGTTCGCATAGGCTTGTGCTTGCGTGCCACAGATTATCCCTCGTCATCGCCGGCGTCATCGTCGAGAGGTGCGTTGTTCAGAGATTCCAAGACGTTCTCGTCTTTCCAGTTCTCCAGCTCTTCTTGCCAGCTCAGCGGCCGGCGTTTCTGTTTCTTTTTCTTACGCTTTTTCTCTTCGGGGATCAAGTCTTCGATCTGCACCTTGATATCTTGTTTTTCTTGTTCCAGGGCTTTTCGTACCCACGCAGGTACGACGGGTTTGGGTTTCTCCGGTGGTTTCTCTACCTCTTCGGATTCCTCTGCCACTTCCTTTGGTGGTGTGGCGACGGCCTCTGGAGCGGGGGGCTCGGGAACCGGTTCTGGCAGGACATCTTTTTCTGGTGTCTCGATTGTTGGCTCAAGGCCGGGCAATTCTTCGGCAGTTTCTTGCTCGCCTTCTTCTCGCTCTGCCAATTCTGCCGCGGCAAGCAACGAACGAGCTTCTTCCAACCGTTTCTGCTCTGCTACGCGTTGTGCTTCCGCTTCTTCCATGCGCCGGCGGGCCTCAGACAAGCGCACCGTTTCCTTGGCCGCCTCGCTGGCACTTTTTATGTCAATTCGCCAACCGGTCAGCTTGGCTGCCAACCGGGCATTTTGCCCTTCTTTGCCAATAGCCAGGGAAAGTTGCTTATCGGGCACCACAACGACAGCCGTGTTCCCCTCCTGGTGGCTTTCATCTAGGTAGACATCCAGGACGCGAGCGGGGCTGAGCGAATTCCCGACGAACAGCACGGGGTTCGGATTCCATTGTACGACGTCTATTTTCTCTCCGCTGAGTTCGTTGACCACGCTCTGGATACGACTGCCCTTCATGCCTACGCAGGCACCCACAGGGTCTATGCCCTCCTGTGTAGCGCTCACGGCGACCTTCGAGCGTTGGCCCGCTTCGCGCGCGATCATTTTGATCTCCACGGTGCCATTGAAAATCTCGGGGACTTCCAGTTCCAACAGCCGGCGTAACATTTCGCGCCGGGTACGGGAGACAGAGACTTGCGGCCCCCGAGAACCTTCCTTCTGTACGCTATATACGTAAGCGCGTACCCGTTGGCCAATACGGAAACGCTCGCTGGGTAACTGTTCGCTTTTCGGCAAGATGGCCTCGACTTTGCCCAAGCTCAGACGCACCAGGCCATTTCTGTCGACACTCTGCACCGTGCCGTTTACGATTTCGCCTTCGCGATCCTGGTATTGTACAAACAGGGCGTCTCTCTCTGCACCACGGATGCGTTGCAGAATGGCCTGTTTTGCGGCTTGCGTGGCGATACGACCAAAGTTCTTGGGCGTGATGTCTTCTTTGATTTTTTCTCCGAGTTGCGCATCTTTGCGCAGACGTTGTGCATGAGCAAGGTCAATTTCATGATCCTCGTCAAGTACCTCCACAACAACGGTCTTTTCCGTGAATAGACGTGCGCCGCCGGTGGTGCTGTCCAGTTCAACAGAGATGTCGGCAACGAATCCAAAGTCCTTCCGGTAGGCAGAGATAAGCGCATCCTCCACCGCCTTGAGGACAACATCTTTGGAGAGACCTCGTTCTGCGCATACTTGGTTTATCGCAACAATAAAATCATTTTTCATCTATTGGCCCTTACAACAAGAAAAGTGGGGGGTACCCACTCCTTGCTCTACACAGACTATGACAACCTTGCCAATTATAGCATCGTTTGGCTAAACACGCAAATGGTCTTTCGGGGAAGAGCGTCATTTTTTTGCAGACCAAGCCCCCGGCACGTCCAAATTTGGTGGCCCTCTGCGCCATGTCCATTCTGTCACAAAGGTGAGCAAAATTGACAAACTGGCCCAACCGTGGTATGGTATGGGCTAGAAGACAACTTGTACCGGCGCTTGTTCGGAGGTTGGCGCGTGGTCAAGATTTGCTGGCAAGTGTGGCGTTATCAGCACGATAACCCCCCAAGTTTTCCTTACTTAGGAGGATAAAAACGATGTCAAAGCAGCAGCGGCCGAAGGTAGATCGAAAAGCACGTCTGCAGATTCCCCCAAACAACGTGAAGAAACGCCCGCCTGCGGAGCGTATCAAGGATTTTGAGGAAATCTATCCTTTTTTCTATGATCTGGAGACGGCCAAGCTCGAAGCCCAGCGTTGTATCCAGTGTCCCGGAGCGCCTTGTGTCAAAGCATGTCCCATCCACAACGACATTCCCGGCGCTTTCTGGCTCTTGGAGCATGGCGATCTCATCGGCGCCGCAAACACATTCCGCAAGACAAGCATCATGCCGGAAGTTTGTGGCCGTATCTGCCCGCAAGAAATCTTGTGTGAAGGATCATGTGTCGTGGGCAAGAAAAATGTCCCCGTACACATCGGCAAGCTGGAAGCCTACGTGGCCGATTACCAACGCACCAACTTTGGGTTGCCGCCACGGGAGAAAGCGGACCCCGTAGGCCAGAAAATCGCCGTCGTCGGTGCCGGCCCGGCCGGTTTGGAGGTGGCCGAAGAAATGAGCACGAGGGGCTACGCGGTAACGGTGTTCGATGCGTGGCCCGAACCCGGGGGCTTGCTCCTCTATGGCATTCCCAATTTCAAACTGGACAAGGAAATCGTCACGACAAAGATCGCTCTCCTAGAAGAATTGGGAGTCAAATTCACCTGCAATACGAAGGTGGGCGAAGATGTAACCATCGATGAGTTGCTCGATGGATACGACGCCGTGTTCCTGGGAATAGGCGCGCCGGTCTGCGCATCACAAAACGTCCCCGGCGAAGATTTGAAAGGGATCTACTACGCTACAGACTATCTCGTGCGCGGAAACCTCGCGCCGGAACTGTTGCCGGAACACCAGCGCACACCCCTGGAGGTTGGCAAACGCGTTGCTGTGATCGGCGGTGGTGACACGGCCATGGATTGCGTGCGCACTTCCATTCGCCTGCCCCAGGTGGAAACCGTCACCTGCGTCTACCGCCGCACGGAGAAAGAAATGCCCGGTCGAGCCGAAGAACGTTCCAATGCCAAGGAAGAAGGGGTCCAATTTGAATTCCTGACCGTGCCGGTGCGGTACATTGGAAACGATGATGGCCAGGTAACGGCCATGGAATGTGTGCGCATGGAGTTGGGCGAACCAGACTCCTCGGGGCGGCGACGGCCAATTCCCATCGAAGGAAGCAACTTCATTCAGGAAGTGGATACCGTGATCCTCTCACTCGGTTATTGGCCAGACCCCGCACTGGGCGAAAAAACGGAAAACCTCCAAACGCACAAGTGGGGCCTATTCGTGGTAGACGAAGAAACCGGCGCTACCAGTCGCGAAGGTGTATTTGCCGGTGGCGACGCCGTACGAGGTGCCGACCTTGTGGTCACGGCCCTGGCCTCGGCCAAGGTTGCCGTAAAGGGCATGGACGCCTACCTGAAAGCAAAACGAAGCGCATAAGCTTGCCGGAGACCTTGTTGCGGGTCTTCAGCAAGATTCCTGGGGAAGCTAAGACCCGGCAACCCTTTGATCCTGTAACCGGCGGCCATTCCTGGGGCCCGTGAATCTTCGATCACGATCTGCTCCCCATCGAATTGGAGTAATCTATCATGTCGGATGCACAAGAATCATCCCACGTTGGCAACGATGCCGACATGGTACTGCCCCCAGAAGCTGTCAAAGTTGCCTTCTTAACGGTGAGAGAAGTTGTAGGGCAGGGTGGCATAGATACTTTGCTGCGCCGTGCTGGCCTGGAAGAATACGAAGGGCGCACCAGCCTGGAAAAAGACGAGCAGGTGACATTTGGCCACATCGGTCGCCTGACGCAAGCGATGATTGACCTCTATGGTATGCGAGGCGCTAAGGCGATCCTGAGACGTACCGGCCGCGTGCAGTTCCGGACGTGGCGAGAAGCGTATCCCAAAGCAATTGACACTGCCAAGGTTGCCCTGCGCGCGTTCCCCCTCCTCACCCGTCTACGACTTGTCCTGAACAGCATTTCCCTGGCCGCCAATCAAATCGGCCATGTCGAGTGTCATGTCAGCCAGGACGACGATTATATCTTTTTCGAAGCGTGCCAATGTCCGTATTGCTCTACTTTGCAAGCGGAGAACCCACTTTGTGAAACGGCAGTTGGCGCTTTGGAAGAGCTTACCACTTGGGTTAGCAATGGCAAACGTTTTGAAGTGACAGAGGTTGCCTGCCGAGCATTGGGGGACCCGGTCTGTCGCTTTGCAATCTTGAAGAAGCCTTTGGAATGAACGCGTGTGGCTGCTCGTTACCGGCAGGCCAACAGTTGCACACCATCCACGTACATGGCCGACGTTTTGCCGTCCCCATCGTTGAACACGTTGAAGTACAGACGAAGCGTCCAGCCCCGGTAGGCCGATAGATCCTTCTCGAAGTATACCCAATCCCCATCTGTCACCGCAGCGTGCAGCGGTCTCTGGCGAATGCGATACTTATCGTCCAATACCAGTGCGACCTGTGAGTCGCCCCCATCCGTATCCTCTGTCAGGCGATATGCCCAAAAGGACAGCGTGGCCGTGATGGTATCTGATGGTACCTCCACTGTCTGCCAGAAGGAGGAATAGCTCTGGTAGTCGGAACCGCCTACCACGCCAAGCCGCATGGCGTGTGTGCCGGAATGTGACCGGGTGGCCAATATGGTGGCCGGCTTGGGTGTGGCCCCCAGTACCCATCCTGCACTTCCCTCCTCGAAGTCGCCGTTCTGCACCAGGTCGCCACAAGTCCCCGGTGCTGGAAGGGATGCAGCAGAGGGGGGCGGGGAAGGCGATGGCGTGGGGCTGACCGGTGGCGTGGGCGTGAGACCGCCGTCCGCCGGGGTTGCTGAGGCCCCCTCGCCTCCCTGCTTGTCGATCAGCCCGCGTGGCTCGCAAATGGTCAGATGGACGCTGTCCACGTACAAAGCCGTTTTTCCACCGCTGCCATCGTTGAAAACATTTACGTAAATGCGGACAGTCTCCCCGCGAAACTGAGCCAAGTCCACCGTCACCTGCTGCCAGTCGTTTCCTTTTAAGAGACCCCGTAACGGGGTGAGCAAAAGGCGATAGTGGCTATCCAAAACGCGAATCTCCTGCCGGTCGGAACCGGTGGTCGGGTCATCGGACACCGGCAGCACCCACATATCCAACACGGCCCGGACGGCATTTTTGGGTATCTGTACGGTTTGCCAGATGGAAGCATAGTTTCGCACGTTCTTCCCCTGGACGATGCCCAAGCGCATTGCTCGTTTGCCTTCCCGCGTGTGTGCAGTCTCCGGAGCGACAAACTTGGTCAGCGGTGTTTTGTGCCAGGTGCCGGAACTCTCGAACTCTCCACCTGGCAAGACTTCACGGCAGGTCAGGTCATTCGCGGGTCCCTCTGCCAGTGTCGCGTGCAAACGCAAAGGGGAAGCGGACAATAAGAGGGCTACAACCCAGCCAATCACAGCAACACGAGCATAGTTGCGCATCTCCCTACCTCCAAAAGCAAATTCAGCACTGGCCTGACCGTCACGATTTCAACTCACTGGTATTACCTATTATACACGGATTGCTGCCAATTGTAAAATAGTGTCCATGAGCGGGGCATGCGCAGCGAATGCCCGGGGAGTACGAGGGGTGTCCCCTCGTCTCTCCCTCCCCCTACATTTCGGGGTTTGCGGCGAACCGCTGCACATGCCCATGAGCGGCGGGCGACGGAACACGCATTGGGCCACAAGACAAGAAGTTCAACTTCTCCGAGAAGTTGAACTTCTGGCATCGTGTGGCCAGTATCTGATTGGGCCGGTAAAGGTTGCCAACTTTCCAAAAGTTGGCAACCTTTCGAGCGCCAAAACAATCTATGTTAAACTTAACCGTAAACTGCACCATAAAACATACGTTAAAGGCTCGGAAAATTATCCTTAAATAAACGTTATAGTCACTTGACATTTCCATGAATTTGTAGTATTATATGAGGAGAAATGTAAAACCACAATCGACGAAGGTGGTGGAAGCATGATAAAAACGAAACGATTCTTTATACTCATGTTGGTCGTATTGCTTTCGGCCTCTATGTTGACCATAACGAGTGCAGCAGCAGCTTCACCTGCATCAGGGCCCAACATCCACATTGTGCAACCCGGCGAGACACTCTTCTCCATCGCCTGGCATAATGGGACCACGGTACAGGCCCTGATGGCCGCGAACGGCTTGCATAGCACGCTCATCTATTCCGGACAGGGCTTGCTGATTCCGACAGCCGTTGCTGCTGCGCCGCCCCCCGCCGGCAATTACATCGTGCAGGCGGGCGATACGCTATACAGCATTGCCCGCACCCATGGGACATCGGTCGATGCATTGATGCAAGCAAACGGGCTCTCCAACACCTGGATATGGGTCGGCCAGGCTCTGATCATTCCGAATGGAAGTGCTCCCGCACCCGTTGCCCAACCGGTAAGCATGCAGTACTACGTTGTCCAATGGGGTGACACACTCTACTCTGTCGCCTGGCGATTTGGCGTTCCTGCCGACGCCCTGGCCCAGGCAAATGGCATCGCCCCGGACGGCTGGCTGTATGCCGGACAGCGCCTGATCATCCCCAATGGGGCCCACGCCCCGGCTCCGCCGGCGTATGGGGCACCGACTGCACCGGCGGGCCCGGCCACCTACTACATTTGCCAGCCGGGCGACACCCTGAATAGCATTGCCTACCGGTTCAACATCAACCCGTGGGCATTGGCACAGGCCAATGGGCTCTCCAACAACGGATGGGTGTACGCGGGCCAGCAACTGGTCATCCCCGGTGTATATCAGGGCAACCCGGTTCCGCCCCCCATGTCTGGGCCAAGCTACATACCTGCCTCCGGCGGTTGTACTGCTTGTCCGCCGCCACCGCCCCCCTGCACGACGTGCGCGCCGCCCGAGGTGCCGCCGACGGATAACCAGCCGCCGGTGGTCACCACAGCGTGGCAAGGCAGTGTGATCAGCAACACGAACGGCACCGCGGATACGCGAGAGTTCAACTCCGTCATCCGCGTAACCATGCCCGGGCACAAGGATTGGCCGGTGACCGTGTGGGCCTTACCCATTCAAGACAGCACCTTCCACATCACCGGGCGCACCGGAACGAAACCAGAATTGGGAGAATATGGGGTGGAATTTGCCCCCTTCAAAGCGGGGTGGTATGCGGTCTATCCAGAGGGGCTGGATGCTCGAGTAGACATTTACTTAGATGGACACGGAACAATATACTTGCAATTCGTCCAGGTCTCGCTTGCCGGAAGCCCGTAATCTTCGAACCTGACCTTCAAACCTGACAGGTTTCTAAAACCTGTCAGGTTTTTTTCTGCTAACGGCGATGATGAGCTACGAGAATATCGATGTAGACATCTTCCCCCGTCTCGCCTGTCTTCTGGCTATGCACCCGTCTGAGGGGGGGCAAGAGATGGCGCTCCAGAGAGATTCCTAAGGCCTGGTCCACAAGGTCTACGGCTCGTGCAGCGGAGGCAATATTGTAGCGCACTTCCAGACCGGACGGGTCATCGAAGAAGAAGCCGCAACTGGTGTACATACGTTGCCGGTTGTAGAAAGCCTCCAGCAAGAGGCGCGCGCGACGTGCTTCCGCCCAATTGAGCGTACGCTGCAACAGACCCTCGACAAATGTGTCGACAGGTTGCTTCCCCAGAAGCACCTCTATGTAATTGAGACGCACTTTTTTTGGGGGGATGCCTTTCGCCTGCCAATAATCATCAAACAATTCGTCAAAAGCGGTCGCCAAACCATCCAGGCCGGCACGCAGATATTTCTTCCAGGTGCCATCTCCGGCGCAGCAATCGCAATCTCCTCGCCATCGCTCCACGCCGTGATGGCAACTCCAAGAAGTCTGCTCGACCACACCTACTTCGTCCTGAACGGGGTGATGTAGCAAATAGCGAGCGGGGTAGGTCGTGGAGATGCCGGCCTCTGCCGAGCTTCCGTTCAGCAGGTATTCGAGAAACTTGTCGCGCCACTCCTGGTGGTGTCCGTACAATTCGCCATCGCTGGCCACCAGGATCAGCGGATCGTAGTCGTGGTCTTCGGGGTAGCGGGGTAAAAGCGTTTCGGTCACAAAGGCATCGGCATTGGCCGTCGTGCCCGGATCAAAGGAAATACTGCCAGACAGATCGCCCTGATAAAAGAAAACGACAATCGAACGTTTTGACGGAAGTGGAACACGATAGGGGACGGTCACGTCCAAATCATCGTCCACGGCTTGCCACGGAGCGAGGATGGTGAAGGCAATTCCATTGTCCACGAGGACTTCCAGCGTATCCACGTCGACTGCCGTTTCAGGCAACCACATTCCCTGAGGAAGGCGTCCAAAACGATGTTGAAAATCGGCAATGCCCCAGGAAATTTGAAGCTCTTTATCCTTTGCACTGGCCAGGGGCAGTATGGTATGGTTGTAAGGCTGCGCGATGGCATTCCCTACCCCATAGCGTTCAACGCTTATCCGGTCGTCGAACAAGATTCTGTGGTATGTCCCGGGGGCGTGTTGTTGTAGCCAGGACATCAAAGTGGGGCCAACATCGAAACTTATGCCACGAAAGTTTCCTAGTCGCGCATTGGGAGCATAGCACTCCGCAAGAATCCGTTCGTTCCAGTCATGAAAAGGCGTCGCTCCCGGTTCTTTTGGGACACGTCCGGTAAATGGATCCACCCTGGATGGCTGATAAAAATGTCCGTGAATGCAAAGTTGTCTCATAGGGTGCGTAGTCAGTCAGCGATTCTTAATCGGCCCTGTGTGTTACCGGAGATACGCGATCGGACGACGGGCGAAATGGCGTGCCAAGCGTGCGTGTGAAAACATAAAACGTGACGCCTGACGCAACCCGTTCGCCATGACAAACCGGGCGCGCCATTTTCAAAGTGGTACCATTGAGCGCGGTTGCGCGCGCCACCAGGGATGAAAATGGCGGGACGTGAAACGTCTTGCGTCTTACGCATCACGTTTTACGGATTACGTGACACATGACACGTTATTTTCAAAGCAGTCACCATGAGCGGCTGCGCGCCACCAATCATGAAAATGGAGCGTCGGGCGCCGGAAGCCCCCCGTCCCCCAAAAAAATTTTTCGGGGGAGGAGGTAGGGGGGGGCAGTACCTGACCGGCTATTTCTTTTATGCCCCTTTGCTATCGTTGCCAGCAACTGGGGCCGGCGACGGCTTTTCTTCTTCGTCCGCTCCTTCGGAGGCGCGCCGAAACTCACGAATACCCTTCCCCAAAGCACCGCCCACTTCGGGCAAGCGACCCACACCAAAAACGATGATCACGATCACCAGGATGATGATCAGTTCCATAGGCCCTAAACTAGCCATGTTCACACTCCTTTATCTACAAAAGTATAAACTGTGACACGTACAACAGCTTCACAACCTCCACGCATCACCCCTCACGATTTACGTACAGACAGGGGTGTCCAAACGCTCCCCTTCCGCCGCCACGCGGTCGGGCTGACGTGTACCTTCTCACGCCGCTCGCCTGTATTCTTATGGTTGTATCAGCACTTCCGCTGGAATGTCAAGCTCCGCATGAAGTCGCCGTACCTATCCGGTTATACTCCTCATGGCTTCCCGCAAAGCAGATGTAGAGAATATTCTCTTAGAGCTTTGCGAAAGATGATGCGCATGCCTGTATTATATCACGCTCCTGACGAGGGGGCAAATCCATGTTCACGTTTTTTTCAGCGGTTGGTCTCGCTGCGCAGCCCAACGCGGTGGGACTGCCCGTTATCCTGCAACTCCATGTATGAACGCACGGGGGCGTCCTAACCATCATTGTACGACAATCGCCTCAGAAAGTCAAAGGCAAAACGTTGGAAGTAGCGTACTTCGCGACTCCCGGCCAGGTAACTCACGACCAGGAAAATGGCCGACCCAACCAACAGCCCCCCGCCGGCCTGCAAGATAGCTCCCCGCCCCGCGAAGGACCGCATCCACCAGACCAACGCCAGCGCCATGACCAGTGCGCTGAAAAGCGTATGCAACACAGAACGGACAAGCTGCCTCCCCATCAGCCCCCCCAGTCGCGGTCTGAGGAGAATCAGGAGCAGGGTCATCTCCAAGATCGTCGCCGTCGAGTTGCTGAGCGCCAACCCGCCCTGCGCCAGCGGGTGAATCAGCCACAGGCTCAGGCCCAAATTGATCGCCATGGCCATCAAGCTGATGATCACCGGGGTCTTGGTGTCGTGCAGGGCATAGAACGCGCGGGAGGTGATCTCCACACTGGCATGGGCAAACAGGCCAATTGCATAGAACTGCAACGTCCAGGCCACGATCTGCGTGGAGGAAGCATCAAACGCGCCGCGTTGTAGCAGCAACACGACCAACGGTTTGCGCAGCAACACCAACCCCACCGCAGAAGGTATGGTGAGAAACAAGATGGTCCGCAGGGTCGTCGTGAAGGCATCACGCACCTTGCCCAACTGCCCCTCGGCCGCCAGTCGCGAAAAGGTGGGAAAAGCGGCCGTGGAGACAGCCATCGCAAAGATGCCTTGGGGTAGGAGCATCAGCAGCCAGGCATAATTCAGGGCCGAAAGCCGGCCGGCCGGCAACCCGGAAGCCAATATCGTGTTGACCAGGAAATTGACCTGCACAGCGGCCAGCCCCAAGACGCGCGGCCCCATCAGCCGCCCGACCTCCCGCACACCGGCGTCGCGCAGCCCCAACACGGGACGATAGCGCGCCCCCTCACGAATCAACGCCGGCACCTGGATCAGCAGGTGGCCACTCGCACCGATCACCACGCCCCACGCCAGCCCAAAGACGCCCATGCGTGGCCCCAGCAGCAGCGCACCGGCCATGATCGAGAGGTTGTAGACGGATGGGGAGAGCGCCGGAAAGAGAAAATGTTGCCGCGCGTTCAGCACACCCATGCAAAGCCCGCTGATCGCAAAGATGACCGTGGCCAGCAGCATCCAGCGCATCAGATAGGCCGTGAGGTGCTGGGTTGCCGGATCGAAGCCGGGGGCAATGATGTATCGCACCAACGGCTCGGCTGCGATTGCGCCGACCAGGGCCAGTGTTCCCAAAAGAATGAGCAGCAAGTTGGCAACTGCGGAAGCAAGCCGCCAGGCCCCTTCTTCATCGTCACGGGTCAACTGGGCAGTGAAAGTTGGAATGAAAGCAGAAGCCAGCGCACCGCCGGCAATCAACTGAAAGAGGAGGTCGGGAATACGAAACGCGGCCAGGTAGGCATCCAGCTCGCGGCTGGTGCCGAATTGGTAGCCGATGGCCGCTTCCCGCCCCAGCCCGAGCAGCCGGCTGAGCACGAATCCGGCCATGACAATGCTTGCAGCGCGGGCAATCTGCCGCTTGCCGTCAGAATTCAAAGCACCCCCCAAAAACAGACACCAGAAGATAGTGTCCGATTACCGTCCCCCTCTATGCGCAAATTGACCACCCAGGGGACAAGGAGATGGGGAGATGGGGAGATTTTCCCCTTGTCCCCTTGCCCCCCCTCACCTTGCCTCACTAGCAGTTTGTCGGAGAAAGAATCAGGGGACACAGATTTGCAGGATAAACACAGATTTTTCGATAATTGTTGCCTGAAATCTGTGTTTCTCTGTGAGAATCTGTGTCCTAATAAGAAGAAAACAGACCTCTCCGACAGCCTGCTAGGGGGACGAATCATCCGGCGGTTGCGGCAGCCCGGAATTCAAGGCCATTCTCAATTCATCGGCATGGGTCGACTCGACCAGTGCAGTGACCCGGTCATTGGCCTCGATGACTGTGTTGCCCCTGACGATTTGCACATTTTGCCCCCGACGAATGGAGATGAGGACGCAGTTTTCCGGCAATTCTACGTCACAGACCTTTTTCCCGATGACTGGTGATTCGGGGTGGATCAAGATGTCCAGAATGTCTGTCCCGGTGAGCCGCCCCAGCCGCAGTTGATCGGTACGCTCTTGCAGTTCCACGCGACGCAGGATGGCCGTCTGGTACGCCTTGATGATGTCGTAGCGACGGACAGCGCCCAGCAATCGCCGGCGGTCGAACCGGTCCACGACAGGCAGCCGGCCCACGTCCCGTGTGCCCAGCCGGCGCAGGGCCAGCCAGATCGGTTCATCCGGCGTGGCCGTTAAGATGTTCGTGGTGGCGATGTCCCGAACGTGCAAGCTGTCTACGTCTGGCCGTTGCTCCGCGCGCGCCAGGTCTTGGATGGTCACGACACCGAACAACTTACCGTCTGAATCGAGCACCGGAAAGCCGTGGTGGTGGCTTTCCAAAAACGCTTTGCGCAATTCAGCCAGCGTCATATCGGTCGTGACGGTGTCTACATTGGCACTCATGGCCTCGCCGACCAGCACGCCACGCATAACGTCTATGTCACGTCCACGTTCCAGGTGTACGCCGCGACGAGAGAGCTTGAGGGTGTAGATCGAATCGCGGCGCAGCTTTTCGGAGACGAGTGAGCTCAAGACGGTCGCCAGCATGAGCGGCAGGATCAGCCGGTAATCGCCGGACATTTCGAAGACGATGAGGATGGCGGTGATCGGCGCGTGCGCTGCGGCGGCAAAGACCGCGGCCATGCCCACCAGGGCGTACGCGCCGGCGCCGGCAGTTATGGTTGGGAACCAGGGATGCAGGATGTGTCCAAATGCGCCGCCAAACATTGCGCCCATGAATAAGCCCGGGGCAAAGACTCCCCCCGAATTTCCCGATCCCAGGGTGAAGGAAGTACCCAGCATTTTGGCCAGGACCATGATGCCCAGAAAGAGGATTGTACCTTCCCCTTGAATGGCCTTCTCGATGTTGGAAAGGCCGGTTCCCAACGTCTGTGGGAGATAGAGGGCCAGCAGGCCGAGAAGCAATCCTCCCACGGCCGGTTTCAGATATTCCGGAATGCGCCAGTTGTCGAAGATGTCCTCTGCGCCGTAGAGTGCGGTGACAAAGCCCCAACCGATCACGCCCGCACCAAGCCCCAGCAGCGCGTATGGCAAGACTTCCCAGGCGCTGACCATCGTGTAGGCGGGAACGACAAACGCCGGGCTTGTCCCCAGGAAGTGACGGCTGACCACGCTGGCCGCGACGGCGCAAACGACCACGCTGCCAAAGTAACTGGTGGTGAATTCGCCCAGAATCACTTCCAGGGCGAAGAGGCTGCCGGCGATGGGGGCATTGAAGACGGCGGCGATTCCGGCGGCGGTGCCGCAGGCCACCAGGTTGCGGATGCGCTCGTCCGATAGGCGAAAAGCCTGCCCCAGCACAGAGCCGAGTACGGCTCCGATTTGCACGATGGGGCCTTCGCGTCCCACCGAGCCACCGCTGCCGATGCAGATGGAAGAGGCCACGGCCTTCACGCCGGCGACGATGGGACGCATTCGCCCTCCCTGCAAAGCGATGGCTTGCATCACCTCGGGCACGCCGTGTCCTTTGGCTTCGCGGGCCACGAAGGTGATCAAGGGGCCGCCCAGCAAGCCGCCCAGTACCGGGATCAAAACGATGGAGAGGACTCCCAACCCCCCGAGCATCGGCTGTAATTGTTCAAAGAAGAAGTATGTAAAGAGATCGATCAGCCGGATGAAGATAACGGCCATGAGTCCTGTGCCGATCCCGACAAAGATGGCGGTGACGATGAGCATACCTGTTTCGGGGGGTTGCCAGCGGTCCAGGGCGATGCGCACATATTCCGAGAGGCGGGCAATTCCGCACCGAAGACGGGTGAGGAGGGGAGGGGGGGACGCGATGTGTGCTGGCAGAGATAGGGCGGCGGGGTCGGCTCTCATTGGGGTTCGCCCGTGTCCGGTTTCGACGGTAACCGGCCAGACTTCAACATCGCAATCAATTCGTCTGCCTTGTCATGCGCAATCACGGCCGTGACACGATCACCTGCTTGCAGGCAGATGTTGCCGTGCAGCATGATGCTCTTGCCGTGCCGGTGCGTCGTGATCAGCAAGCCGCTTTCAGGCAGAGTCAATTCGCATACGGGACGGCCCACAGCATAGTCGCCCGACTCAATATCAATTTCTACAACCCGCGTGCCGGTGAGTTTGCCCAGGCGTAGTTTCTCCGTCTGTTCCTGTTTTTCGATTCTGCGTATGATGGCCCGCTGGTAGGCGTGGATGATGTCGTACCGGCGTACGGCTCCGAGCAAGCATTTCGGATTGGCGCGGTCCACCACCGGCAGGCGACCAACGTCGCGTGTGCCCAGCCGGCGCAGGGCCTGCCAGACCGGTTCGTCGGGATAGGTCACCAGAATATCTGTGGTGGCGATGTCGCGCACAACCAAGTCGTCGATGGGGCCTCTCTGTTTGGCACGCTCCAAGTCCTGGATGGTCACAACGCCATAGAGTTCCTCTTTTTCGTTCAGGACGGGGAACCCGTGGTGGTGGCTGCGGACGAAGACCAACTCCAGGTCGGTAAGGGACAAGTCGGTAGGCACAGTGTCCACATCGCGGGTCATCGCTTCCCAAACGGACACCCCTTTCATCACGTCGATATCCTGGCCCCGTTCCAGACGCACCCCGCGACTGAGCAATTCCAGCGAATAGACCGACTCGCGGTGCAGAAACTCGGAAAGGAAGGTGCTGATCACGGTAGCAAACATCAGCGGCAGGATCACGCGGTAGTCCTGGGTCATTTCGAAGGGGATCATGATGGCTGTGATCGGTGCGCGAATGGCGCCGGCCAGGACCGCGGCCATGCCCACCAGAGCATAGGCCGGAGGCGCGGCGACATACCCGGGGAATAGCTGGTTGACGATCTGCCCAAAGGCCCCGCCCAGCATGGCACCCAGGAACAGGGAGGGCGCAAACACGCCACCGATGCCTCCTGAGCCGAGGGTAATGGCCGTCGCCACAATTTTGATGACGACCAGCGCTAGGAGCAATTTCACCGCCATGCCCCCGTCACTCAACACTGTGCCCACGGCCTCGTAGCCGACGCCAAAGATCTGCGGGAAGGCTACGCCGATGCCTCCGACAATCAGGCCTCCGAACACTGTTTTGGCCATCGGGGACCAGGAGGAAAGGGTAAAGCGGTTCCTGGCCTGTTCCAGAGCCTGCATGTAGACCACAGCGACCACCGCCGCAAGAATCCCCAGCACCGAATAGAGGCCCAGTTCCCAAAAACCGACGAAAGAGTACGACGGTATCTGGAAGGCCGGCTGCCGGCCGACCATCGCTTGGGTGACCGCCGCAGAGACGACGGCCGACAGAACGACGACTCCAAAGGCGGCGGTGGTGAACTGGCCCAAAACGATTTCCAAAGCAAAAAACACGCCGGAGATTGGCGCGTTGAAAGCAGAGGCAATGCCGGCGGCCGCACCACACGCGACCAGGGTACGGACCCGCTCGTCCGAGAGGTGCAAGGCTTGGCCTGTGCCCGAACCAATGGCCGCGCCGATTTGCACGCTGGGGTCTTCTGGGCCGGCGGAACCGCCCGATCCCAGGGTGAAGGCCGAGGCAAACACACGCAGAAGGCTGCGTAGGGGGCGAACGCGCCCCCCGGACAGGGCGACCGATTCCATGACACCGGCCACGCCATGTCCGCGCCGGCCACGCAGCGGATAGCGAACGATGAGTGCTACGAGCAGCCCTCCGAGCGCAGGCAGAAGCAGTACCTGGAATGCTCCGAGGAATGAAAGGAATTGGTGGGCACCCCCAAAGAAGAGTTTGTGTACCCCTTCGATCAGCCTGTGGAACAGGACAGCAACTACCCCGGTGGTCAAACCCACTAAGATAGCCAAGAAGGTAAGAATGAGTTGTTCCGGAGGCTGGATCGTATCGAGTGTACGTGCCAGCTTCCATGAAAACCGCCGTAACGACGCTTGAACTGAGGCCACCATCAGGTTCCGTCTGTCTGGGGTTCTTCCTCGTCTTTCTCCATCCGCTAGTATACCACAACCCGCATAGTTTGCCAAAAGGAGGTGGTAGCGTCTAAACTTGACTTTTGTGCCCGAATCATCTTCGCCACAGCCTGCGCAAAGTCCAGGCAAGCATGACCAACGCAGTCACCACGCTGATCAATGCTCCCCAGCGCACGCTGCGCGGCTGGAATCTGAATTGGACATGATGGGTTCCAGGCGGCACCGGAATGGCCCGAAAGAGGAGGTCTGCCCGCAAAATGGGTACGGGCTGCCCATCCACCCACGCCCGCCACCCCGGATAGTGCGCATCGGTGAGCATCAGAAAGGCCGGCTCCGCCGTCGAGACATCCAAATCTATGCGCTCCGGCTCGTAGCTTTGCATAACCACTTTGTCCGCTCCGGCCACCGGCAAAGGGGACGATATTTGCCCGGCGACCGGTGGTGGGCGTTTGGAAAGGAAGGCGGTCTCCTGCGGACGGAAGCGCGGGTCTTCCAACCTTTCCACGACTACCGCATCTGGTTCTGTTTCCGCTTTGTGGACCAAGAAGGCGCGGGGCAGCACACGCAGGTTCTCGTAAATCTTCACATCGCCGCTGTGCGTGAGCCGGAAGTCCGGATGGATGGTGACCGTGTCGAAAGTCCCGGTGCGGGAATCGCGCAGGGACATGCCGCGAACGACAAAGGTCACGCCGGGCTGCAAGGCTTGCACGACAATCTTCTGCGCATGAAGAGCCTCGCCCCAAGTCCACAGCCCCAAGTATTCGGTCCCGTCCGGCCCCTGGCGTACGGGGAGCGCCAGGCCCCCCGCGCTCGTCCCGGACAAAGCAGTCTCCCGACCGACGTGTACCGTCCAGTGGTGTTGTTGGCCGTGCCGGCCAAAAACGGTCAACTCGGCCACGGCGGTACCGGTGGGGAGAGACGTGGCACTGATCACCGTCGAGACCAGGCCGAGGCCGGTTGCCGGGAAATCGGGCAGGGCGGTGAGCGTCAGGGTGGGCTGCTTCGACTGCTGAAGGGAAACTTTCAGCCCCAGGTCGTAATACACGCCCTCTACCCACCGGTCATCGAGTTTGTCACGAATCACGAACTTCACGTTCAGCAGGCTGAGCAGGGGTACGGGGGGCACGTCGGGCAGACGCTCGCGCAGCCGGCCGTCGGGATTGACGGCGATCTCCGATGAGGAGCGGCCGCTCGCCGTGGCCAGCAGCACCTTTTGAATGGCGCTGTAGCGCGCCAGTGGCAGCACGCCGCCACCGTACCCGTCCACGCTTTGCAGGCCGTACCGCATCGGCAAGTTGGGGGCCAGGATTTCCTTTTGCTTGGTAGCTACTACCAAATCGTACATTTCCTGGTCGGACAGGCTGGCACCCCATATCGTGCGCATGTCTGCCAGGTCGCCCGGGTCCCAGGTGAGTGCGGAAAGGCTCAACATGCGGAAAAGCCCCGGCGCGGTACGCAGGTGGGCGATACTGGGCCGGAGGTCGCTGTACGCTTCCGGTGCTGTGGGCCGCATGTAGGCCAGGGGCTGCCGGGCCCAGAACAATTCCACGGCAATGGCTGCCACCCACAGCAGCGCATAAACCGGCTGCCGTCCAAGGCGCTTTCGCAAAGCGAGCAGGGTCAACCCAACGCCAAACCAAATGCCCCAAAGAACCCAAACGCGCGCCGGCGGGCGCTGTAGGAATGGGCTGAGGAGGATGACGACCGCGCCGGCCGGCAGCAAGAAGCGCGAAACGACAGGGCCGGGGCTGCGGACGTCCGATGAAGTGAGCCACTGCACACCCAACCCGGCCAGCAGGGATATTCCCCACGTGGTCAACAACATCCACCGCGCCGGCGCTCGAAACAGGGCAAACCCGGGCACCGCATGATACAAGAGAAAGTAGAAAGGATTGAACACACCCAAAGCCAGAAAGATTCCGGCGGCGGTTGACACCAGCGCAAAGCGACGGAGCCGGTGCTTGCGACAGCCCCACCATCCCAGGCAAGCCAGGCAGAGGGCCAGAATGCCCACGTAGGCCACGTATTCGCTGAACAGGGCCGCATCGTAGCCAAAGGTCGGGAGCAGTCCGCGCAGCGCCAAACGAGGGTCGAACGAAAAGGAAACCGCTTGCCGGTAGGAAAGCCCCCCGGCGCGGATGGAAAGGCGGGAAAGTTCCGCTGTGGGCAGGAGTTGCACGGCCGCCAGCCCCGCGCCCAAAAGTGACATCTGCGCGAGGGGCCAGAGCGTTTTGCCCCACCAGGCCGGTCTGCGCCACGCGCTCACCGGTGCGCGAGAGAGGGCAAAGAGGCCGAGCGCGCTCAAGTTGATGTAGGCCGCTTGGGCATGGCCGGCCAGCAACATCACGGCGACTAGCAACCCGCCGGCCGGCACGGCCAACCGGCGACCGGCAAATGCCCGGTCCGCGGCGATCAGCAGCCAGGGGAGCCAGGCGGCGGTGTTGAGCTGGTTCACATGTTCGGCCTGCGCGCCCAAGAAGCCGGAGAGGGCGAAGACCATGGCGGTCGCCATGGCCGCGGGGGGACTTAGCTTGCCCACCCTGCGCGCGAAGATGTAGGCCCCGCACGCGGCCACGAATATGTGTATCACGATGGACCAGGCTACTGCTCGTGGCGCGGACAGCCCCAGCAATGGCCAGTGCAGCGGGTAGAAAAGAGCAGTCTGACTATCGGCCAGGAAGGGCACTCCGAGGAAAATGTCGGGATTCCAGAGCGGCAGGCGACCGGTCAGGAGCGCATGAGCGGCGTAATCACGGTAGGGATAGAAGAAAGTAAATATGTCTACGCCGGCCAGTATGCGCTGGGTCAGAACCAACTTCCAGAAAAACGAGAGCACCAGCCCCCCCAAGAGGGCCAGAGCAAAGGAGTCTTTTCGTCTCATCTGGAGAGCGGCCCCGTGATGCGGTATATGGTAAACGACACGGAGCCGTCACGGCGATGCGCCCGGTACACGACCTGCCACCGCAGTCCGCCGGCGGCCAACTGGGCGGCCAACGGGCCGAAGTCGCGCCAGCTTGGAATCACCGTGTAGCGTGTTTGGGCGGGAGAGGCTGCGGCTTGCGTCGCCAGACTCTGCGGTGTGCTATACCAGCGAAAATCAAAGGGGGCACCAAAGAGGTAATACGCAAAATGGCGTCGCAACCGGTAGTGAAAGATGATGCTGCCGGCCGGCGCTTCCTGGCGGAGGAACGTCGCCACCTGGTCGATGCCCTGATAGGCACCGTGGTCTCCTCCAAGTGGGTATCCTCCCTGCGCGGCACGAAGGGCCTGCGGGGTCATGGCGGCTACGAAAAAGAGGGCAACGACGACAGCATAGCCCATCGAATGGGGCCGGGGCCTTCCGCGGCCCATTCGCGCTATGCCGGCTCCCAAAAGCCAAAATGTCGCCCGGGCAAAGAGGATCGCGACCAGGGGCACCAGTCCCAACAAGTACCGGTCCCACACGTGAAACGTGAAGAGCCACTGAGTGAGCAGGTAGAGGAGGACAAAGCCGGCGAGAAGGCGGTCGAACAGGCGAAACCGCTTGTTTTCGTGGCGGCCCCCTGCGACCAGCAAGCTGCCGATCCCGAGGGCTGCCAGCAGGTTCAGCCAGCGTGAGGCGGTGAAATAGCCCAGCCAGGTGAGCCACCCCCCCAACCGTTCCCCCCAATCGACCGTTCGAGCCAAAGAGAGGCCGCCGTACCCTTCTGCCCCATGAAATAAGAACCCGGGGCGCTGGTGGCGGGTGGCATCCCAGGCCAGCCCCAGCGCAATAACGATTCCAAAACCCAGGAGAAATCGTCGCACCGTGGGCCACCAGGAAAAGGTCGAGTCGCCGGCTTCGTGCTGGCCAGGTTGCGGGCCGGCGGCGAGAAGGAGCGCGATGATCAGCGGCAGGAAGAGAGGCGCCGTCGGTTTGGTCATGGTGGCCAGGCCGGCCGCGAGGCCCGCTCCTTCGGCGAAGCCGCCGGCTGCCGCTTCGAGGGAGCCGAGGATGAACACGACCATCCAGGGATCGGTGAAGACGGTAGGGCCGAAAGAGATCGTGAAGGGAGAGAGCGTCACAAAAATGGCTGCCACCAGGCCCGTGCGCCTGTTGTAGAGGCGACGGCCCAGGCGATACGTGAGCACCACAATGAGCAACGCGGCAATCATGTTGGGCCAGCGGGCCGTTGCTTCCACCGGCGGGGCCACACGGAAAGAGAGCGCCAGCATCGAGAGAAAGATGGGCGGTTTGTCGATGGCGGTGTGATCAAAACCCGCATCCTGGCCGGAGGCAGCCCCCCATGCCCAGGCACTGTAAATGGCCTCGTCCTCGTGAAACCGCTCGGCGGTCAGGCCGGGCAGACGGAGCCACAGAGCGGCAACCAGCAACATTGCCAGCGCCACCCACACGGCCACCGATGAAGCCTGCTCCCAACGGGCCGCCGGAATGGCCGGGCGATGCTTCCCGATGTCTACCACAGCCACGATTGACTTTCTTCGTCGCGCGCCCAAAGGTGGCCGAAGAGAAATCGGCGTGCTGTGTTGTACATCACGTAACATTCCAACGCAAAGGGCGGAAATCCCAAAAATCCAACCAGCGGCATCTCAAACAACTTGATATCGGAGAGAATGGGCACGGCGTAAATCCATTTTCCGATAGCCCAGTAGTTCCAAAACTCCCACAGGATGCCGCAAATCAATCCGGCCAGGAGCAACGTGAACGTTCGTTGCCACTCTCCTCGTTCCCATTGTGCCAGCAGGGATTCCGCTCCCCAGCGATAATTCAGGGGGTCCAGGAAAAGGATGACGCCCAACCAAACAAAGCCAAAGGTGTAGGCCGCCAGAGGCAATGGGAGCAGTGGCGGAACCGCCAGGAATGTGAATCCCACAAGTACGGCCAGCAGCCGCCCACGGTCGGATAGCCGGAAGGGGCGAGAAAAGCGCTGTTGGAAAACGCCCAGGCCCTCGAGCAGCTCCATCGTCTCGAAAATCCCCGGTAGGATCGTAGCAAAAGACCAGAAGTATCCAAAATCCCGGACAATCATGGCGTTGGGCAAACCGATATAGAACCAGTTTTGCAACCGGAAGTTGTAAACTTCGAAGATGAGCCAAAAGCCAACGGAAAGGGGGAGCATCATCAGGAACTCGCGTGGGCGGCTGCGAATCAGCGAACGTCCCCGCAGACGAAACACCAGATTGTCTACGAACAAAATATAGCCAGTCCATAGAATGGGGGTAAACCATACGCGGACGAAGGTCACATTTCGAATTAGCATGAGTTCCGCCAGCACGATGATGAGCAATCCGGCTATACCGTAGCCATCCAGCCATCGGGTGTAGCCCTGGCGAGTATCCGAAGGTCGGATACGTGCTGTGTTCTTTGGTTCTTCGTTCATAGCATTGCTCCAAACCTACGCATTGTCCGAGGCTTCGCTCAGACGATGTGGCCCCCGACGGGGCGGTTGACAAAAGGACAGGGGACACAGATTTACACAGGCTTCGCACACAGATTTTTTCTGAAAGGTTTATCTCTGTTTTTCGTATCTTCTCAATAATTCGGGGTGAGCAGAGTGTCGCGCCCCCCTAACCCCCCAACTTTGGGGGGAATGTGCTCCCCCAGAATTGGGGGCCGGGGGCGTCCCCCAGGTTATTTCACGTTGCCCATTATACCGCAGCGAAAGGGCCGTGTCAAAGCCTGTATCTTCAACTAACTGCTGCGTATTTGCAAGGATTCCAGATTGCCAGTATAATTTGATAGGGTATGCCACGAAGAGCGTACGCATTACGCGGTGCGAAAGGGAAAACCGATGCCTGTCCGGTCAACTGCTGGTTCAACGCACGCCTCTGCCGCAGGAATCGCGGCGAGACTGCGAGTTATGCCGCTGTTTGCCGCGCTGCGCGAGTCCGACCTGGCGCACTTGAGTACGCAGGGCGTATGGCAGAGGCGTGAAGCAGGCGACATACTGTTTCGCAAGGGGGAGGAGCCCCGCGCCTTCTACGTGGTCTATAGCGGACGCATCGAACTCCATGACGAGCTCGGGGATATCGAGCACAACGCCAAGGTGGGAACCATCCTCCCCAACGGATACATCGGTGCCTCCAACCTGCTGACGGGCCAGCCCTACACCTACACAGCAATTGTCCCCGTCACTACCGAACTTTTCGTCCTGCGCAAGCGCTACTTCTACCAACTGCTTGCCCAACACCCAGAACTGGCGGCCTTTTTGCAAAGCTCGGACGGAAATGCGGGAACGGCCCATGCGTCAGAAGAGTTTGGCCAGGCTACAACACCTCCCAAAGACGACGCCGAACTCCATCAGAGAATCTTGAATCGGCTGAAGGAGATTCCTCTGTTTGAAAAGTTGTCTGAGGAAGAGCGAGCACAGATTGCCTCTCTGATGTATTGGGAGCAGCACCCACCCAATACGGTTCTTTGCCAGCAAGGAGAAATCGGACGCACCTTTTACCTGATCGACCGCGGGTTGGTGATTGTGCGGCATGCCGATGACAGAGGCATCCAGCGCGTCTTGAACCAATTGGCCGAAGGCGATTTCTTCGGTGAGACTTCCCTTCTAACCGGGGAAGCACGGGATGCCACCGTCACCACACTCCAGGATGTGGAAGTCTTCGTACTCAACAAAGACGACTTCGACCAGTTGCTCGAAGAATACCCCAACATACGCCGCGAGCTGAACATCCGGGGAGAAATTCGAGAAAAGCTAAGCGCGCGGCGCTTCTCTGGCCGCGAGGAGGGGGAGTTCGCCGTTGCTTTTGAGCGCAAACACCCGTTTATCCTGCTAAAAACCTTGCTGTGGCCTATGCTCGTTGCCCTGCTGGTGGCGATTGCTCTGGGCGCAGGAGTCTACGCCGGGATCATCGCCGGCCGTTTCGCGCTCTGGACCGGCACATTTGCAGCAATTCCCTGGTTGCTCTGGATCGTGTGGGTGGCCTATGACTGGTACAATGATGACTATATTGTGACAGATCGCCGGGTAATCCACATCGAACGTGTGCTATTCTTTTTTGAGGAGCGTCACGAAGCAGCCCTGGAGAAAATTCAGAACATCAACATGATTACCCCGGGACCCCTCGCCAGATGGCTCAACTTTCATGATCTTATCATCCAAACGGCCGGGAGCAAAGGAAACATCATGTTCAGGAGCATCCCCCGCGCCGAGATGGTACGCGACCTGATCAACCAGCAAAAATCGCGTATTTACGCGCCGGAGCGTGCTGCAGAGCGCGAGCGCATGCGCCAAGAGCTGCGGGAGGAATTTGGGTGGTCGGCCTCGACACCGGCAGCCAGCAAAGAAGAACTGTCCGATCTTTCCCCGGCAGAGGAAGAGAGACGCCTCGGTCAAATCGGCAACTTGTTGGGCGGCATTGCCGAATATTTTCTGCCCCGTATGCGCATAGAAGAAGGGGATACGATTACCTGGCGGAAGCACTGGTTTGTGTTGCTTTCAGTCGCCTGGAAACCGGCTCTGCTCACATTTGTCCTCCTGGCTTTTCTCGTGGTGATGGCGTTTACCCCCTCGTCACTCGATCCCAGCTTGACTCGTTGGCTTGCAGGTGCTCTCGTTGTAGCCTTGTTGGTCGCTATCGCCCGTCTTTGGTGGCAATATGAAGACTGGCGAAACGACATCTACATATTGTCCAATTCTGACATCAAGGACATAGACCGGCAGCCGCTGTGGCTCCATCAAGAAGTTCGCCAGGCCAGTTTGGGGCAGGTACAAGACGTCCGCTATGAAATTCCCGGGCCGCTTGCCGTGCTGCTGAGATTCGGAAACGTGCTGATTGAGACCGCCGGAAAATCAGGCCTGTTGACTTTTGAAAGTGTAGCCAATCCGGCAGAGATTCAAGAAGAGATTTTTCAACGCATTCAGCAATTCGAACGGAACAAGAAAAAGCGGGAGTGGGCGGACCGGCGTGCTGAAATGATTCACGCTTTGGGGTCCTACCACGAAGTGATGCAAGAACGGCCGGCCGCAAATGTGAACGAAGTTTCGGCAGCGGCTGACTTTGTACGAGAGGTGTCCTGATATTTCACAACAAATGTTGGCTTTCCTAACCCACACAAGCCGGAACCCAAAAGGATTCTTGCCACAGATTGCACGAATTAACACGGAAAAAGAGAATCTCGTTGATAAGGTCCTGAAACGAGCACACAACGCCCGCTTCGCGCGTGGTATGTGGGCCCTCCTCCCCCTTTTCCTCCTGGCGGGATGTGCCCAACCGGCCACGTCGCCGGCGGCACCTCCCACGGTGACCCTTGCCGGTACGCTGATGCCCCTTATCGCCACCGGTACGCTCGACGCCGTCCGCCTGACCACACCTCCGGCGAGCGCCAGCGACCAGAACCCGGCCTTCTCGCCCGACGGCAGCCGCATCGTCTTCACCCGTTTCGAGAAGGGCTACAATGTCGGGCCGGCCGGCCTGTTCCTGCTCGACCTGAACACGAAGCAAATTACGCGACTGACGCCATGGGAAGACCAGGACAACGTCAACCTGCCCGGCAGCGCCTGGAACGCGACACGCAAGCGCATCGTCTTCGCTTCCGACCGGGCCAACGCCGACGACCTCTGGCGCATTGCACCCGACGGCAGCGACTTTGGTCGCATCACCAGCCACAGCGGCCCGCCCTGGTACATCGAGCCTTCCTGGTCTCCGGACGGCCAGTGGATCGTCTTCGAGGCCGACGCCGGCGTGCCGGACGACCAGCAGCAGGGCAGCATTTGGAAGGTGCGCGCTGACGGCAGCGGTTTGACGACCCTGACCGACGGCCCCGGCAGCGGCACGGACGACCGCCAGCCCAACTGGTCGCCGGCCGGCGACCGCATCCTTTTCCAACGGCGCACGCCGGGCAGCGACGATTGGAACCTCTACACGATGGCGACCGACGGCAGCGACATCCGGCCGGCAACGACCGCCCCCTCCAGCGATACGGACGCCAGTTGGTCCCCCGATGGCCGCTGGATCGTCTACTCGTCCGACTACGGGGGATTGCCCATGCCGAACATTTTTGTGGTGCCGGCGGCCGGCGGCGCACCGGTCCGCGTGACCCACCACACCTCGTCCGAAGACGGCGCACCCTCCTGGTCGCCCGACGGCCGCTGGATCGCCTATGAATCGCATCTTGGCCAGGACGAAACCACGCCGGCCAGCCTGTGGCGCATCGCTGCGCCGGTGGGCACCCCAACGCCAACCCCGGCCCCGCAAGCCTTCGACAAGTGGACGCTCTGGAGCGGAGGCACAAAACTGCGTGGGGCAAACATCTATCAGCGGCGCGTGTATCCGGAACTGGATGGGATCGAGTTCATGGGCTCCGGCCCCGTCGGCCCACCCTACGTCCAGACGGACCTCGACCAATTGGCCGGATGGGGCGCGAACTACGTCAACATCTCCCACCCCGGGCTCTTCACCGAGACGGCTCCGTACACCGTTGACCTCAGCATCCAAAACAACTTGGACAATTTGCTCACGATGACCGCCCGAGCCGACATGTTCGCCGTGATCTCTTTTCGCAGCGGGCCGGGCCGGGCGGAGTTCAGTGTCTGTTGCCTGGGGGACAGTTGGTTCGACACGAGCTATCTCAACGATTCTGTGTGGCAGGATCAGGCTGCACAAGATGCCTGGGTAGAGATGTGGCGCTACACAGCCGAGCGGTACCGCAACAATCCCATCGTTGCCGGGTACGATCTGATGGTGGAGCCGAATTCGAACGAGGTTGGCAGCGACGCCGTAAACGACCTGCTCGACATCTGGGACCCCCAGGAGTTTTATGCCAAATACGGGGGCTCGTTGTACGACTGGAATCAGCTCTACCCGCGTATTGTTGCCGCCATCCGCCAGGTGGATGCCGGTACGCCGATCTTGATTGGTGGCAACGGCTACAGCGCGGTCGACTGGCTGCCCTATGTCCGGCCAATCAGTGACACGCACACGCTCTTCACCATACACCAGTACGCGCCGATGGCCTTCACCCACCAGGAACCACCCCTGACCAACACGTACCCGGGGGTGTTCGATACGGACGATGACGGCGTGAATGACCAGTTCGACCGGGCCTGGATAGACGATTGGCTCACCACAGTGGATACGTTCACCGCCACGCACGGCATTCCCGTCGCCGCAAACGAATTCGGCACGATGCGCTGGGAAACGGGTGCCGCGGCGTTCATGAATGATGAGATGGCCCTGTTCGAACAGCGGGGGCTGAACTACGCTCTGTGGGACTGGGAGCCGGCCTGGGCACCCTGGAACGTGGAGGTGGATGCGTTCAACTTCCGCCACGGGCCGGACCCGAGCCATCACACGGACGTCGCTTCGAGCGATTTGATCAGCGTAATCAAGAAATATTGGGCACGAAACACCATCCGCCCCTCGACGGTGACGACGAAACGATGAATGACGACTGACACCTGATGACTGGCTGCGGGCTGCGTTTCAGTTTGGAGGCACTGAGGCTCCAGGCGGGTCCGTGACCCGCTGCACGCCGGTCACGGATCGGCTGGGAGCAGCAACTTGCCCCGAACCTGAAATACACCCCTGGCCTCCGCGCCTTGCACATTTTCCAGAGTCTGTGTTATAATTACTGAACTCTGGCGTTTTTTTGTTTTTGCCACGGAGTACACAGATTTCACGTATCTTCTCAATAACCTGGGAAACGCCCCCCGGCCCCCCAACTTTTGGGAGAGTCGGATGGTTCCTCCCAGGATTAGGGGGCCGGAAAGCCGGCTATTTTCAAAGTAGTGCTCATGAGCGGTTGCACGCCACCAAGGATGAAAATGGCGGGACGTGAAACGTGAAGGCGTGAAACGTATTGCGTCTTACGCATCACGCATCACGTTTTACCTGACACCTGACGCGTTATTTTCAAAGCAACAGTATTTCGCCATGTTCTGGTGTTCGCGCCGGGCATGAATGGAAACGGAAACAGATATCATGGAACAAACATCCCGAAAGTGGTTAGCCGTTGCGTTGGTCGCCCTTCTGCCGCTGGTGGTGGCGATCTTTTGGGTATATCGCTCATCCGGTGTTGCGGCCCGGCAAACCCCTGGGCCGCATCTGGAGCCAGGGAGCGGGAGGTGGGTCGCAACGCCCGCCGATAAACGTCCTGCTCGTGTGACGCCCACAACGGAATGGGTCAATTTTATCAGCCAGAAGACAACGTTGGATGGCCAGCCGGTCCCCGTCGGCTCGATTGTCCGTGCTTTCGACAGCGACGGTGTGGTCTGTGGCGAATACACCGTGGACCATGCCGGCTGGTATGGGTTGCTCTCCTGCTACGGGGACGATCCGAACACGCCCGGCGATGAAGGGGCCAGGCCAAACGACCCCATTCACTTTACGATCAATGATCTCCCGGCCGTCACACTGGGGCCTGATGAAGCAAAATGGGTGCAGAATGGCGTCCTGCTGAGGGTCGATTTGGCCGCCACCAGCACGGGCCTACAACCTACGGCCACAGCCACACCGGAGGCCACGGCCACTTCCATCCCTGCGGTGCCATCGGCCACCTCGTCCGCGCAACAGGCAAGCCCTACCGTCGCGACAACCGCAACCACGACAGCAGCGGCGACATCCAGCCCACCGGCACAGGCCAGCATTTCCAGGGATTTTCTGCCCCTTTTGTTTCATTCCCTTGTCTCCACATTTCAACGGCCACAGGCAACGTTGACTCCCCTGCCAAAGTTGGCTGTTCGAGCGAGCCGGTGGTGCGGCGGGCAACTGCCTCGCGTTGTGCCCTGTGTGCGCTGATCCGCCATGACAACGTTCTCTTGAAAGGGGAAAAGCATGACCCGTCGTGAATCCAACATCCGAAAAAGTCTCTCGTGGGGGGTACTCGCCGCGGTTGGCGTGGCGTTGCTTTTGGTTGCGGGAAGGGGTTTTCTCCCTGTCGGAGCCTCATCGCCGGCGGTTGCGGCTGCTCGTCCCTTGCTGCTGCCCGCCACGCATGTTTCTCCGCAATCAGAAAACCCAAACGGCGTCATACCGACCACGCAGTGGGTCAATTTTCGCAGTCAAAACACGACCGTGTATGGCACGCCGATCGCTATTGGCGCCGTCGTACGCGCGTATGATCCCGGCGGTACGCAATGCGGTGAATTTCCGGTAAAAGACCATGTTGGCTGGTATGGTTTGATGGCTTGTTATGCAGACGACCCCAATACGCCTATAGATGAAGGAGCTACCCCCGGCGACATGATCCACTTCACGATAGACGACATGCCGGCCGTTGTACTGGGGCCGGACACGCCAAAATGGACGCAAAACGCCGCTCTCATGGTTGTGGATCTGAATGTTCTATCTCCTACGCCGACTCCCGTGGGCACCATTCCCGCGCCAACGGCGTCCCCGCAATCCACGCTCTACCTGCCCATCATCCGCCGGTAACCGTTCAGCACTTCCTGAATCTGCCACGGATTGCACGAATTCTTTGTATCTTCTCAATAATCCGTGGTAGGGGCATGGCCTTGCGCCTGCCACGTAGGGCGACCGCAAGGGATCGCCCCTACTTTTTGAGAAGATAATTCTTTTTGCTTTTTTCGTGAAAATTCGTGGCACCTGTGGAAGGAAAGAGTTTGAGGTAGGTGTCTCCAGGGGTATCTCTGAACACTTACAACTGTCGCGGCCTTAAGATTATTAGATTGGGCGTGAGACGTGTTGCGCTTGCATGTTGACGCGTAGGAACGGTTGCACGCCCCCTACTCCCGACTCCCTACTCCCGACTTCTTACTCCCTGTTCATCGTTCATCATTCCGCGTTCATCGTTGCAGATTCTGAGGTTTGCGCTTCCGTTTCGAGACTGGTCAGGCTCAAGTTGGCCCGCCACAGGAAGAACAGGCCAAGTGAGGTGATGAGCAGGTACTGCAACGCGTGGGAGAGGATCGAGAAGCTGAGCGCGGTCTCGCGGGGAACGGCAAAGGTGGCCAGCGCCGCCACCGTGAAGAATTGGAACGTGCCGACATAGCCGGGCGCGGAAGGGATCAAGATGCCGAGGTTGATCATCACGAGGGTGAAAATTGCCGCGCCAAACAGTGCGGTCGGGGTGAGGTGCAGGTTGAAACCCAACATCAGCACCCAGTACCCGGCAGCCTCACAAGTCCACGTCACCAGCGAGATGCCGATCACCGCCAGCAGCGCCGAACGATTGCGGAACGTGTGCAACCCCAGGATGAAAGCGTTCAACATGCCGCGCAGCCGGTCGCCCACGGTCTGCGGCAGGCGTCGCAAAACGAAGTCCGCCATGCGTAGGGTCCACGCCTCCCGGTAGAGCATGAGCAGAAGCGCGACGAGAACGCCTCCGAAACCGGCCAGGAAGATATACTCCATCTCCTGCGCGAGACCGGTCAGCGGGAAAATCAGCGACACGACAGCGAGCAGGAATAGCAGCGTGAAGCCGTCGAAAACACGCTCGACGATCAATGTGGCCAGTCCCAGAGATTTGCTGATGCCTTCGGCCTTTTCCAACAAGTAGATTCGGGCCAGTTCGCCAATGCGTGCCGGCAAGAGGTTGTTCATGGTGAACCCAATGACCAGGATAGGCCACAAGACGCGCACAGGGATAGACCGGGTCGGACGAAGGATGTAGTGCCACCGCCATGACCGCAGGACATAGTCGGTGAACACCAGCGCTGCTGCCGGCAATAGATAAAGATAGTTGACCTGGCGGAAGGCGTCTCGCACGGCCGCCCATTCCATGTTGCGTACTGCCAGGTAGAGGAAGACAATGGTGAGGATAAGACCGACAACAGCCGTGAGCCGACGCTTGTTCAATGGGTTTCCTTTGTTTATTGTGCGTTGGATGCCGGAAGAGGCGCAAACTTCATTACGCGGGCATTGAGGCTATCGGAGACATACAAATTGTCCTGGGAATCCACGGCCAGGCCGACCGGCAAGTTGAATGAACCGGCGTCGGTGCCAAACTTTCCCAACACGGCCCGAACGTTGCCGGCATGATCGAAGACGATCACACGGTAGCTCTCTGGGTCGGAAATATAAACATTGTCGTGAGAGTCGACGGCAATGTAGGGTTTGTTGTTCACCGATTCTCCTTCCCAACCGTACACAGGCCACTCGGCGATGAAGTTGAAATCTTTATCGAACCGCTGGATACGATGGTTCCAGGTGTCGGCCACAAAAATGTCGCCGGTCACCCGGCTGATGGCGATACCGACCGGTTCGTTGAATTGTCCCTTCTCGATGCCAAATCCTCCCCATTGTCCCAGGAAGTTCCCCTCTGGGTCAAACTTCTGGATGCGCTTGTTTCCGGTGTCGGTGACGTACAGGTTGTTGTCTGCATCGAGGGCGATAGCTCGTGGCCCCCAGAACAAACCTTCACGCCCGTTGGCTTGGCCGGCCGTGTCGGCGAACCCGCCCCACTGGATTAGGAACTTGCCGGTGGGATCATATTTCTCCACGCGATGATTCCACGTATCGGCGACGTACACATTGCCGGCCGAGTCTACTGCTATGCCCCATGGCTCTTTGAATTGGCCCGCTCCGCTGCCCACCGTCCCAAAAGACCGCAAGAACTTGCCCTTGCTATCCAGGACAACGACCCGATTGTTTCCGCCATCGGCCACGTACACATTGCCATCGCTGTCTACGGCAAGGCCCTTGGGATTCTGGAACTGGCCAGGCCCGTTGCCCTGACTTCCCCAGAAAGAAACCGCATTGACCTGCACGGCAGCCTTGGCATAAGGGTCTTCGGCCAGTGCGGGTTGTACCGCGGCGACCGCTGCTCCATATTGCCAGATTTTGGAGACGACGTCCTTGCGTACGTACATGATGAAGTCCGTAGAACCCAACGGGTTGTCGAGGTCACGGTACAGAAGGAAGCGGCGCAGGCTGGCCCGTTTTTCGGGGTCTTGTAAGTATTGCCAGGCTTTGGCCAGGGTCATTCCTTTGTAATCTTCCGGAAACCACCAGCGGAGTTTGTAGTGGTGCCGGACGTAGTCGGTGACGTACGGTTTGACTTTGCCCTCATTCACAACGCCCACAAGGATCACCGGCGCTTGGGTAATGTTGGGGCCGGGTGTTGCGCCAAAGAAGATGCGGTTCTTGTAGTTCCGCAAGTACCACTCAAAGGGCCAGCTCGTCTCGTTGTCGTAGGCCACTTTCATGGTTTGCTCCCCGGCCAGTCGCTCGGAGAGGGCGTCGATTTCGTGCATGACCATCGTCACGTCTGGGGTGGTCTGCGTGTAGATCAGCATGTCCTTGGCAATGTCCCCGTGAACGAACGAGGCGATCCAAGCATAACGAAACGTGACCACACTAAGCACCGCAAAAAGGGTGAATGTGACGACCTGTAGACTCATTTTGCGCCCGAGCCGGCGCGCGTAGTACACGATGGCGTAGAGCAACGCAGCCAGCACAGCCAGCGCCGCGAGCCATTGCACGGTTTCTCCCAGTTTTTGTAACGACTGACCCTGAAATGGTCGCAGCCCGCTCCAAATAAACAGCACAAAGAGGGTGGGGGGAAGCAAGAGCGCGAGGATAAGACCGCCACGCTCACCGACGGCAGACCAATCGGTCTGCTCGAATAATTCGCCCAGGGTGCGTGCTGCCAGTAGGATGAATGGCAGGGTCAGGTGCAGGATGAGCCAGGGCATCTTCTCGCCGGCCCAACTATAGATGACGAAGGCCAACACTGCCCACCAGATGAGGAAGGGGACAAACGGTTCCTCCCCATCCACGCTTTCGCCACGCCAGGCCCGCCGGCCGAATATGGCGACGCCGACAAGGGAAAACAACACGGGCAGAAACTCATACAGCGGTACCAGGATCAGGTAGTAATACCAGGGCTGTTCTCCCCGGCGGACGCCGTGCTGGGCCAGCCAGTAACTGATGGCCCCGACGGTTCCAGACCCCAGCCCCAACACATTGGTGAAAAATGTCGTGTAGAAGAGCGTGAACACGACAGCAATAATTGTAAGGAACACTACGGTTCTCTGCACTGTCAGGCTGCGCAAGGCTTCAGTAACCGGTTGCGGACGCGATCTGCGCATACGCTCTATGCCCAACATCAGAAATATGAACGTGACCCCGATGAAGCCGTGGATGTAGTAGATTTCCTTGGTGGTGATCTCCAGTCCCAGGGCGAGGGCGCCAATATAAAGCCAACGGTCTGAACGGGTATGCAAGAATTGGAAGAGGGCAATGACCATCCACAGCATGAAGAAGGCAGCAAAAATGTCATGGCGCAACATACGAGAAAAGTACATGAAGCCGGGCGAGATCATAAACATGAAAGCCGCGAACAATGCCCCCGCTCGGCCCAACCAACGGCGCAGGAAGATGGGCGAAATGACGAACAGCACCCCAAAGATCGCCGGGGCCAGCCGTGCCGTAAAGTCGCTGTCGCCGAAGAGCCAATACATCAGCGCGGTAATGTGGAAGAGGAAGGGGCCGTGCATGAGCGGGTCATGGACATAGCCCCGGCCCACGTAAAGGTACCATGAATAAACGGCGTGCAAACTTTCGTCGTGGTGCAACGCTCTGCTGCCCAGATTCCAAAAACGCGTGAGAATCGTAATCAGTACAAACAAGGCATAAAGAGCAAATTCCCCATTTAGAGGGATCACCCCCAACAAAGGCAAGTCCAATACGGAGGCACGGCGATTCATGGTCCGTTGCATGATTCTGCTCCATCAATAGACAGGGTTTAACGGTCTTCAACGAATAACGGTGGCTTGAACCTCTGTTGAGGTATCACCAATATATCTTGACGAGCCATATTGTACCGTTTGGTTTCAACCTTGTCAAGCCGGTGATGTCTGCCGTCTACCAGCCGCTGTAGGTCGATTCTTGGCAAAACCAACCACTGATGTTAGAATAGTCGTCAGATGGCAGTCGTCGGACGCAGGACACAGGTCGTGCTGGCCGCAAGTTTTCTGGCCGGACCCTGGATGACGTTTCAAGGATGTAATTACTTTGACAATGTCACATTCGAACGCCTGGCGAATGAATTCGCGGCTACGTGGGGCGAAGCTGCCCTGCGGCAGCTAAACGAGGC
>JAADHH010000164.1 GCA_013151955.1 Chloroflexota bacterium
TGTTCCTCGTCCTTTTGTCAACTGTCCCGTCAGGGACCCCGTTTTCCGATCAAGGTCTCGGACAGTCGTAGGAATTTTGAAAAGCCCTGCCGATGCCGGAGAGGATTTGCACAAAATCCATTTTTACGCTATAATATTAGCACTCTCGACCATAGAGTGCTACTTGGGATCGTGAGGTTCAGATTAGCCGGCTAAAACGCTTCACAACTCCCAACCGGGCATTGGGTCACTATCAAGGCATTAGGTTTATTCAAAAAACAATTTAAGGTTCATCAGGAGGAGGTATGTACAATGTCCATCAACTTACGACCGTTAAATGACCGCGTTATTGTCAAACCGTTGGAGCAAGAAGAGATGACCGCTAGCGGCATCGTGCTTCCGGAAACGGCCAAAGAAAAGCCCCAGAAGGGGCAGGTATTGGCTGTCGGGCCGGGTAGCTTGAAAGACGACGGCACGCGCAGCCCGATAGATGTGAAAGAAGATGACGTGGTCATCTTCGCAAAATATGCAGGAACCGAGTTCAAATTGGATGGCGACAACAAAGTGCTCATCCTTCGACAATCGGACATTTTGGCAATTTTGGAAGACTAATTACCGTACCAAGGAGGATCATTTCTCATGGCTAAACAACTGCTGTTTTCAGAAGAAGCACGCCGGCAACTCAAAGTTGGCGTTGACATATTGGCGGAGGCCGTCAAGACAACACTCGGTCCCAAGGGCCGCAACGTAGCGTTGGACAAGAAGTGGGGCGCGCCCACCATCACGCATGATGGCGTGACTGTGGCAAAGGAAATCGAGCTCGAAGAGCCGTATGCTAACATGGGTGCGCAGTTGCTCAAAGAGGCGGCTACGAAGACGAATGATGTAGCCGGTGATGGCACCACTACGGCTACAGTATTGGCTCAGACCATTGTAAACGAAGGGCTGAAGAATGTGGCCGCCGGAGCCAATCCGATGCTGATCAAGCGAGGCATCGAGAAGGCGAGCGAGGCTATCGTCGCGGCCATTCGCAGCCAGGCCGTGGACATCACCAACAAGTCCGAGATTGCCCACGTGGCCGCGATCTCTGCGGGTGATGCGGAAATCGGCGCACTGATCGCCGAGGTGATGGACAAGGTCGGCAAAGATGGCGTCATCACCGTGGAGGAGTCCAAGGGGTTGGCCTTCGAGCAGGAGTACGTCGAGGGTATGCAAATCGACCGTGGGTACATTTCCCCGTACTTCATCACCGATGCGGACCGTATGGAAACGGTACTCGAGAACCCCTTCGTCCTGGTCACCGACAAGAAGATTTCGGCTGCTACCGACATCGTCCCGGTGCTGGAAAAATTGGTCCAGACAGGCACACGTGACATCGTCATTATTTCCGAAGATGTAGAGGGTGAAGCTCTCGCCACGCTCGTGCTCAACAAGTTGCGGGGAACCTTCAACGCACTGGCGATCAAGGCTCCCGGCTTTGGTGACCGGCGCAAGGCTATGCTCCAAGACATTGCCATCCTCACCGGTGGCCAGTTGATCACGGAAGAAACAGGACGCAAACTCGATACGGCAACCATCGACGACCTGGGACGCGCCGCCAAAGTGATTTCCACCAAGGACGAAACCACAATCATCGAGGGCAAAGGGTCTACGAAAGATATCAAAGGCCGCATCAAGCAAATCAAGGCCCAGATCGAATCAACCACCAGTGACTACGACCGCGAGAAGCTCCAAGAACGGTTGGCGAAACTGGCCGGTGGCGTAGCCATCATCCGTGTGGGAGCCGCCACAGAAGTAGAATTGAAAGAAAAGAAGCATCGCGTGGAAGACGCCCTCAGCGCGACCCGCGCGGCCGTCGAAGAAGGCATCGTCCCCGGCGGTGGTGTGACCCTCCTGAATGCGATCTCCGCCCTGGATGAGGTGAACCTGGACGGTGATGCCGCTACCGGCGTGCGTATCGTGCGCCGCGCCCTGGAAGAACCAACACGCCAATTGGCAATCAACGCGGGATACGATGGCGCAGTGGTCGTACAGGAAGTACGCCGTCGGCAAGAAATCGAGAAGAAGTCAACCTTGGGTTTTGACGTACTCGCGGAAGAATACACCGACTTGGTGGAAAAGGGTGTAATCGACCCGGCCAAGGTCACGCGATCCGCCGTCGAAAACGCCACATCCATCGCCGCGATGATCCTCACGACGGAGGCATTGATCACCGACATCCCGGAACCGGAAAAGTCTCCAGCCATGCCTCCGATGCCGGAATACTAAACCGGTCTCACGTATAACATGGGAGGCATAGCCCCCCACAAACCGAAAGGGGCTTCCCCAACCAGGGAGGCCCCTTTGCTTTTCCCCAAAAAGCATGGTAAGATAGAACGTGACGCGGGATCCGTAAAAGGTGGAGACTGTAGACCATGGTCAATTCGTCAAGGAGGTTCTGCTTTGAACACACTGATTCGCTTGTCCGTTCGGCCTCACATTCCAGAGCGCTTACACCGTTTGCCGGAACTGGCCCGCAACCTCTGGTGGAGTTGGACCCCAGCAGCCCAAGACCTCTTTCAGCGCCTCGACCCCACACTTTGGGAAACGCTTAACCGCAACCCGGTCCAACTCATCATGCAGGTAAGCCAGGCACGCCTCGATTGGGCAGCAGAAGACCCGGGATACCTTGCGCGCTACGACAGAGTTTTCAATCGCTTCGATTCCTACATGGACGCCACACAAACTTGGGCCGATGACGCCCTTCCAAGAATGAACGAGCATGACATTGCCTACTTTTCAGCAGAATTCGGGTTGCACGAAGCATTGCCGATCTATTCCGGTGGCCTGGGAATCCTCTCTGGCGATCACTGCAAGGCGGCAAGCGACCTGGGCCTGCCCTTTGTGGGCGTTGGTTTTCTTTACCCGCAAGGATACTTTCGCCAACGGATTACCCTGGAAGGCCGTCAAGAAGCCATTTACGAAAAGCTCGATTTCTCCCACGTGCCGGCAACTCCGGCCTATGGGCCTGATGGCCGGGAGGTGATCGTTCACGTAGACCTGCCGGGGCGGACCATCTATGCCAAGGTGTGGCGTATCGCCATCGGGCGCATCTTCCTGTACCTTCTGGATACCGACATCGAACCCAATGCACCGGAGGACCGTGTTCTCGTTGCACGGCTTTATGGCGGCGATCACGAAATGCGCATCTCTCAGGAAGTTGTGCTGGGCATTGCCGGCGTGCGGGCGCTGCGTGCTTTGGGCATGGCGCCGAAGGTTTGGCACCTGAATGAAGGGCACGCGGCCTTCGTCGTCCTGGAACGGATCCGGGAACTGGTCGAGGATCAGGGCCTGTCGTTTGAGGAAGCGCGCGAAATTGTGGCCTCCAGCACGCTCTTCACTACCCACACCCCGGTTGCTGCCGGCCACGATGTGTTCACGTTTGAATTGATGGAGAAATACTTTGCTCACTACTGGCCCCGCATGTCGTTGACCAGAGAGCAGTTTTTGCAATTTGGTGCTCAGGATCAATCATGGGGGACTGGCTTCAGCATGACCGTGCTGGCTCTGAACCTGTCACGACGCCACAACGGGGTCAGCAAACTGCACGGAACGGTTTCGCGCCGGCTTTGGCAATTTCTGTGGCCGGAGCTTCCCGCAGCCGAAGTTCCCATCGAATCGGTCACCAACGGTATCCATTCGGAGACCTGGTTGGCACCGGAGTTGCTGCCGGTCCTTTCCGGCCACCTGGGCACAGACTGGGCGGACCGCCTGGACGATCGCCTGCTGTGGGAGGGCCTTTCCACAATCCCCGACGAGACACTGTGGGAAGTCCGCCGGCAACTGAAGGAGAAGTTGATCACCTTCTTGCGGGCGCATGAACGGGCGCGCCGTAGGCGTCTGAACGAACCGCCAGCCCGTGTGTTGGCGGCCAAAGAACTTCTCGATCCCCAGGCCTTGACCATTGGCTTTGCCAGACGATTCGCCACGTACAAACGAGCCACCCTGGTTCTGCGCTATAGGGAACGCCTGTTCCGCCTCCTCTCTAACCCGGAACGCCCGGTGCAAATCCTTTTCGCCGGAAAAGCCCACCCTGCGGACGAGCCCGGCAAAGCGCTGATCCGCGAAATCTACGAACTTTCCGAACATCCGGACTTCGCCGGCCGCGTATTGCTGGTTGAAGATTATGACATGAATGCGGCACGCAAATTGGTGCAAGGCGTTGATCTGTGGCTCAATACGCCCACCCGCCCACTGGAAGCCAGTGGCACCAGCGGGCAAAAGGCCGGCCTGAACGGCGTGATCAACTTTAGCGTGTTGGACGGCTGGTGGGCCGAGGGGTATGATGGCCTGAACGGTTGGGCCATCGGAAATACCCAGCTCTACGCAGACCCAGATGCACAAGACGAATCTGACGCCCTCAGCCTCCTGTACCAGCTTGAAGAGGAGATTGTGCCCCTTTTCTATGATCGGGATGATCACGGCGTGCCCCGCCGGTGGCTTCAAAGAGTGCGGCAATCTATGAAGACGATTGCCCCATACTTCAGCACCCGGCGCATGGTCAAGGAATATGCCCAACGATTCTACGAACCGGCGGCAGAACAATACGACCGGCTGGTTTTGGACAATTTTGAACCGGTGCGAAACCTTGTCGCCTGGGAAAACCGCGTGCGTGCGGCCTGGCCCAATGTTCTCCTCCAGGCTACAGTGCCGGAAGAGACTGCTGTGACTGCGGGGCAACCCCTGCCGATTTCTGCGCGCGTGACCATGCCCGGGCTGGAGCCGAAAGATGTGCGCGTCGAGGTCGTAGCGCTGCGCAATGAAGGCCAACTGGATGAGCAAGTGCAAGCCGTTCCCCTCTCGTTGGTCGAGGGGGAACAGGAGGGGGACGTACATCACTACTCGGGCCAGTTCACAGCCCAAGATTCGGGCGTCATTGCCCTGGGTGTGCGCGTGTTGCCCCATCACATTCTATTGCCACACAAACACGCCCTGCGGCTTGTGCGCTGGGCGGCAAAGGCGTAAATCGTGCGCCATCGAGAACGAATTCGTGAAACGTGAAGACGTGAAACGTATTGCGTCTTACGCATCACGTTTTACGTTTTACCTGACACCTGACACGTTATTTTCACACCAGGAGGAGACCATGTACAAATCGGGCACAATCGTAATAGAGACCATCGAGAGCAAGGTGCTTCGGGACAACCCGTTGGGCGATCCTTACGTGCGGCGTGTTCCGGTTTATCTGCCGCCGGGCTATGGAGAGAGCGACGTCGCATACCCTGTGGTGTTCGTCTTGACCGGCTTCACCGGCCGGGGAACCATGCTGCTCAACGATTCCGCGTGGGACGATAACCTGGCGCAACGTATGGATCGCCTGATCGCCGAGGGCCAGGTGCAGCCGATGATTCTGGTCATGCCCGACTGTTTCACGGCGCTGGGAGGGAGCCAGTACCTCAATTCCAGTGCGGTGGGGCGGTACGAAGACCACGTTGTCCAGGAACTGGTCCCCTTCATTGATGAGCGGTATCGCTCGCTTGCGCCGGACGGCTATCGCGCGGTGATGGGCAAGTCGAGCGGCGGGGACGGTTCCGGTTGGCCATGCGTCACCCCGACCTGTTCCACGCCTTCGCCTGCCACAGCGGGGACATGTATTTCGAGTATTGCTACAAGCCAGATTTCACCAAGTTCTTGACCGCTATTGGAAAATTCGGCGGCCTGGAGAATTTCCTGAACGAGATTTCCACGATTCGCCCAAAGGGGAACGATTTCTTCGTCGTGTTGAACGTGGCGGCAATGGCTGCCTGTTACAGTCCCAATCCCGATTCTCCATATAACTTCGATTTACCGTTCGACGAAGAGACGGGAGAACTTCGCGAAGAAGTTTGGGAGCGGTGGCTATCTTGGGACCCGGTCCACATGTTGCCCAAGCACCTCGATGCCTTGCGGCAGATGAAACTCGTCTTCCTCGATTGCGGCATGCGCGACGAGTTCAACTTGCAGTGGGGAGCGCGGATATTTGCCCAGCGCCTGGCCGCAGCCGGCATCGCTCACCGGCATGAAGAGTTCGACGACGGGCACAGGAATATCTCGTACCGCTACGATGTTTCTTTGCCGGCGATCTCCGAAGCATTCAGCCCGTAGTGCCGGCAGG
>JAADHH010000129.1:0-9626 GCA_013151955.1 Chloroflexota bacterium
GGGGGAGTCGGATGGTTCCCCCCAGGATTGGGGGGGTAGGGGGGGCGGAAAGCCGGCTATTTTCAAAGCAGCCACCCGACCAACACCGCCACCTCTACCAGCTCGCAGATCGCACCGTAGATGTCGCCGGTCAGGCCGGGGATGCGGGCCAGGGTGAAACGGGCCACGGCCCAGGTCAGCCCGGCGACCAGCACGCCGGCGACCAGCCCCCGCACCCCACCGGCGAGCCAGGCCGTCCCGAAAGCAACGACCGTCGCCAGAGCCAAGGCGCGCGGGCCGGCGTGGTCTTTCATGGCCCGTCCCAGCCCCTCCACTCGCGCGTAGGGGAAGGCGACGACTGCCAGCGCCATGCCCCAGCGCCCCAACACCGGCGCAAGGAACAGGGCCGGAAACGGGTCGGGCGACGAAGAGAGAGCGGTGTACTTCACGAGCAGAAGCAACAGGCCGCCGGCCATGGCGAACGCGCCCACTTGTTCGTCCCGCAAAATGCGCAGGCGATCCTCCGGCGTCGTTCCGCCAAACAGGCCGTCGGATGCGTCCAGGAAGCCGTCCAGGTGCAGCGCGCCGGTGAGGATCACCCACGCAGTCAGCACCAGCGCGGCAACGACATTTTGCGGCAGGAACATTCGCAGAGCCGCGTACAGGGCGGTCAACACCAGCCCCAACAACACGCCGACCAGCGGGAAATAGCCCACCGCTCCCCCCAGCTCCGGCAACGTGAAAGGCCGGCGAACAAGTGGAGGCACAACGGTCAAAAATTGCAGCGCCGACAGAAAGCAATTTTGGGTTTTAGATTTTGGATTTTGGGTTTTAGATGCTCCATGCGTGTTGCGTGTTACGTTTGCACGCTCCACCCTCTCTATCTCCCCTCTCTATCTTCCATCATTCATCATTCATCGTTCTGCCGTCGACCCTCGCCCCCTACTCCCGACTCCCTACTTCCGACTCCCCCAATTCATCATTCATCATTCCGCATTCATCATTTCAGAGACTCTCCTCGCCCTCCGACACACCTGCTTCGCCGAACGTTGCCATCTCGTCCAGGATTCGGCAAGCCGCCTCGGTCAGCGCGATACCGAGGGCTGCGCCGGTCCCTTCGCCCAGGCGCAGGTCCAGATCGAGCAGCGGTTTCAGATCGAGCCAATCGAGCATGATGCGGTGGCCCTGTTCCTGTGAACGGTGCGCCGCGATGAGGTACGGGCGAATCTGCGGGGCCAGGCCCACAGCGATCATCGCCGCGGCCGTCGAGATGAAGCCATCCACAACGACAGGCCGGCGATGGGCAGCCGCAGCCAGCATGGCCCCGGCCAGCCCGCCGATCTCGAACCCGCCCACCTTCGCCAGCACGTCGAGCGCGTCGTCAGGGTCGGGCCGGTTGACGGCGAGGGCCTTTTCGACCACGGCGGCCTTGCGGGCCAAGCCGGCATCATCCACGCCGGTGCCGCGACCGACCACGTCCGCAGCCGGCCGGCCGGTCAGTGCACAAGCGACGGCCGCGGAAGGGGTGGTGTTGCCAATGCCCATGTCTCCCGTGCCGAGGATGTCCAACCCGCGAGCCAGCTCATTCTCCACCACCGATGCGCCAGATTCGAGCGACTCTATGGCCTGCGCGCGGCCCATCGCCGGCCCGGCCACCATGTTCGCCGTGCCGGAGGCGACCTTCTTGTCCACCAGCTTCGGGTGCGGTTCCATTTCGGCGGCCACGCCCATGTCCACGACGACTACGCGCGCGCCGACATATCGTGACAACACGTTGATCGCCGCGCCGCCGGCCAGGAAATTATACACCATCTGCGGCGTGACTTCCTGCGGGTAGGCGCTCACCCCCTCGGCCACCACACCATGATCACCGGCCATGGTGACGATGACCTTCTGCTCGATGCGCGGACGGGGGGTGCCGGTGATGCCGGCAACCTGAATGGACAACGCCTCTAACCGGCCCAGGCTCCCCTGTGGCTTGGTCAACATATCCTGCCGGCTACGAGCAGCAGACATGGCTTGTTTGTCCAACGGACCAATTTGTGAGATCAGTTGTTGTAAGGACATGATGTTCTCCTCCCTGACGCGAGTTTCGGGTTTCGAGTTTCGGGTTCCCGGTCTCCTCTCTACCTCTACCTCTTTCTGCCCGTCATTTCGTAGTCGCTCCCTGCCGGCAGTTTCCACCAGCTCGGCCCCGGGGAGCCAATGCGGGCAAGTTCGGCGTCCGTCGTCTCAGAATTCAATGCCTGGTTGGGCAGGGATGCCCCGGTCGTACGGGTGTTTGACCTTGCACATTTCCGTAACCAAATCGGCAAACTCGATCAGCTCGGACGGTGCGTCGCGTCCGGTGATGATCACGTGTACGGCAGGCGGACGGTTGGCGCGCAACCAAGAGATGACCTCGTGCAGGTCGAGCCAGCCAAACCGGAAGGCATAGGTCATCTCGTCCAGGATCACCAGGTCATACACGCCACCGGCGATCTTCTCCTGCGCCAGCGACCACGCCGCCTGGACTTTTTCGGTCGTCTTGTCCAGGTCTTTCGACTTCCACGTGAACCCATCTCCCATGCTGTGCCATTCGATGCCCAGCTTCTCTGCCGCCTGCACCTCGCCCCACCGGCCCGTTTCCTGTTTGATAAACTGGACCACAGAGATGTTCCACCCGCGTCCCCAGGCGCGCAGCAAAACGCCCAATGCGGCCGTCGTCTTTCCCTTGCCATCTCCGGTGTTGACAATGATAAGGCCCTGCCGCGTACTCGTGCTCGACATTAGATCGGCCCTCCCATGACTTTTGATTGCATATTGCGTAATCCGTGTTGCGTGTTGCGTATTGCGTTGTCACGTTAGAACGCTCCACGCTCTCCCTACTCCCTACTTCTTCGATTCATCATTCATCGTTCTGCATTCATCGTTTCAGACTGGCTTCTCGCTCAACGCCCTACGCCCCCGTGCCCGCTCCACCACCGGCATAACCATCGGCGTGTCATAGAGGGGGTGACGGGTGACGATGACCGGAATATTGTAGGCCTGCTCCATCCACGCAGGGGTCAACACGTCGCCGGGTACGCCGGTGGAAAGCAAACGCCCTTCCGCCAGCAAAGCCAGCCGGTCGGCATACAGTGCGGCCTGATTTACGTCGTGCAAAGTAATGATCACGGTCATGTCGTTGTGGTGAGCCAGATGGCGAGCCAGATCGAGGATCTCTGTCTGGTATTTCATGTCCAGGTTGGCCGTAGGTTCGTCCATGAGCAGCACCTGCGGCTCCTGCACCAAGGCTCGAGCCAGGATCACGCGACGTTGTTCGCCGCCAGAAAGGTCGGTGATGCGACGAGTGCGCAGATCGAGTAGACCGGTCTGGCGCAGGACGCGGTCGACGACGGCCCGGTCACCGGCAGAGAAGGGCAGCAGCCAGCCACGATGTGGCGTGCGGCCCAAGACGACCGCCTGTTCCACCGTCAGGGGCAAAGAGAGGCCGTTGGTCTGCGGGGCCAGGGCCAGTTGGCGAGCGACATTGCGGGGCGGCAATTGCCAAACATCTTCGCCGCCCAGCAGCACAGCACCCCGCCGGGGCCGCAGCAGCCGGGCAATCGCGCGCAGTAACGTTGTCTTGCCAGCACCGTTCGGGCCGATGATCGCCAGGACCAACCCCGATTCTGCCGAGAGGCAAAAATCGGCCAACACGGTCTGGCCGTTGTAGGAACAGGTCAGGTCTTTGATTTCCACGTTGCTCAACTCAGCCACCTCCCAACTCCTTCTGGCGGGTCTTGAGCAGGTAAAGGAAAAATGGGCCGCCCAACAGGGCCGTAACGATGCCGACCGGCACTTCCACCGGTGCCAAAAGCGTGCGCGACAGGTCGTCGGCCAGCAACAGGAGCAACGCACCGAGCAGGGCACTGGCCGGAATGAGCCGGCGGTGCGCCGAGCCGAACAGCAAACGCGCGGCGTGCGGGGCAATCAGGCCGACGAAGCCGATGATGCCGCCGGCGGCCACGGCCGCTGCTGTGGTCAGGCTGGCCGCGGCCACGATCAGGCTGCGCGCCCGGGTCAGCGGCAGGCCCAGGCTTTGCGCCGTCTCCTCGCCAAAGGCGAGTGCGTCCAGGGGGCGCGAGAGTAGCCATATCGCCACCAGCCCAACCAGCAGGTAGGGAGCGCTGGCCCAGAGGTGAGGCCAACTGCGTCCGCTGAATCCGCCCATCAGCCAGGTGAAAACTTCCAGCAAATCGCGGTCGTTGAGCAACATGATCAAGGAGACCAGCGCAGAAAGGATCGTACTCAAGGCTGCGCCGGCGAGCAGAAGGGCCACGACGGGCACCTCGCCGCCCACCTCTGCCACGGCGTACACCACGGCCACGGCCAGCAACGATCCCACGAATGCGGCCAGGGGCACAGGGCCAAAGCCGACTCCGGTGAATGTGAGGCCGGCGGTGATGGCCAGCGTCGCCCCCAGGGCCGCACCGCCCGATGCCCCCACCACGAAGGGGTCGGCCAGCGGGTTACGGAAGAGGCCCTGGAAGGCGGCGCCGGCTGCGGCCAACCCCGCCCCCACGCATCCGGCCAGCAACGTGCGCGCCATGCGCAGGTCCCAGACGATGATTACGTCGGTGCGGGGTGCCGAAAGCCCTTGCCGGTCGGCCAGCGCAGCGAGCACCCGTTCGGGGGGGATGGCCACCGCCCCTACCCCGAGGCTCAACACCAGCACAATGGCCAGCAGCACGGCCAGACCGGTGATTAGGATTGCGTAACGCTGTATTGTCATAGGCGTAGTCAGATGTCAATCGTCAGTGGCCACCGCTGGGCGAAGGTCTCCCGACCGAGCCCTGTCCTGAATTTCGGCGCGGTGGTCACGCTCGATGCTCGACGCTTCACGCTCCACGCCAAGCGGGCCGGCTACTTCTGCGGGTAGAGCGCTTTGGCAATGGCTTCGACGCCGTCGGCCAGCCGCGGGCCAGGGCGGGAGGCGATGTCGCCATCGATCAGATAGATGCGGCCGTCCTGCACCGCCCGGATATTGCCCCAGCCTGGCCGCGCCTTGACCTTTTCGGCTGTCAGTGCTTCGGCATGACTGTCCGGCCCCAGGATGACGGCGGGGTTACGGCTGATCACTTCTTCTGCGCTGACCTGCGGGTATTGCTCCTTCACGTCAGAAAAGATGTTCGTCGCGCCGGCAAGCTCGATCATTTGGCCCGTAAACGTGGTCGGGCCGGCAGTCATCAACGGCTCATCCCACACTTCCCAGAAGACAGTCGGGCGCTGGTCCGCGGGAATATCTTTCACCTGGGCTTGCACCGCGGCAATCCGGCTTTTCATTTGCGTGACTACGGTGTCCGCTTCCTTTTTATGCCCGGTCAATTGCCCCACGGTCAGAATGCCGGCATACACATCATCGAACGTCTGTGGGTCCAGAGCAACGACAGGAATCTTGGCCTGCTCCAGTGCTTCGATAACCGGCTGCTGGATTTTTCCGGCGGAGAGGACCAGGTCGGGCTTGAGGGCGACGATTTTTTCCACGCTGATCGTCTTGGCGGAGAAGCCGCCGATCTGCTCGCGCGTTTTGGCTTCTGGAGGATAGTTGCAAAACTTGGTCACGCCCACGACTTGGTCGCCGGCTCCCACAGCAAAGAGAATCTCGGTATTCGACGGGGCCAGCGAGACGATGCGCTGCGGTTGCGCGGCGAGCGTGACTTCGCGCCCCAGACTATCGGTGATCGAAAGGGGAAAGGATGTCGCCGGCTTCGCCGATGTGGGCGTTGCCGGTACCGGTGCCGGCTGTGCCGGTGCCGGCGCACAGGCCGCCAACAACGAAATAACCACCAGGGTCAGGATTGTCGTCAACAGGGTCTTGCGTCTCATGTAAGGTGTTCCTCCTTCAGGGTCTCGAGTTTTGAGTTGTGTGTGCCAGATATCAGATGGCAGGCGTCTCCGCGCTGGGTCGCGCGCCCGTGGACGCCGCCACAACAAAAAAACCCGACCTCGTCAGCCAGGTCGGGTAATACCGGTGCCCCCTTGCCCGAAGCCAAGAGGGGGTTACGATGTATCAGCTATGCCCCACCCCCCTTCCACGAAGGTTGTGTGAGCACGACCGGGGCGGGCGATCTGGCTTGGACAGTAGTCAGTCATCAGATGTCAGATTCTGTTTGACTACGCTCTGCCCTTACAGCTGCGGGACAGCGCCGGACTCTCACCGGCTTCGCCTTTAAGCCCTGCCATCCGGGGCGACAGGCACCACGGTCGTACAGGTATGCGTATGCGGTTGTGTAAAAGGAGTATAGCATAGGAAATGCAAAAGCGCAAATCGTGATTGCCGCACCCCCCTGCAACTCTGCCATTTGACGAAATGGGACAAGTTTGATAAACTGGCTTTGATGAACCCCCGAACGAAAATGACGGGGCGCAATGGTCAATGATCAAATGTCAAATGTCAATTTTCAATGGGCGAGCGGCACGCAACACGTTCTGACGACTGGCTACTGACATCTGACGACTGTTTTCAAAACAGGGGTAACAACAAAATGGAGCAGGTACAGGTTTCGGTCGTCATCCCTCTCTTCAATGAAGAGGAAAATATCGCACCCCTCTACCACGAACTAACCACGGCGATGGAATCGCTGAATCAACCGTACGAAGTGATCATCGTGGACGACGGGAGTGCTGACCGCAGTTTTGAGCGCTTGCGTGCGTTGCAGGCAGAGGACGACCGCCTGATCGTGATCCGCTTCCGCCGAAATTTCGGGCAGACGGCCGCATTTGCGGCCGGATTTGCCCGTGCCCAGGGGGCGGTGGTCGTCACGTTGGACGCGGATTTGCAAAACGACCCGGCAGATATCCCCGGCATGTTGGACAAACTCAACGAAGGCTACGATGTAGTCAGCGGCTGGCGCGTGGACCGGCAAGACACATTTCTCACACGGCGGCTCCCCTCGATGATGGCAAACGCCATGATCTCTTCGGCTACAGGCGTACACCTGCACGATTACGGATGCTCCCTCAAAGCCTACCGCCGAGAAGTGGTCAAGAACTTGCAATTGTACGGCGAACTCCACCGGTTCATCCCGGCGCTGGCCAGTTGGATGGGGGTTTCCGTTGCCGAAATACCGGTGAACCATCGCTCCCGCCAACACGGAAAATCCAAATACGGTTTGTCGCGGATATTTCGTGTTATGCTCGACCTCCTGACAGTACGGTTCTTGCTCAGCTATGCCACACGCCCGATCCAGATTTTTGGCTTGTTCGGCCTGCTGACGTTTGCCGGCGGCATACTGCTCACGATGTACCTGGGCGTTGTGCGCATCATTCTCCAACAGCCGATATCCGGTCGCCCCTTGCTGCTCCTGGCCATCCTGCTGACCCTTGTCGGCGTGCAGTTCATCACCATGGGCCTACTGGGTGAACTGGTTGTACGCACCTATCACGGGACGCAACACAAACCGATTTATGTGATTCGGGAAGTGCTGGCGTCCGAAGCGGACGACGGCCACAAGGCGATGGAGTCCACGCTGCCCGCCTCCAACCCCGATACACCACGGGAGGCGAGACCGGCAACATGAAAATCTTGATGATTGCCCCGACCCCTTTTTTCGCGGACCGGGGCTGTCATGTGCGCATTTACGAGCAAGCGCGCACGTTGAGCGCTTTGGGCCATCAGGTCGCCCTTTGCACCTACCACAATGGCCGGGAAATCGGTGAGCTGGAGACCTATCGCATTCCCAACGTTCCGTGGTATAACAAGTTGGAGGCCGGCCCTTCCCTGCACAAACTCTATCTCGACCTGTTGTTGCTCGGCCTCACCTGGAAAGTGGCCCGGCGCTGGCGGCCAGACGTCCTGCACGGTCATCTGCATGAAGGGACGCTGCTCGCCGGCATTGCCGGGCGCCGGCTTCGCATCCCTTCGATCGGCGATCTCCAGGGCAGCCTGACCGGCGAATTGCACGCACACCGGTTTTTGGGTGGAAACCGGCTCCTCCTGGCCCCACTTCATTACCTGGAACGAGCCATTGATCATCACCCCAACATGCTGGTGGCCTCGTGTGCGCAAGTCGAATCTGAGCTGCGCAGTCAATTCGCCATCGCCCGCGTGCTCCTGGCGCAGGATGGTGTAGACACCGGCATGTTTCGTGACGACATTCAGCCTGACGGGTTGGCCCCGCCGGTACCCTCCGGTCACCCGATTGTTGTCTACCTGGGCCTGCTGAACCGTTACCAGGGTGTGGACCACCTGATGGCAGCTATCCCGCAGGTTTTGGAAAACGTACCGAACGCACATTTTCTGATCATGGGCTATCCCCAAGTGGAAACGTACCGTGAACGCGCGCGCCAGTTAGGTGTCGGGGCACACGTGACCTTTACGGGGCGGCTGGACTATCGAGACGCTCCCCAATATCTTGCCCTCGGCGATATCGCCGTCTCCCCCAAACTCGATAGCACGGAATCAAACGGTAAGCTGTACAACTACATGGCGATGGGATTGCCCACGGTCGCTTTCGACACGCCGGTCAACCATGAGATTTTGGGAGATGCCGGAGTCTACGCCCCGCTGGGGCAAACCGTGGAATTGGCCAAAGCCATCGCCGGTCTGCTGCAGAATCCCCAGCGCGCGCACATACTGGGGGCGCGGCTGCGTCGAAGAGCGGTAGAAAAGTTTTCCTGGGAACAGACAGCCCGTCAATTGCTCACCGCATACGATGCGGCATTCCAACGGTGGAGCGAGCGAGTGTGACCCCACCACGCCTGGGCCGCATTCTGCGTCCGGCTGTCAGCCTGGCTCTTCTGGGCTACATCCTGTCCCACCTCGATAGGCAACAACTCATCGCACTGTGGCCACAGTTGCAACCATTGTACTTGCTCGCGGCACTGACATTGGGCCTCGCTATGATGTTGCTGAGCGCCTACAAATGGCAGTTGCTGTTGAGGGGCCACGGCACCCGGGTATCCCTGGCAACCCTCTTCAGGTTTTATCTCGTGGGCACTTTCTTCAACATGTTCCTGCCGACCAGTGTGGGCGGGGACGTACGGCGCGTCTACGACTTGACCCACGGCCATGCCAACGCCGAACTGGCCACGGCGTCTGTGCTCCTCGACCGGGCGACCGGCGTACTGGCCATGCTGATCATCGGAAGCATCAGCGTATTTTTCGTCCCCTTGCAATGGCGTGGAGCAGCCCTCCTTGTCCTGGCAGGAACGGCCACGGCCGTTTTGGTACTGGGCGGGGCCATATTCATCACCAAAGTGCAAAGACTACTTGCCGGACTCACGAACCTTGTGTTGCCATCCACGCTTCGCCGGCGCGCGCTGGCCTTCCTGGACACCCTCTCGCAATACCGAAACAGAAAGCGGCTGCTCGGTGCGGCAACCGGCATTGGGTTGGTCTTTCAGAGCGTATCGGTTTTCATCGTCTTTCTGCTGTCCAAGAGCCTGGGGCTACACGTGTCGTTGTTGCCTTTCTTCCTGTTCGTTCCCGTGATTACGCTGGCTACCATGCTTCCCATCTCTTTGAATGGGCTGGGGGTGCAAGATGCCGGCTACGTTTTTCTCTTCGCCCAAGTGGGCCTGTCACCGCCGGTAGCATTCTCCCTTTCCTTGCTATTTCACTTGTATCGCGCGACGATTGGTGCCCTGGGCGGGCTGGTCTATGCTTCTGGCCGGCGCGACTC
>JAADHH010000129.1:9671-59648 GCA_013151955.1 Chloroflexota bacterium
CTCGCAGTGGGCGCAGCCGGAATCCTGCTGCGCGGCTATTACCTCTGGACGGCGTCACCTTTTGTGGACGAGCCCAGCACGCTGCTGGTCGCAGAGTCGATTCTCCGGCGCGGGCTGCCCATTCTCCCTTCGGGGATCTTCTATGGGCACGACCTCCCCTTTTCCTACCTGGCAGCGCTCTTTGTCGCACTGTTCGGCCCCCACGTTGAATCGGTACGCTGGCTCTCCCTGCTGGCCAGCGCCGGCACGCTGACCCTGCTCTACACCTGGGGGCGGAAGCGCTTTTCGCCGGCGGTGGGCTTGTGGGCCATGGCCATCTGGGCGGTGCTGCCCGACGCTGTGCTCTGGGGGGCACGCGGACGGAGCTACGCGCTGTTGCAATTTTTCCTTCTGGCGGCCTGCATCGCTTTTGTGGAGGGCGTGCTGGTCGCGGACCGCCCCCGGCTGCGACGCGCGGCCTGGCTGTTATTGCTGCTGGCCATCTTCACACACGCGGAAGCGGCGATGGCTTTTGCCCCTTGGCTCGCAGCCGCCCTCTGGATCAGGGGAAAACGCTGGTTCATGCGGCCGGCCATGGCGCTCGAGACGGCGCTGGTGGCGGCCGGGATCGGTATACGCTTTGCGTTGCAGCGATTCATTGCGCTGGGGCAGGGTACGTTTGGCACCCTCGCCGGATCACGGCCTGCCATCGTGCCCCTGGCACACACAGTGGACGGCCTGAAAAGTGTACTCCCCTTCTTCACCGCGCCCGATCGAATTGTCTTGTCCTTGTTGGTCGTGGTGCTGATCATTCCGGTCAACTGGTCACGGCTCGCACGCCCGCTTCGCGCCGCGGCCACCCTGCCGGCCCTGGTGTGGTTGCTTGTGCCGGCACAAATGATTCTGCTCGTGGGATCAACCTGGCAAAGCCCCCGGTACCTCATCCAGTTGCTGCCCCTATTTGCCATTCTGTCTGCTTTGGGAATCGATGTGCTAGCCGGCCGGATCAGATCGCGCTTGTCGGTGGGAGCGATGCGGCAGCGCACGACCGTTGTCATCACACTGGTCATTCTGGTCGCCGGCGGGTGGCCGGCTTGGGCCGTAATTCGCACGCCGGAAATCGGCTATCGCCAGAGCTTCGCCTACGTAAAGGAGAACGCCGGGCCGGCCGACCGCATCGTCACGACGGCGCCGGCCGCATCCATGACGGAAATCGGGCGCGTGGATCGCTTCGCCATGTCCGTGGGATACGAAGAGTTCGTCCTGCGGCGCGACGGGCAGTGGGTAGATCGCTGGCTAGGCACGCCCCTGATTCGCTCCGCCGGTGAAATGGCTGCGCTCCTCGAGCAGCCTGCCACCACCTGGTTCGTCACAGATAGCACGCGGCTGTATACCCACTACGACCCGGCATTCGTGCAACTCGTGTGGGATCGCATGGAACTGGTTGACTCCAACCAGCGTTCGCTCGTTTTCCGTTCACGACCGGAGCAAACGTATGCCGTCTCCCGCGCCCGCTCCGACCGCTTCGAGAACGGCCTTTTGCTGCGTGCCTACCGCATCGGCGCGCCAAGACAACGAGGAACCGGCAAATGGGGCGAGCTGGTCGTTGGCCCGCAAGAGGCTTTGCCGGTCGAGTTGGTCTGGCAACGCACCGGCCACGTAGCAGACACACCGCAACTCTTCCTCCACCTGGTCGGAGAGGACGGGCGATTCTACAGCCAAGTAGATGTAGCGATTTTGCAGGGACGCTACCCTCCGTCAAATTGGGCCGGAGACATTCGCTATCCGGATCACATCACCTGGAACCTGCCACGAGATTTGCCGCCCGGTCGCTACCGCATCGACGCGGGATTGTACCGCCTGGCCGACGGAAAAGTGTGGACAGCGCAGGGCGCGGACCACGCGGTTCTAGACTACGTGGTTGTACCGCCGGCTGCCAGTGCCGGGCCAATCCCGCGTCTGGCCGAACCTCCTGTTTTTGGCAATACGATTCGTCTGTTGGGCGTGGAGCCACTGCCCGGAAAACAGACGGCGCGAAAGGGCACAGAGCAATCACTTACTTTCCTATGGCAAAGCGACCGCCGACCCGCACGGGATTACACATTGTTCGTGCATCTCCTCGACGACAATGGAAAGGTCCGCGCACAATATGACGGGCAGCCCATGGGCGGGTTCTATCCTACATCACAGTGGGACAGTGGCGAACAGATCCGCGAAAGTGTCAACCTCCCGTTAGCGGATGACCTCCCCACAGGCCACTACACCATCCAGGCCGGCTGGTACCGGCCAGACACCGGCCGGCGTTTGTTGCTTGTCTCTGGCGAAGATGCCCTCACCTTGACAGAGCTCACAATTGTGCCATAATAGGTCTCAAAGGAAGACATAGAACCCCCCCCTTGACACAATCCTAAGTAGGTGTTATACTATTTGTGGCGGCCCACTCCGAAATGGGGATCCAGGGCTCTAGAACGATGAATGCAGCGTCCACGAGCGGCTGCCCGCCACCAAGGATGAAAATCGTAGGACGTGAAACGTGAAGACGTGAAACGTATTGCGTATTGCGTCTTACGCATCACGCATCACGTTTTACGTGACACGTGACACCTGACACATTATTTCCATAACAGCAAACCATCATGAAAATCAACAAACACGTAAGTTTGAATCTCGACGTACGGGGGCTGGGCCCCTCGGCAACACTGGCCATCAACGAACGGTCGAACGAGCTTCGCCAACAAGGCACAATGATATACAAATTTGGGTTGGGGCAATCCCCCTTCCCAGTCCCGCCACCGGTCGTCGAGGCCCTGAGGCTCCACGCCTCGGAAAAGAACTACCTTCCGGTGAAAGGGTTGCCAGAGTTGCGGGAAGCCGTGGCCAGGTTTCACCGGCTGAAGGACCACGTGGATGTTCAGACAGAGGGGGTTCTGATTGGCCCCGGCTCCAAAGAGTTGATGTTCCTTCTGCAGATCGTGTTCTACGGAGAAATCATCATCCCTACGCCTTGCTGGGTTTCGTATGTACCGCAAGCCAAGATACTGGGGCGCAAACTACGACTGGTTTCTACCACTTTCGAGGAAGGGTGGCGCATATCGCCCCAGCAATTGACGGATGTCTGTGAAAGCGAGGATGATCTCTACAGGCCCCGTCTTCTGATTCTGACATATCCCAACAATCCCAATGGGGTCAGCTATTCGATAGAGGAACTCAAAGCAATCGCCGAGGTGGCGCGAAAGTTCGAGATCATCCTGCTGTCCGACGAGATATACGGCCAGCTCCACTACAAAGGGGAACACATATCTGTGGCACAGTTCTACCCGGAGGGAACGATCATCAGTTCCGGCCTTTCAAAATGGTGTGGGGCCGGCGGCTGGCGATTGGGCACCTTTTCTTTCCCGCCCTCCCTGGATTGGCTCCTGGATGGCATGGCGGCTGTGGCCAGCGAGACCTACACCTCGGTGAGTGCGCCCATTCAATGTGCGGCGGTGCGAGCCTTTCGGGGAGGTATCCGCATCGAGCGATACTTGTGGCACTCGCGACGGATATTGGCTAAGCTGGGCAATTGGTGTGCCGACGCCTTGTTACAAGCGGGGGTGCGTGTCCACAAGCCGGTGGGAGCGTTCTATCTGTTCCCCGATTTTTCGCCGCTGGCCGGGCGACTGGCGGAACGGGGCATCCACGACAGCCCCACACTGTGCGAACGACTCTTGCAAGACACCGGTGTGGCGATGATTCCGGGCGTCTCATTCGAGCGCCCACCCGAAGAACTCACCGCCCGGATGGCCTACGTCAACTTCGACGGAGCCAAGGCCCTTACGGCAAGCGAATCTATCCCGTTACACGACGAGCTGCCGGACAGCTTCATTCACACCTGGTGTGCAGAAGTGGTCACAGCCACCGAGAAAATCGTGGACTGGCTGTTATGAAAATAGACGGCTTTCCGGCCCCCCTACCCCCCCAATCCTGGGGGGAACCATCCGACTCCCCCCAAAGTTGGGGGGCTGGGGGGGCTTCGGGGCTTCCGGCGCCTGCTGCCCGATTTTCATCCATAGTGGCGTGCAATCGCTCATGGGCACTGTTATGAAAATAATGTGTCAGGTGTCAGGTAAAACGTGATGCGTGATGCGTAAGACGTTTCACGTCTTCACGTTTCACGTCCCGCCATTTTCATCCTTGGTGGCGCCCGCAGGGCGGGCATGGGCACTGCTTTGAAAATAGATGGCGTGATGCGTAATCCGCCGATCCACGCAACACGCAATACGCACCACACAACACGCTCGACGATTTTCAATTTCATAGTTTCAACGAGGAGATAGAGCACGATGCGCAACGGAGATCACCGTCCGTCCTACGTAATTGTTATCCTTTTCGCTCTGCTTTCACTATTGCTGGTTGCTTGCGGAGATGTAGTGGACCAGGTAGAAGCCACACCCACACCGCGACCGGCCCAAACATCCCAAGGCGCAGGCAGCGCGAACGGACAAGCGGCACGCAGTCCCACCATTATCGCCATTCGACCAACCGACATACCGCCGCCACCTCCCCCCACGCCAACGGCGCGGTCTACTCGTACCCCCCTGCCAGCGGGCGCGGCTACAGTCGCCGTGCCGGCCATCACCGATGTGATGGTAGAAATCCCCGCCGGCACATTCAGCCTGGGAAACGACAACAGCGACCCCAACGAAGCGCCGGCGCAACAGATGGACCTGCCGGCCTTCAAGATCGATGCCTACGAGGTGACCAACGCCGACTTCGCCGACTTCGTCCAGGCAACGGGATACCAAACATACCGAGAAAGACAAGGCAGCCAGCAAAACTGGCGCTGGGCCTACAAAGATGGCAAAGACAATCATCCCGTAGTCTTCGTAACCTTCGACGATGCCAAAGCCTTCTGCACTTGGGCCGGCAAGCGGCTGCCCACAGAATTCGAATGGGAAAAGGCAGCACGCGGGCCGAAGAATTTCCTCTACCCATGGGGCAACACGTATGACGCAACGAAGTTCAATGGCAAAGACGGCGGCTTGCGGCAGACGACATCCGTTGGCAGCTATCCGGCGAACGGGTACGGAGTCTTCGACATGGCCGGCAACGTGAAAGAATGGGTCGATTCACCCTACCTCGCCTATCCGGGAAGCAGCTACAAGGACCCGCACTACAACGCCAGTTACCGGAGCATACGCGGTGGCGGCTGGTTCGACGGGGCCAAGTATGTCCTGAGCACCAACCGCAACGGTGGCGATCCGAAAATCACGGCCAACGACGACATCGGCTTCCGGTGTGCGAAGTAGCGGACTCTGAAATGATGAATGCGGAATGATGAATGGCGTGAAACGTGAAGACGTGCGAGCGTTCTAGAATGCAAACGCAACACGCAATACGTGCCACGCGTCACGTCACGGATTACGCAAAACGAACACGTGACACGTGACACCTGACACGCAGCACACAACACGCTCATCGCCGGTAGTCTGTCGTCCATTTTCGAAAGGGGGGATGCCCGGAAATCAAGAAAAGACGGATCAGCAAAAGAGGTTGAAACGTTTAGGTGTAGTTATCAAAAGGGAGGAATAACACAAGTGAAGAAGAAACTGTTACTCATATCACTGATGATCATGATCCTGGCACTGACATTGCCAGCAGTAACCGTATTGGCCGCTCCCCCAACGCAGAGCGGCGGGCAAGACTACGTTATCGTGGCCGACGACTGGCTGAGTAAGTTGGCGGACAAATTCCTGGGCGACATACTTTCCTATCCGGCGATCACCTACTACACGAACCAGAAAAACGCCGAAGATAGCAGCTACGCCAAAATCAAGAACTCCGACGAGATCGAAGTTGGGTGGAAAGTCTACATCCCCAGCAAAGAAGAAGCTGACGCTTACTTCAAGAAGCAGGTATCCAACGTCGGTGCTGCGGGCGGCATCAAGATTGGCGCGCTAGCGCCTCTCTCAGCGCCAGGCTCCGTAACGGGCGGCACGGCGATGAAAGCCGCCTTCGAGATCGCCTTGGACGAGATCAACGCGGCCGGCGGCGTGTTGGGCAAACCGGTGCAACTGGTCCTGGTAGACACCGAAGGTCTGCCGGAACGTGGTACCGCTGCCATGGAACGCTTGATCAACCAGGACAAGGTTGTCGGGGTCGTTGGCGAGTATCACAGCGCTGTGGGCCTGACGGCGAAAGAGGTGGCCCATGCCAACCACATGCCCACCATATTTGCCGAAACCTGGAATGACAAGATCACCTCGGTCGAGTATCCTGAGGTCTTCCGCATCGCTCCTGTCTCTTCAGAAGTTGCCGGCGTTGATGCGCACTTCATTCAATCGCTCGGTGTCAAGAGCGTCGTCATCATGACCGAAAACACCGGCTATGGCATTCCCGCAGCCGAAGAGACCACCAAACGACTGGCCGACCTCGGTATTTCCGCTACGACCTTCTCGGCGGACCTCGGCACGCAGGAATTCTCCAGCATCATCGAGCGCATCAAAGCAGCGAACCCCGATCTGATCCTGGTGTTGCTGACCGGCGAAACCTCGTACAACTTCGAGGAACAGGCGGCTGAAGCGGGCATCGGACCGCAAGACGTGAAGATGATCTGCAACCAGGTGGCCGACGATAGCGATAGCTTCTGGACCAACGTACCGGATGGCAAGAACTGCTTCTACCGGCGCGTCGGGCTCCCGAGGGCGCTGTACACTGATGCGACCAAAGCCTTCGTAGCCAAGTATACCGAAAAGACCGGCAAGACGTCTGCTGAATCGTACGCCATGGAAGCCTACGACTCGCTCAAGCTCATGGCTCAGGCGATCAACGAGGCCAAGAGTACCGACCCCGATGCCATCATCAGCGCGCTGGAACACATTTCGTACAATGGCGCACTGGGGACGATCACCTTCCCCTATGGCACGCACAACCCAATCCCCGCAGGAACCGACGCAAAGTGGTGGCACCAGTTCCCCAAACCGGCCATCACCATGGTGCAATACCAGGAAAAGGGACAGAGTTCGGCTGATGCAGCCGTCGTCTTCCCCGACGCCTACAAGACCGCTGATCCAATCCTGCCCTAGCAGGCCAACGGTTTGACGGTTTGACGGTTTGGCAAGGCAGCTCCGGGGCTCCGGGGCTGCCTTGCTCATTACACATTCTGACTCCAAGGAGCAGGAGAGCTGACAGGTTTTGAAAACCTGTCAGCTCTGATCACACGTGTTACGAGGTTAGACTATGGAACATGCTTATTATTTTTGGTGGGCACTTCTGTGGATCATCGGATGGGGAGCGGTAGGAGGGATTGTCACCCCCCGCATTTACTCCAAAAAGGATCTGGATGTTTCCCAGGCCGCCCTGGCCGGCACAGCAATCGGTGCCGCCGGCGGACCGTTTGCCCTGGCCCCTTTGTGGTATCTCACCCCCAGATTGAATTGGAAATGGGTCGTGGTCCCAGGGGTTGTTATTCTGGCAATCTTCGCGGCATCTTTTGCCGCAGCAGACCCCAATAATCTGTGCGTGACCAACGGCCCCTTCGTGGCCACGCAAGTCACCAACGGCCTGATTGTGGGAATCATCTACGGTCTGATGGCCTTAGGGTTGACGCTGATCTTTTCTATCGTCGGGATTGTAAGTTTTGCGCACGGCGAGTTCTACATGATTGGCGGCATGGCCGTTTACTATTTCACCGTGGTCTGGTTCCCCGGAATGAGCCCATTTTGGGGCATTCTGCTGGCCGCCGCCCTGACCTTTGCCCTCGGCGCGGCCTTTGAACTTCTCTTCCTGCGCGTGATGAATACGGGAAAGGTAGAACGGCCGGACGAGTATGCTATTCTGGTTACCTTTGGTCTTTCGTTCTTCTTGCAATACTTTACGTTGGCACTGGTAGGAGCCAACCCGAAGAAGGTACAACGGTTCCTCGATTTTCCTGCGTTCGGTCTCCCTTCTGCCAATCATCCAACCGTGCTAAAAGTGACCAGCAGCACAGTAAACCTGTTCAACACGATATCGATCTCCTCGCCACGCCTGACGGCCGCCTTGATGTCCCTCGTGCTACTGGGCCTTTTGCTATGGTTCCTGCAGAAGACATGGCTCGGTAAGGCCTTGCGTGCCGTGAGCCAGGACCGGGCTGCCGCCGTAACCGGCATCAATCCCGATACGATGAACACGCTGGCCTTTGGCATCGGCACGATGCTGGCCGGCCTGGCCGGCGCCGCGCTCGTCCAGGTCTTCTCGTGGGTGCCGTGGGTGGGCACCCTGGCTTCCGCTCGCGGCTTTGTGATCATTGTGTTGGGGGGCATGGGCTCGTTGCCCGGCGCGTTTATCGGCGGGCTGATCGTCGGCGTAGTTGAAGCGCTCGGCGCCGGCTGCGTCCCCGATCCGCAGCGAGCCGCAGCCTACATTCCCGCGTACGGCATGGTGATTTTGACACTCGTATTGCTGCTAAAACCAACCGGACTCTTTGGGAGGGAGCTATGAGCCAATCCAAATGGATTTGGGGCCTGACCATTGGCGGTACACTGCTCCTGGTACTTGCTCCCCTTAAATTGCAATCACAGCCATACATCATGCACATCGCCATCGTGGCCTTCTTTTATGCGATCCTCGCCTCCAGTTGGTCACTCCTGGCCGGGTACGCCGGACAATTCTCCTTTGGACACATGGCTTTCATGGCCATTGGCGCCTATTCGACAGGGCTGTACGGCAAGTTCGTCCGCCTGACGACCGCACCGACTCACATTTGCAAAGAAATCCCCCTGGGCAAATATTGGCTTGTGATCATGAACATATACGGCAACAATTGCCTGGAAGCAGGCAAAGCCAACATGCCGGTCGGCACGCTCATCTACCGGCTGCCTGCGTTTCAGGGTATTATCCTGGGTGCCCTCATGGGAGGACTCTTTGGCCTGTTGGTCGGCGTGTTGGTTTTGCGCCTGCGTGCCGCCTACCTGGCCCTGTTCACCATCGGTTTCTCGGAGATCGTGCGCGTGGCACTCAACGCCGAGATCAAAGTCACCGACGGCCCAAACGGGTTGGAGTTGGCCCCCCTCTTTCCACGAGGTGTGCACATCCTGGGCTACTCCTTCGCGCCGACAGACAAATTGCCCCCTTACTACGTGATGCTCCTACTCTTCCTGCTCTCCATGGGCATCATGCACTGGCTGTCCATCTCGCGCTTTGGCCTATTCATCCGTTCCATCCGCGAGGATGAAGAGGCGGCGGCGGCGCTGGGCGTACACATCATCCGCTACAAAGTGCTCGTCTTCGTGATCACCAGCATGATCGCCGCGGCGGCCGGGGCGGTGGAGGCACACTACATCGGCGTGATTACACCGAACATCCTCCTGATCTTACAGATGAGTTTGGTGATTGCCATGGCTGTCATCGGGGGACTGGAAAGCCTCCTGGGGGCCGCTATAGGGGCCATCATCATCGAATTTGCACTGGAATTCTTGCGGACGAGTTTCACCATCGGCAGCGTGACCGTGGACATGACCACCTGGCGGCTCGTTTTCTTCGGATTGCTCTTGATGATCACCTTGCGATTCTGGACGAGCGGACTGATTCACCCCCTCATCCAACGAGTGACACGAGCCGGCGTTGCCGAGGAAACCGTAGCCAAACGTAAGGCAGCAGAGGGATAAAAATGATCGAACTGGACGTCAACAACATCAGCAAGAATTTTGGAGGCTTACAAGCGCTGAATAGCGTCACCTTTCAAATACGGGGGCCAGAACTTGTCGGCCTGATCGGGCCGAACGGGGCCGGCAAAACCACCCTCACGAACATCCTGGACGGCGCCATCAAGCCGTCCAGGGGCACGGTCTATCTGAATAGCCGGCGCATCGACACCTTGCCACCCTACCAGGTGGCACGCTGCGGTTTGGGACGCACCTTCCAGGTGACCCGGGCCTTCCGCCGCATGACCGTCCTGGAGAACTTGATGGTGCCGGCTCTGGCCATGCACCCCACGGCACGCCAACGCGATTTTCGTGACAAAGCCATGACGGTGTTAGAATTCCTGACCATTGAACACCTGGCAAACGATTACGGCCGCTCACTCTCCGGGGGGCAGCAGAAACTGTTGGAATTGGGCCGCCTCTTGATGCTCGATCCCGACATCATCATCCTCGATGAGCCCTTTGCCGGTGTCCACCCCAAGCTCATGGAAATCATCTACGAGTACATCACCACGGTCAACGCGCAAGGCAAAGCCTTCATCATCATCAGTCACGACATGGATACAATCTTCACCTTGAGCCAGCGGCTGCTGGTATTGAATTTCGGCGAATTGATTGCCGATGGTGCCCCGGACGTGGTGCGTCACGATCCGGCCGTCATCGAGGCCTATCTTGGGGAAGAAGAACCCCCGGAGGCTATGGAAGAAACCTATTTGGGTAAGACGGAGGGGGATTCAAAAGATGCTTGAGGTAAAGGACCTATTCGTCGGCTATTACAAAGACTTGAATATCCTGCAAGGCATTTCGGTCAAAGCGGAAAAAGGAAAGATTACCGCGATTCTGGGGGCCAACGGGGTGGGCAAATCAACCATGCTAAAAGCCATCTACGGCTTTCTGAAGCCCAACTCGGGAGAGATTCTGCTGGATGAGAAAAGCATCGAGGGAGTCCCGACCTACCAGTTGATCCGGCGGGGGCTTTCGTACATTCCGCAGCATCCGGGGATATTCCGCTGGATGACGGTAGAAGAGAACTTGGAATTGGGGGCCTGGACATTCCGCAACGACAAGTCGCGCATCAAACGTAGGCTGGAGGAGAACTATGCGCGTTTCCCCGTCTTGCGAGACCGGCGGCATTCAAAAGCCGGTGAGCTTTCGGGCGGCATGCAACGCATGGTTGAGCTGGGCCGTACTTTGATGACCGGCCCCACGGTCATCCTGGTTGATGAACCGACAGCGGGACTTGCCAAACTGCTCTCCGCAGAAGTCTACCAAATGCTGGTAGACCTGCGAGACCAAGAGGGTATGACCATTCTCCTGGTCGATCAGGAAATTCGGCAAGCCCTCAAGATCGCCGATTACGTATACGTTCTGGAATTAGGCCGCAACAAATTCGAAGGCCCGGTCGAAGCGTTCCAAGACCTCAAGAAAGCCTTTTGGGCCTAATATAATTATGAACCGGACACTGGCGTATCTTGTTTTTGCCACGGAAAAATCAGCAAGCATAGATGGAAATCTGTGGAAATCCGTGCAATCCGTGGCTGAAAAGGCCGTGTTATACGGCCGAAATGATTTTCGCCAGACTCCAGTTATGAATAGCTCCCTCCTGAAATAGGGATTCCAGCCCCGCGTTTGGCACAGGCCGGGGCTGTGACGGTTTGTGTTTCCAGGCGTGTTATTGTATAATTAGGAAGGCTTGGTCTCGGGCGCACGTGCTGCTCGGGCAACGACTGTCTCAGTTTGGTTGGCACACAACCCAAAGCGAGCGGCCTCTTGCGACCAGGTCGGAAGGCGCGCAAGGGCAACTATCTCATCGGAGGGCAATTCCAATCGCGCCGTACACATTCACATACAAGGCCTTCGGCCTTACCCTATCTTCGGCACTCGCCCTGCCGGAGTTGTTGCCCACAACCGGTGCCACGGACGTCCACATCTACGAAGGCGCGGCACCTCCGGCACTGGATAGCCCCAACCTGCGCAAGATCTTCTACCAGGCGAACAAAAACCGTTGGCTGATGACGGCCGAGCACATCGCCGGCGCGCGCTTCCTGGTGCGCGAGGGGCGGGAAATCGTGGTGGAACGCACCAGCGCAGACCACGACGACGTGTTGCGCCTCTTTCTGCTCGGCTCCTGTATGGGCGCGCTCCTTTTCCAGCGGGGAACGGTTCCGTTGCACGGAACGGCGGTGGCCACAAAGCGGGGAGCGGTCGTCATCGCCGGCGGGATTGGCGCCGGCAAGTCTACCCTGGCCCTGACCCTGCATCAGCGCGGCTATCCCATCCTCGCCGACGACATCAGCGCTGTGAACCGGCGAACGGACGGCACGCCTGTCATCGAATCTGGCTTCCCCCGCCTGAAACTGTGGGCCGACACCTGCCGGCGATTCGCCATCGAGACCGACGACCTACCCCGCATCCGACCGGAGTTGGAGAAGTTTCACTATCCCCTGAAGAAGGGTGCCTTTTGTGCCGAACCCCAGCCGTTGCGGGCTGTGTATCTCCTCTCACCGACGGGCAGCGTGACGCGCCCCGCGTTTGAGCCGCTCACAGGTGTCGCCAAGATGAAAGAGTTGCAAGCCCAACTGTACAAGATTCCGTTCCGCGAAGCGCGACAGACCTGGCCTCGACTTTTCGCCGATGTAGGTGCCCTCGCCCGTCACACGCGTGTCTGCCTTGTCGAACGCCCCAAGAACGGCTTCTTGCTCAATGAGCTGGCCGACCTGATCGAACAGGACCTGGCCCAATGAGCATCATCTGGCTGGCCTCGTACCCCAAATCGGGCAACACCTGGCTGCGGGCCTTCTTGAGCAACTATCTGCGCGACGGCGATGAACCGGCAAATATCAACGAGCTGGAGAAGATGGGCATTGCCAGCAGCCACAGCCTGTTTGAACGCTACGCCGGCGTGGAATCGTCGGATCTGACGGCGGACGAGATTGACACCTGCCGCCCGGAGGTCTACCGAATGTTGGCCGCGGCGAACGAGGATGTCCACTTCGTCAAAGTGCATGACGCCTACACCTTTCTGCCGGATGGCCGGCCCTTGTTTCCGGCGCAGGCGACACAGGGAGCCGTCTACATCGCCCGCAACCCGCTGGACGTGGCCGTTTCCATGCGGCATCACATGAACGACACGCACATCGACAAGACCATCGCCCGCATGGCCAATCCCCAGGCGACGCTGGCTGCCTCTGTCAAGTGTGGCAACAACCAGTTCCGCCAGAAGCTGCTCACCTGGAGCGAGCACGTACGCAGTTGGCTAGACGCATCCAAACCGTTTCCGGTACACCTGGTGCGCTACGAGGATATGCAACAGGACCCGCGCATCGCGTTCGCGCAGGTGGTGGCCTTCGCCGGCCTGCCCGTGAACGATGTCCGGCTGGCAAAGGCCATCCGCTTCTCGCGGTTCGAAGTGTTGCAACAACAGGAGGCCGAACAGGGTTTCAGGGAACAACCGGGGAACCATGCGACGTTCTTCCGGCAAGGGCAGGCCGGTGGCTGGCGCGAGGTGCTAACCAACGAACAGGTGACGCGAATCGTGTCGGCCCACAGGGACGTGATGCGCCGGTTTGGTTATTTGCCGGAGGGGGCAGGAGACGACTCCGGAATGATGAATGATGAGTAGGGAGTAAGGGAGTAAGGGAGTAAGGGAGTAAGGGAGTAAGAAGTAGGGGGGGCACGGCGGAGTTGGCGAATAGGCGAATGGCCTGAGACGTAGAGACGTGAGACGTGCGTAATTGCGTACTGCGTACTTCATGAAACGTGAAGACGTGTGAACGCAGTACGCAACAATCCAAAATCACAAACCCAAAATCTAAAATCGGAAGAGCGAAGGAGCGCACATGACCACACCCAATTCGATAGACCTGCACACCACCGTCGTACAGGCAGATGGCCTGCTGGCCAGCGACATTGACGACGAAGTCGTGCTGCTCAACCTGGAAACAGACAAGTATTTCGGCATGGACCCGGTCAGCGCGCGAATCTGGAGCCTGCTGGCCCAGCCGCACCTCCTCACAACTGTGTGCAACAGGCTGCTGGACGAGTTTGACGTGGACCGTGAGGCCTGCGAGCAGGACGTCTTGGAATTTGTGCAAAAACTGGCCGATGCGAAACTGGTTCAGATCGCTCCGGCGTAGGCTGCGTACGCTGCGGCAGCTCTCCTGGGCCGACCGCTTGCTACTGGCCGAGGCGCTGGTTATGCTCGGGCTGGCACGGCTGGCGGTCGTGGCCCTGCCGTTCCGGTGGATTGCCGCGCGTTTGGATGCCGCGCATTCGCCGACTGCGCGGGTGGATCGCAGCAAAGCCCGGCGGGTGGGAGTGGCGATCCGCCGCGTAGCGCGCATCACCCCCTGGCGCAGCAAGTGCCTGGAGCAAGCAGTCGCCGGCTATTGGATGCTGCGCCGCCGCGACCTACCCGGCGTGCTGCATCTGGGCGTGGCCAAAGAGGACGAGGTCATGGAAGCCCATGCCTGGCTGCATTGCGGCAACCAGATCATCACCGGCGGTCAGGACGTGCAGCGCTTCAGCGTGGTGGCTCGTTTCGGGGAGAGGGGCAGATGAGCGGCATCTTTGGTCTCTTCAACAAAGACGGCGCGCCGGTGGAGCCGGCCACGCTGGAAACCATGCGCGCAGCCATGGCCTACTGGGGGCCGGATGGCAGCGGCCTGTGGTGCGAGGGCCCTTGCGGCCTGGGCCAGTTGCTGCTCTACAACACGCCGGAAGCACTGCACGAACGCCTGCCCCAAGTGGTGGACGGCGGCCGGCTGGCCATCACCGCCGAGGCGCGGCTGGACAACCGCGACGAACTGTGCGACCGCTTCGCCATTCCCGCGGCCGAGCGCCACGCCACGTCGGACGGCGATCTGATCCTGGAAGCCTACCGCCGCTGGGGCGAGGACGCGCCCAACCACCTCTTTGGTGACTGGTCTTTCGCAGTGTGGGACGCCCGCGAACGCCGCCTCTTCCTGGCCCGAGACCACCACGGCATTACCGCCCTGTACACCGTGGACACGCCCCGCTTCTTCGCCTTTGCTTCCAGCCAAAAGGCTTTGCTGGCCATGCCCGATGTCCCGCGACGGTTGAACGAATTGAAATTCGCCCAGCGCCTGGTCTACTGGGAAGGCGATCCGCAGGAGACACTCTTCCAGGGAATCCGGCACCTGCTGCCCGCGCACACGCTGGCCGTCACACCACAGAGCAGCGAGAGACGGCGCTACTGGCGACTGGAGGATGCGCCCGAGGTGCGGCTGCCGACCGAGGAAGCCTACGCGGAGGGCTTGTGGGAGGTGCTGGAACGCACCGTGCGCAGTCAGATGCGCAGCCACCGGCACGTGGGCCTCTCCCTGAGCGGCGGGCTCGATTCTGGCGGGTTGGCAGCCATCGCCGCCCCCATCCTGGCCGAACAGGAAAAGCCACTCTTCACCTACACTGCCATCCCCATGAGCGAGCAGACCGTGCCCACCGGCGCCCGCGTGGCCGACGAATCGCCATGGGCGCGAGCCACTGTGGGCCACGTGGGCAACATCCGCGACCACTACCTAGACTTCGCCCAGACCGGTCCCGTGGAGGCCGTCCAGCAGGTACTAGAGATTCTGGATACGCCGACCATGGCTTGGGGCAACGCTCCCTGGCTGCTGGGCATACGCGAACTGGCCCGAGAACAGGACGTGGGCACGATGCTGAACGGCTTCATGGGCAACGCCACTGCCAGTTGGCGGGGACAGCTCCGTTCGCAATCGTGGCCCAGCCTGCTGCGTTACGGGCGCTGGAAAGGAGGACTGCGCGACAAGTTGCTGCCCTACGTACCCTACGGCCTTGTGCGGCAGGTCCGGCACTGGCGCTTTGGGCGGGAGTACTGGCAGACCCGCTCTGCGATCCACCCGGAGTTTGCCCGGCGAATGCGATTGGCCGAGCGCATCGCCGCCGCAGACCATGATCTCACCTTTTGGCTGCCGCGGCAACAGTGGCTTTCCGCTCGCGAACAACGTCTGTCCATCATCAAACCGGAGGGATGGCGGGGCGGGGCACAGCAGGCGGCCATTTCCGCCTGGTACGGCCTGGAAACCCGTGTGCCCCTGGCGGACGCCCGCCTGATGGCCTACTGCTTGGGCATCCCCGACCGCCACTTCTACAACGGCATGGCGCGGGGATTGTACCGCCGGGCCTTGGCCGGCCGGTTGCCCGAGGAGGTGTTGGGGAACGACCGCCGTGGCTTTCAGGGCGCCGACTTTGTGGCCCGCATACGCGCCCACCGCGCCGAAGTGGAACGGACGCTGGCCCTCGTGCAATCCGAGCCGGCGGTGACCGCCTACGTGGATACGACGCGGCTGCAGGCGGTGTGGGCCGGCGTGTCCAGTGCGGGTGTAACCGACCACGACACCTGGATGGCGACGCGCCTGCTCATACACGGCCTGGCTTGCAGCCTGTTCCTGTGCCGAATGACAGAAGGAGGTGATGCCTAGGACAAGAGATGGGCATAGGACGGATTCGTCCCCCTCCGTCTCCTCCCGCTGGGGGGAGTGATTCGGGCGAAAAGCCTAAACGTGAAGAGGGCAGTACTCGTCCGCGGACGGGCGAGACACAAAATGTGAGGCAACCTAACGTAGGGTGCATGGCCATGCGCCTACCACCGAAAGGAGAATGTAGGATAACCATGAAGACATCTACCAACGAGAACGAGCGACGACCCGAGGAAAAGACCCCACCCAAGAAGGCATGGCGCAAGCCCGCCCTAGCGGAAATCGATCTTGAAGATACGGAGACGGGGATCCACACTGGCAGCGACTACTCTGCCTCCTCTTCGTGACTGCCGCTGGGGCAGGCACGTTCGTGCGCGGGAGAGGCACACAGAGGAGGCGCTTGTACCCGACGGGAAGTAATGAACCTGTTGCCGGTAGGGGCGTGTGGCCTACGCCCCTACCGGCACACCAGCATCGTGAACCAATGAAAGCCCAGACGATTCCGCAGGCAATTCACCGACAGGTCCGGGCACAGCCAGACAAAGAGGCGCTCGTTTTCCTGGCCGCCGATGGCGTGGCGCAACCGGTTACCTACGCTCGCCTGCATGCCGACGCCCAGGCAGTGGGTCAGTCGCTCCTTGAACAAGGCGTCCGGCCGGGTGAGCTGGTTATCTTGGCCTTTGACAACGGCTATCCGCTGGTGGCCGCTTTCTTCGGGACCATGTACGCCGGGGCTGTGCCCTCCATCTTCCCCTACTTTACGGCCCAGTCGCCGCCAAAAGTATATCGGGGCCGGGTGCAGCAGTTGGTGCGGCAGACGCAGGCCGGGGCGGTGATCACTCTGTCCGGATTACGTACCATGCTGACGGCGGTGCTGATGGACACCAGCTACCGGGTTATCACCATAGACGACGAGGCGGCGGGCAACCGTGCCTCTGATAAATTCGTCATCCATCAGGCCGGCCCCGGGGACGTCGCCTACATCCAGTTCAGCAGCGGCTCGACCGGTGTTCCGAAGGGTGTGTGCATCTCACACCGCGCTGCCTTGAGTACCCTAGACAGCCTGGCGATCCGTCAATCGTTTGGGCCGGCGGATGTAGCTGTGGGTTGGGGGTCATTCCACCACACCATGGGCCTGGTCAGACACCTGCTGCTGCCTCTGCTGTTCGGCGGGCAAACGATCGTGATGGATCCGCATTCCTGGCTTCGCGATCCCGCCTCGCTCTTTCGAGCCGTCCATCGTTTCCGGGGCACAATCACCTGTATGCCTACCTTTGCCTTTGCTCACTGCGCGCAGATGGTGCGGGAAACAGAAATCCAGGGTCTGGATCTGAGTAGCTGGCGAGTGCTTGGGTGCGCAGCCGAGCCGATCCAGGTCGACACCCTGAAGAAGTTTGTTGCGCGATTCTCTCCCTATGGATTGAGGCCACGGGCACTCGCGGCCGGGTACGGTTTGAGCGAAAACACGGTCAACGTGTCGCAGTGTCCGCCAAACCAGGGACTACATATCGACTCGGTCTCCCAAACCGTTTTGTCCGCCGAAAGCCGGGCGCGTCCGGTCTCCAATGCAGACCGAGACGCCCTGGCTGTGGTCAGTTGCGGCACACCGCTCGCTAGCACCGAAGTCGCGATTATTGACGACGGCGGTCGGCCTCTGCCCGAACGCCATGTGGGAGAAATCTGCATACGCGGAGACTCCCTCTTTTCCGGCTACTACCGCCAGCCGGAAGCGACGGCCCAGGCCATGCAGGGCGGCTGGCTCCACACCGGCGACCGAGGCTACCTGGCCGGCGGCGAGCTGTACGTGGTGGGCCGCAAGAAAGACCTGATCATCAGCGCCGGGCAGAACATCTACCCGCACTACGTGGAGGAGATCGCTCAGGCCGCGGTCGGACCGCAGGCGCAGCGGGCGGCCGCCTTTGGCATCCGCGACGAACGGCTGGGCACCGAACTACCCGTCGCGGTCGTCGAACTGCGCGGGCGCGTGGAAGACGCCGAACGAGAAACCCTGGTCGCCAAAATCCGGCAGCGGGTGCAGGAGGAAGTGGACGTGCACCTGGCCGACGTGCGCCTGGTGCGCACCGGCTGGGTGAAAGTCACTACCAGCGGCAAGGTCGCCCGCGCTGCCAATCGCCAAAAGTATCTGGACGCCGGTTTCCGGCCCCCCTTCAGCGACCTGTTCGGTCTCGATCTCTCGGCGAATCAACCGGTCGCCGCCCTGGAAGGGGCGCTGATGCGCATCGTGGCCGCCGTGACCGGCAAGACAGACCTGGACCCGCAAGCGAACCTGGACGAATTGGGCGTTGACTCGCTGGCCATGGTGCAGGTGTTGCTCCTCATCGAGGAAAACCTGGGCCGTCCCGTGCCGATGGAGCAGTTGGCCAAGCAGCCGACCATCCATTATCTGGCGCGCTTGTTGCAGGATGGCAGTCGGGACACAGCAACGGCTCCGGCGGCCGCAGCACCGGAGGATGTCTACCCCATCGGTCCGCGGGGCGTTCGAAAGCCGGCGGCGATGGGCCCGTGGCGCTGGCGACGCAACCGGCTGCTGCAACGGGGGCCGGCTCTCCGCGGCCGGGCGTTGCCCTACGGCCTGGGGACGCGGTTGCTGCGTGCCGTGGCCAGCCGGCCCAGCCTGCGCCAGACGTTCTACCCGCGTGAGATTGCGCTTCTACAGCGTTGCCTGGAAAGCGTGCCGGTGCAGAGCGATCCCGAAGACGTGCTTCGGCTCAACCTGATGGTCAACTCGTGGGCCAATTGGCGGCGGCTGGCCCTGGCGGACGATGCTGCGTTCGCCCACTGGGTGACGGTGCGGGGCGAAGAGGTGTTGGAACGAGCAGAGGGAGAAGGCCGCGGTGCGGTGCTGGTGTTTCACCACACCGAGCTGAAGAAGGTGCTGCGCCGGCTCCCTGTGCTGCAAGGCCGGGACCTGGCCATCATCGGCAACGTGGGTGCGGCCACGCTGACGCAAAGCGGCCTACCGCATTTGGCCAAGGCGGTCGCGCGAGGCGAAACCCTGTCCACGACTGCGGTGCGCTCGGCGCAACTGGTGCGTGCCCTACAGACGTTGCGCGCCGGTGGTCTCGCCTACGTGGCCGCGGACGACGACGATGGCCGCGGCGGCATCCATGTGTCCTTCCACGGGCGTTGGCGACCCTTCCGGCCCGGCGCGGCGGAGTTGGCCTTGCAAAGTGGTGCCGCCTTCGTGCCGGTCTTTGCCAGCATGGACCTGGCCGGCCACATCGCCTTCGAGTTCCTGGAGCCGCTGACCCCGGAGGGGGCAAGCCACCAGGCGCAGGTGGAAAGCCTGCTGCACGGATACGCCGATCTCCTGATCGGTCGCTACACCACCGACCTAGGTGCGATGGAATGGTACATCCTGCGCAAGTTCCTGCGGCTGCCGGCGGTGGGCGTGCGCAGCAAATAAAATTGGCCCGCTCACGGCGGATGACAATCCGCCCGCGCGGGAACGTGGACTGTCGTCCTGTCGTCCGCTTTGAGCTCGTAAGCCACAGTCACGGAAACTACCGCGCAAGCCCGCGGTCTTCCCTGCTTGACACCTGTGACTTCGCGCAAACGGTACACATCAGAAGAGGAGGGGGGACTGCCCATGAAAGTCCACATGACAGGACCGAACTTGCCGCCCGAAGTCGAGTTGCTCCTCTGCTGCGCCCGCACGCAGATGGACGCTAAGTCCGCCGGCCGCCTCCTGCACTTGACGGCCGGCGAGATCGATTGGGGGGTCGTGGACCGGCTGGCCCGTCACCACCGGCTGGTGCCGCTGCTCCACCGAAATCTCAAGGCCACTGCCGCGCACGCGGTCCCGGATGACGTTCTGCGCCAATTCCAGGCCCGGTTTACAACGATTGCCCATCGCAACCTGCGCTGGACGGGAGAGTTGTTGAGGATCATCGCGTTGTTCGAGGCACACGAAATCCCCGCCATCCCGTACAAGGGGCCGGCGCTGGCCGCTCTCCTCTACGGCAGTCTGGTGTTGCGCCAGTTCCGCGACCTGGACCTCCTGGTGCGCGAAGAAGACGCCCTGCGGGCACAAGACTTGCTGCTCGATGGGAGCTATCGGTCGCAGTTCGATTTCGACGGCGTCCCCCAAGAACTGTTGCTGCGCAACCGCCATCACTTCAACCTGTTACATGCGGACGATGCCCTTGTCGTGGAGCTACACTACCGCATCCTGGCGCACGTGCACGACTTTCGCATTGACCTGAATCGCCTGTGGGCCGGCCTGGAACTGCTGGAGATCGCCGGAACAACGGTGGCTACCTTCCCGCCGGAGGACTGGCTCTTGATCCTTTGCGTGCACGGCGGCATCCACCGCTGGAAGAGGTTGCACTGGCTCTGCGACGTAGCGGAACTGATCCGCGCACACCCCGGCCTAGGCTGGGCGCGGGTGCTGAAGCGGGCGGAGGCGCTGGACATGCGGCGGATGTTCCTGCTGGGCATATTCCTGGCGGACGATCTCTGCGGGGCCGTGTTGCCCGAACAAATTAGGCGAGCGACGCAGGCGGACCGGACGGTGCCGGTGCTGGGTGCGCAGATACGCGAGCAGTTCGGTCGCGATCCGGAAGCCGATTTTGGCACGGCGGAGTTCCACCTCTACCGGCTGAGGGCCAGGGAACACTGGCGGGACCGGGTGCGCTATTGCCTTGCTGTGGTGAGTGTGGCGACACCGGCGGAGTACATGGCCCTCGCGCTGCCTTCCAGACTTTCGTTCCTCTATTCCTTGTTCCGGCCAATCCGGCTGGCCGGCAAGTACGGGCTCAGGCTGCTGAGACGCATCACCCCCACGTCTCGCACGCCGTGAATCACTTCCTCCATCTCTCCGCGCTCGCCGAGGTCTTCTGGCAGCCCCCCCCATGCCGGACCAGGGTCTCCCGACACATTCCCAGTCGGGTCAGTGACCGATCATGTATAGACGTTGGCCCTTCGGGCCGCAGAGGGCCGCCCCTCCGCTTCGAGGCTCCTAATTTTGCCAAGATGGCGCAAAGTATGATATAATGTGAGCATGACGTTGTGACAACATGCCGGGCCCTCAGCGTAACGGTTGTGCAAATAGAGCGCGAATCGCTCAGAACACCGAAAAAAAGCAACTTTTCATGAAGGGCAAGGCCGGCTGGAAAACCCAAGCCCTTCTGATTTGCAAAGACCGACCGGCAAACACACTGAGATCAGAGAACCTTAACAAGCAACCCTGTTCTGTCCAGCCAACCCAGGCCGATGTGTGAGCGCCAGTCTTGACTTGTTGTTTGACTTTGGGCTGGGTGCTGTTCTGCCAGCCCTCGGGAACCTGGGGGCAAACGTCTGCATACGCCTACGAGCGGGCAACAATCACCCGTTCCGCCCAGGACAAGGTTCGATCCTTCTCCTGGCCCGTGCAAGAGCGTGTCAGTTCGTACCCTTCGGCGATGGGATCATCCCCTTCCTTGGCATCTGGCCCATAAATGGAGGTCAGTGTCCGCTTGCCATCCAGCGCATCTTGTATCCAGATGCGCATATCCTGGGCCGCGTCCCCGACCATGGCCAAGGGCGTAAGGTAGTGGTGACCCAAAGAACGAATGTGCACCCGCGTAGCCAACGCACTCATCTTGCAATCTCCTACAAACAGCAGACCCGACTGCTTCAGTACGGTCACGATCCGATCAATGATCGGCACGTACAACCCATCATCGGCACGTTCGCCCGACACCACATCCGTCGCCATGGGCAATCCCAAGGGGCCCAACGCGCCCATCATCAATTTGGTTTGCCGCAGAGCCGGGTTGTCTTTGCTCTTCCCATACTGAAACAGTCTCCCTTCACTGTCACCATGATAGCCCGAGACCGTCGTGGCATCCACGCGCACTCGTGCAGTTGTCAGATCATACACCCGCACGATGCTCTGGCCCAGGTCGCGCTCTATCGGATGCCATTGCTCCGGCTTGCTCAACTCCCGCAACACAATCGCCAAACGGTCGTCCGTAAAGTCCGTCTTGCGGATGCTCAAGCCGGTCGTTTCTATGTTCCATAATTATGTAAAATGGATACTGAAAATCAATGGTTCATTGTCGATGGGAAAGCTATCAAGGTTTTCTCTCCGACAGACTGCTAGTGGCTTGCGTGCTTCGCCCAGTGCCGATTTTACTCCGGCACAGCCAGACGCACAAGCCCCCCGAGTCAAAGTCATTCTCTGAAGGACCTATAGTTCGGCTATGTTTTTCCACTTGAGCTTATGCGTATGGGGAGGAGGGGAGTAAGGCCATGAACAGGAATCTCGAACGGCCCCGAAAGTCCGACCGAAACAACGGCTCGCGTTTCCATGCGCCGAATGGATCGGCCAGGCCGGGGGGTCTGGCTGTGGGTCTGGCCTTGCTCCTGCTCGGGCTGGTGGTTGCCCTAATTGGTTCGGCACCCGCCAGAGCAGCCCGGTCGAACAGGCCCTCAGCCACGCTCAAGAACACCACCGTAGGACTGGAAAGTTCGTGGGGCACGACGCAGCCTGATCCCATCCAAGGGAAAACCCTGGCGGCAAATGCCCACCCGCTCGCTCCATCATCGTCACGGCCCACTCGCTCGCAGGCACAGCAGGGGACTGCTGCCGCTACGACGGAGATGGAGACTGCCCAGGGTCCCGTCTGGGTATTGGAAGAGATACTCCTCTCGGGGACGGAATGTGACACCTCATTTGCCTCCTACAAACAGTTGCCCATCGGTACTGGTGCCGTTAGCGCGGGATGCACGCTGGAAGAGGCCGGAGGTACCTCTACGGTGTTCGGCACACTGAGCTTCAGCTATCCACTGCAACTCACCTACGAAGCACCGGGCACCTTCTCCGCGCAGGCCAGCGGCGCATTCCAATGGTCGATGCCGAGAAGCGGCAAGGCTGTACTCAACCCAAGCATGAAAGGAGCACTCTTCAGTCACAACCCCGATTGTGAGAAGGACGAATATGTGCAGACAGAGTACCTAGGGGGCACCGGTTCGGCCGGCCTTCAGTGGGATGCGACCTGTGCGTATGACAAGCCTTGGTGGTTCGGAGACGATGACTGGTTCGAGTTTGCAGTGACCACCACGGTCTTCGATGACACCAGCTACTTCTGCTGTAGCCGGGCAAGTTCCTGGTTCCGGGTGTGGTTGCACTACGTGCGTCACCCTGACCCCAGCGCCTGGACCTCCATCGAGGGCCGGGTCTACACCCCCGGGTCGGACTTGCCGCTCATTGGCGTGCCGGTGACACTCCTGCGTGGGGGCAACACATTGGGCAGAGCCATCACCCAGTCCCCCGACGGACACTACACCTTGCCCAGCGTACCCATCACCGACAGCCTGGTGGTGAGTGTCACCCTGGAACATGCGGCCAGAAGTCCCTCGACCTTCCGCGTGATGTACGGTCAGCCTGCCGGGCCACTGGCTTATGTTGCTACCAAGCCATTTACCACCGCCGCTGCGCCCAGCCCGCCGCCTCGCGATGTCAACTTCTCTGACAACCCTGATGTCACGACGCATGCCAGCATCAATCGCACCCGCCTGGACGATCTGGCAACCATCTACTACTACATCCATCAGGCCTGGCAACTGGCCGACAGCATGGGTCAGTTGCTCAACTTCCAGTTGCCGGTGGACATCATCGCCTTCTCCACACAAAATGGTGTGTACTGGCAGGGACCCAACAGCAGCGGTGCCTGGGCCGGTGTTGATCCCCACATCAACATCGCAACCACCAGCAGTCTCATCGCGGACGGCAACCGCCCCGACAACCGCGAGTGGCACGAGTTCGGCCACCACGTAATGGCTGATACCCTTAACAACCAGTTTCCCGATGACCCTGCCAACAACAACCATGGTGGCTATCCCAATCCCTCCACCACCGACTCGTGGACTGAGGGGTTCGCCGAGTTCTATTCTATGATGGTCTCTCGGGACATTGCCGCAACACCTCGTCCGGAGTTGTACCGTTGGTTCGGCTGGGAAGACAATCTGGAATCGAACTACCTGGCCTGGACTACCCATGCCAACCCACCAGACCCACACCCAAACGCCGTCCAAAACGAGGAGTTGGCGGTTGCTGGTCTACTATGGGACCTAGTTGATCCCATTGACGCCGACGACGCTACGGAGCTGACCTCCACATTGGGGATCAGCCTCACCTACGCCGATTGCATCGAGATGAAGTTGGAGGATTTGTGGGCTGACCTTGCCGTGGACTACACCAACGTGGTCACGTCATCCACCGTAGCCCAGGGCCAGGGCTTTGGATACCTCTTCGATATGAAGCATCTCTACGATGTCTTGAAGTACAGAGGGATCGGCTCGACCGACTCCCGAGGCAACGGCTTGAGTGACCTGGACGAGCTGTTCATCGCCCACGGCTTTTTCACCGACGTCAATCCGCAGAACCAAGGCTTTGACCCCGGCGAGACGGCGGGCAGGGCGGCCGATGCGGCCCGCCCCGGCCGGCGAAATCGCCCACCTCTCACCGGCTCCTACATCGCCTTCCAGGCGACAGATGCCGAAACCGGTGCACCCATTGACGTACAGGACTTTGTTGTCGAGGTACACTTCGCCCAGCCGTTCGCACAGTACAGCTACAGCTTTCGGGCAAACACGGCCCAGACCCCCGGTCGCCTGTTCTTCCACGGCCCGGATCCGCAGTACGAGGCGACGACCTACATCACCGCGTGGGGACCCGGTGCGAGCTCTATCTCCACCGAGCCACTGGTGGTGAACAACGCTTCTTACTGGGAACAGATGGCGTCCGCTCCAACCGACTTCTTCCAGGAGCATACCTTCGAGATGGAGAAGCCTTTGACCGCCTACCTGCCGGCAGTGCGGAGCAGTTCGGCGGGGCAACACACCCAGGCAACTTCGCCCTTAGCCAGCCTCCGGGCACAGACCCGCACCGGACGGGCATGCGTGCCGGAGGGGGAACCGCCGACAAAGACACCCACACCGGCGTCGCCCACATCGTCGTCCACACCGTCACCCACGGCGTCGCCCACAACGACCGGAACGCCGGGAACACCCACACCGACACATACGCCCACGCCGACTGGAACGCCAACAGCAACGCACACACCCACGCCGACCGCCACGCGAACACCCACGCGAACAGCGACTGCCACGCGCACGCCGACAAATACGTCCACGCCGACGGCAACCACCACGCCCACCTGCCCGCTCGACGCCCCGCTGCTCGATGACGACTTCAGCAACACCGGCAGCGGCTGGCCCTCCAACTCCACTGACCAGTGGAGCGAGCGCCGGTACGAGAGCGGCGAGTACCACGTACTGGCAAAAACAGACGACATCGTTGCCGCTTCGTATCCGCAATCCTCCTCCGACTTCGCGCTGGAGGTGGACGCGCGGCGGGTGGCCGGCCCCGCGCACGGCACCTACGGCCTCCTGTTCCGCCATGAGCCGACCACTAACTACCGGGCCATCGCCTACTACGACTATCTGTGGATCAAGCCAGCGGACGGCACCTATGGCCTGCTGAAATGGCAGAACGGTGGCTGGACCACGCTGCAAGGGGCGACCACTTCATCGTACATCCAGCAGGGCGATGCCACCAACCGCATCCGGGTGGAAGGGGTAGGCTCGGAGATCGCTGTCTACGTCAACGGGATGTACCTGACGAGGGTGCAGAATAGCAGTCCCGCGACCGGCTGGATCGGCCTCACTGCTTCGGGGAACGGGATGCACGTGCACTTCGACAATGCGCATGTATGGCCGGCACCGCCCACCGGCATCCACGGTCGCGTGTCCTACAATGGGGCCGCCGCCGCAGACATCGAGCTACGCCTGCGGTACTACGATGGCAGTTCCTGGTCCACGGCAGCCACGACCAACACAGACTGCAACGGACGCTACGTTTTCACCGGTGTATCCGGCCTGGGCGCAGGTCAGAAGTACTACGTGCGCTATGGCTCCAACGCCACCCTGTCGAACTACCTCTCGAACTGGTACGGCCCGGACATTCTGGCCTACACCGCCGGCACCCGTCTCTACGGCGGCGATTTTGATATCGCCAATGTGAATCTCGTCTCGCCGGCACCCGGGGCCAGTCTCCCCTTGCCGGTTACCTTCAACTGGCAGCAACGGGGGATCGCCACCGATACCTACCGCTGGTACTTCTTCGATCCGGGCAGCAGCGATGCCTGGATCACGAACGACCTGGGGAACGCCGGCAGTTTCACCTTGACCGGATTTCCTACAGGAGTGCAAGCGGGCAAGGAATATGGTTGGTACGTGCGGGTCTACCGGGGACCCTACAGCTTCGGCCCATCTTTCTACTATCGCCGCGTCACCTTCCTGTCGAGCAGCGCTTCATCGCCCGGCGGATCCGTCGCGCCCCTTCCGGCAAACGAAGGTCGCGACCCCACCGAACAGAGCCGGCCCCACAAACAGGGATGATCATCCACAAGCCCTCACTCCAGAGGGTCAGTGACCGGCCATGTGTAGACGTTGGCCCTTCGGGCCGCAGAGGGTCGCCCCCCGCTTCGAGGCTCCTAATTTTGCCAAGATGGGGCAAAGTATGATATAATGTGAGTATGACGTTGTGACAACATGCCGGGCCCTTAGCTCAGCGGCAGAGCAACCGGCTCATAACCGGTCGGTCGCTGGTTCGAATCCAGCAGGGCCCACTTTCGGACTGATGTGTCGCGCGCATCAAGTCGCAGATACGAATGGCTCGTTGGGATAACGAGTGCGATGGATGTGCAGGTGCCAATTTGGGATAAGACCCAATCTTTTTCCGAGTGCCTGCGAGCGAGGTAACCCTTGGTGGAAAAGCGAATTCGTATGTCCTTTAGGCGGCTGGCTTATTCTGCCTTGCTCGTTTTTGTGGTCGTTTCCGTTTCCAAATTCGCATACATCACAGTGGAAAGCTACCGCCTTCACCAAGAAGTCGACAGGCTAACGGCAATCATAGAAAGTGACAATAAAGTATACAAACGCCTCCAGGAACAAAAAGAGTATGTGACGAGTCCGGAATATGTAGAGCGCGTGGCCCGCGGTGAATTTCAGATGGCCAAAGAGGGGGAGATCAACATCACCCCCATATTTCCGCAGGGCACGGACCTGTCAATTTGGGATGAACCCCTACCCACCGTCCAAGCGGAACGGCCTGGACAGCCAAATTGGCAAAAATGGTGGGATCTGTTTTTTCCCTCTGGATAACACAAGTTTCACGATCCTGGCAAACAGCGGAGGTTTCGCCAAATGGCAAACGTAACCTTTCAAAACGTGACCAAGCAATGGGGGGATGTGGTAGCTGTCAACGATTTGAACCTGGAAATTCGCGACAAGGAATTTCTGGTACTGGTCGGCCCCTCTGGATGCGGAAAATCAACGACGTTGCGCCTTCTGGCCGGCCTGGAAGAAATCAGCAAGGGCGAAATCTATATCGGCGACCGCGTGGTCAACGATGTACAACCGAAGGACAGAGACATCGCCATGGTTTTCCAGAGTTATGCCCTGTACCCTCACATGACCGTGTTCGACAATATGGCCTTCGCACTAAAGTTGCGCAAGACACCCAAAACCGACGTTGAAGAACGCGTACAAAGAGCTGCGGAAATCCTCGGAATTGATTCTTTGTTAGACCGTAAGCCCAAGGCGCTGTCCGGCGGGCAACGACAACGAGTCGCCCTGGGCAGAGCCATCGTGCGAGACCCGGAAGTCTTTCTGCTGGACGAACCACTATCCAATCTTGACGCAAAACTGCGTGTGCAAACCCGCGCCGAGCTAAGCAAGCTTCACAAACAACTCGGAACCACGTTTCTCTATGTGACACATGATCAAACCGAAGCCATGACCATGGCAGACCGCATTGCCGTTTTGAAAGATGGACTCCTGCAACAGGTGGACACCCCGCAGAACTTATACAACCACCCGGACAACACCTTCGTAGCCAGTTTCATCGGCAGTCCGGCCATGAACTTCTTCGATGCTACCCTCGTACAAGAAGACCAAAAACTTTGGGTAGATACCGGCGCGTTTCGCCTGCTAGTCCCTCCTGAAAAGGCCGCGACCATCCTGCCATTCAGTGGCCGGCAGGTAACCTTTGGGATTCGTCCAGAAGACATCCACGATTCCAACTTCGTGCCACAAGAAGTCCGTGGAGATTCCATTGATGCGAAAGTGGATGTGACTGAATTGATGGGCAATGAGACATTCCTTTATCTCATGATCGGTGATTATTCCTGCATTGCTCGTGTCGATCCCAGAAGTACTGCACAACACGGAGACCACATCAAGGTGACGTTCAACATGGGCAACATACACCTGTTCGACCTGGAAAGCGGCCGGAATCTGCTCCACAATCCGGCCGATTACAGCCAGGTCTAAGTCACGCCGCGTAAGCAGAAAGAACGCCTTGTGAGTGACCAACGGACTGTGGACGAGCTGACAATCGAAGAACTCGAACGCATCCTATATACGAAACGGCGTGCAACTCGTTTGGCCCGTGTACGTTACCAGAAATCGCGCAGCGACAGGCCGGCAAGCAGGGCTCGAAAAGCCAAGGTTCCGCCACCGGCCAGGGAGGCCGTGCCGCCTCCCTCATCACACCGGAATTCCGCGTTTGCGCCGGTACAAGTGGCGCGCACCGAGAATTCCTTCGAGAGTGCCGTTGCCGGCTCGCTCACAAGAGGGGCAAAGTTCTGGCATCATATCGGAGACCGGGTCTTGCTGCTCGTTGAGTTGGTTGCACTGATCGGACTGGTGGCCGTTGTGACCACCTTTCTTGGCGACATCCAAACCCTGAATCGCGAGGCTTCCCGTGCCCAGGCGAACGCCCTGGCCATAGGCCCGACAGCGACGCCACAACCGACATACTTGCCGGGCGGCAGCAACCCGCCGTTTCAAAATGCCCAAATCCCAGACCCATTCCGCGATTTGGTGCAGGCCGGGCCGGCCGTTGCGATCCCTACACCGGGGCCACAGGCAGCCACGCGCATCGTGATTCCGGCAATCGAAGTAGACGCTCCCGTGGTAGAAGGAGATGGCTGGGAAGAACTGAAATTAGGTGTCGGCCACCATATCGGATCGGCAAACCCGGGAGAGCGCGGGAACGTCGTCCTTTCCGGACACAATGATGTATTTGGAGAAGTTTTCCGTCACCTGACAGAATTGGCCACAAACGATGAAGTGCAAGTCTATGATTCGGCTGGACACAAATACCGCTACAGAGTGTCCGCCCAGCGGATTGTCCCGCCGACCGAGGTTAGCGTGATGGGCCCGGCAACCGCCCCGATCCTGACTCTCATAACTTGCTATCCCTATCTGGTAGATTCACAACGATTGATTGTAACTGCGGAACTTATCGAATAAGTGGAGGTCTCAAACCAAATGGCAAAAAAATCAAGAAAGAAACGCGCGCGTAAGGGGAACGCCAAAGTACGTCGTCCCTCACCATCCACGAAACGTGCCGCGCCACAAGCCGCTTCGCCCGCTTCTGGCAACGCAGCCGCGAAGAAGACAAAGTCCGGAGCAGCTACAGCAGCCTATTCGGTCAATGCACTACAGCGCACAGCGCCTCAACCGAAGCAAGCCGCTACGCGCACATCCACGCCTGACTATGCTACTGAATATGCCTACGTGTACCAGGATTTGCGTAGAATCGCTCTGCTGGCAGGGAGCTTCCTGGTTGTAATGATTGCCCTTACCTTCGTGTTGCACTAGTTTCACGGCTAGGGCAGCTTGAACGCAAATCGTGTAAACACTGCTTTGAAAATAATGTGTCAGGTGTCAGGTAAAACGTAAAACGTGATGCGTAAGACGCAATACGCATTACGTTTCACGTCTTCACGTTTCACGTCCCGACATTTTCATCCTTGGTGGCGCGCAGCCGCTCATGATGACTGCTTTGAAAATAGGTGTCAGTAGCCAGTCGTCAGATGTCAGACCTAGCCACGCGATGGCTGAGTAAGCAACTTCTCGGGTTATGTGAGCATGCGCAACGAATGTCTGGGGAGTACGAGGGGTATCCCCTTGCCTCTCCCTTTCCCCTGCATTTCGGTGCTTGCGGCAGCCCGCTGCGCAAGCCCTTATGTCTGGATAGCGCCGGAAGAGGAATTTCGGCGCGTTTACCATTTGTTGGGAGCCATTTTGATAGCTAAAGTAGGAGATAATCTTTGCCCAAGTTAGACATAGCTGCGAATTACGCTGAGATGAATAGAGTAGCCGGCCTCTTCCTTTCAACTGCCCTTGGCCCCAAATTCACATCCACCCCGGCCGGGCATATCCAGACCGATATAGCGGCTGCATGCAGCCTGTCCGGTCTCATGATCCTTCAGGAGACCGTCGACAATCTCTCCGGTCTTGAGCCAGGCACTGTGCTCCTCTCCGATGTCCACCCCCTACAAAAGGAGGTGTTTGGCTTCATGATGAATGTCGCACATAGCAACGGTCTAGACCCCTCCAGTGGATGGGACAATCTAGATGGTATCCAAGATCCGATGTTCGAGTGTGCTGAAATGACAAAGCGACTTGCCCCTGTTTTTTATTCTGTTTCCCACTCTTTCGAACGACCTTACCTCAAGTTTCTAGCAGCACTTGCGGGTATGAAGCTTGTATTTGCAGGCAGGTCAACAGGGCTTCTGGACCCAGACATCGGCAAGGGTCTGGCATTCTACTACGTCGTTGCTGGGAGCAAGACTGTCCCCTTTCCAGAAGCACTATGGCCATCCCATCCCGATCTCGCATGAAAACGGCGCCCCACCACCCGCTGGAGGCAACCGGGGATGCTGTGAAAATCTATTCTGAAAAGTAATGCCTCCGGCGCCTCAGCTCGAAGCTGTTATATCTCCATAACCATGGGCAGGATCATGGGCCGGCGCTTGGTCCGCTCGTAAAGGAATTGGCTCAGCGTCGCCTTGATCGTATCATCCAGGCGAGCGGGATGGCGACCATGCCTCTGCAATGCCTTCAGCACCTGCTGCTTGGCCTCCTCCAACAACGCTTCCGATTCGCGCACATAGACGAAGCCTCTGGAGATGATGTACACATCATCCAGCGGTTCGCCCGTTTCCCGATTGAGCGCTACGACGACGATGAAGAAGCCGTCGGAAGCCAGGTGGTGCCGGTCGCGCAACACCACGTTGCCCACGTCGCCAATGCCCAAGCCGTCTACGTAGACATAGCGGCCGCCCACATCCTCCGCAACCTGCATCGAATCTTCCGTGAACTCAATGACCTGACCCGATTCCAGAACCAAGATATTGTCGCGAGGAATGCCAACCTGCTGGGCCAATTGACTGTGCAAAACCAGATGGCGATACTCCCCTCCCACAGGAACAAAGAAACGGGGCTGCGTCAAGGTCAGGAGAAGTTTCTGCTCTTCGCGACTGGCGTGACCGGAAACGTGAACGTTCTGCATTGGCGGATAAAAAACGTTGGCGCCCAAGCGGAACAGGCTGTTGATCGTGCGATGCACCAATTCCTCGTTGCCCGGAATGGCGCTGGCCGAAATAATGATCGTATCACCCTCTTGAATACTGACCCACCGGTGCTCTTGATTGGCCATACGCACCAATGCCGACGTCGGCTCCCCCTGTGTACCGGTACAGATAATGGCGACCTTTTTTGACGGCAGGGATTCCAGACTTCCCGGCTGGAGAAGTTCGTCATGGCCGATGTCGAGATAACCCAGGTCTATGGCCATGCGACCGTTGTTCACCATACTCCGCCCGACCAGTCCCACCCGGCGATTGTGTCGCCGTGCCGCCGTGATCGCCTGTTGAACGCGCGAAACGTTTGAAGCAAACGTAGCGATAATGATTCGCCCCTTGGCCTGCACAAATATCTTCTCAAAAGCGTCATCAATCACGTGTTCGGACGGCGTGTAATCGGCATGTTCCACGTTTGTACTATCCGAGAAAAGGGCCAACACGCCCCGCCCGCCATAATCGGCCAGCCGCTGTGTGTCCGTAAGCTGCCCATCGGTCGGCGTATAGTCGAACTTGTACTCGCCGCTGTGTACGATCAGGCCGACGGGCGTATCCACAGCGATGCCCATTGCGTCCGGTATGCTGTGACAAACGTGGAAGAATTCTGCCTCGAACGGGCCCAACCCCACGTGATCACCCGGATCAACTACGTGAAGGTCTGCCTTGTTGCGCACCTTGTGTTCGCGCAATTTCACATCAATCAGTCCACGCGTCAGTCGTCCCCCATAAATGGGCACCTTCCGGTCCAGCGCACTCAGCAAAAAGGGCAAAGCGCCGTGGTGATCCTCGTGCCCGTGCGTGATGAGCACGCCCAGGAGCTTCTCCTGCCGCTCGACCACATACTCAATGTCGGGAATGACGACATCTATGCCGAGCATATCGTGTTCGGGAAACATCAGCCCGCAGTCTATGACCACCATCTGCTCGTCGTATTCCAGCACGAGCATATTGCGTCCCACTTCCCCCAATCCCCCCAAGGGGATCACCCGTAAAACACCATTGTTTTGCATGATACCTGCTTCCTCTCAATTTATGCTGTCCTGCAAATACGCGTCACGTGCTTCGTGGCGCGTAATCCGTAATCCGTATTGCGTGGTGCGTGGTGCGTAGTTACGCTCGACGCTCCACGTTTTACCTCCAGAGCACATCAAAACAAACTGAGCTGTTCCACCTGTGGCTTCGGTTTGGCCTCTTCCACCTCCGTCGCCTGGGCTAGAATCTGGGGGAGCTTTTGCATATCTGCGATGGCGGTCGTTTTCCATTTTGGTTGGTGTAACGCTGCCGCAGGATGCAGCATGGGCACCACAATGCGGTTCCCGATGCGGCGGGCCTGACCGTGAATGGCCGAGATCTTCGCGCCGGGGAAATAACGGGCCATCGAGAAGCGGCCCAGCGTAACCAACACGGACGGGTTGATCATCTCGATCTGCCGGTCCAGGTATGTGGTGCAGGCCTGCAATTCTTCCGGCAGCGGATCGCGGTTCTTCGGTGGGCGACACTTGACCACATTGGCGATGTACACCTCTTCGCGCTGCAAGCCGATGCCGGCGAGCATTTCCTCCAGGAACTTGCCTGCAGCGCCGACAAACGGCCGGCCCTGCCGGTCCTCGTGAAATCCCGGCCCCTCCCCGACGAACATGATGCGAGCATCATGGGGGCCTTCACCCGGCACAGCGTTGGTCCGACCCTGATGAAGCGTACACTTTGTGCATTGCCGGATTTCTGCGTAAAGATCCTCCCACGCTTTTTCGTTGGACATAGATTTTGTTCCTTTATCGTGTTATGAAAATAACGTGTCAGGTGTCAGGTAAAACGTAAAACGTGATGCGTGATGCGTAAGACGCAATACGTTTCACGTCCCACGTCCCGCCATTTTCATCCTTGGTGGCGAGCAACCGCTCATGGGGACTGTTATGAAAATGCGTTGGCACGTTCTCACGTTAGCACGCTCCACGCTTGACGCGTCCGCTCATTTACCCACCGGCCATTGTCCCTTCGTGCTTCGGACAATGGTTCTCCGATCAGGTTCCAGTTCCAAGGTTGATGGTGGAACGACTATCCTCTCAGGCCGTCGTTCGTTTTCAAAACAAGGCCCCGAGAAATTCCTCGAGTGAGGCCACATCCAGAGCCACATCCAGCAGGGTCTCCAAACGGACTGCATCCAGCATGCGCAGTTTCGCCTCCACTTCTGGGGATACCCGTCCGAAACGATGCTCCAGCACGCGCAACAGTTGCCGCAACGCACCTCGGTGTAGGCCTTGTTCCAGGCCTTGCTGTAGGCCTTGCTGTAGGCCTCGCTCCAGGCCTTGCTCCAGGCCTTGCTCCAGACCTTGTCGCAACCCCTCTTCCAGTTTTTCCTCTAACCACTCCTCGATAAACGTCGCTTCGCGCATTATCTCCACCTCCTCACGGAAAAAGTGCCACAGAAACTCTTTGTCGAAATAGCGGGCTGCCATCGTCACCGCACAAGCCAACAAGTCTGCCCGCTTTTGTTGATCCTCTTCCTGCAAGATCAACACGCGCTCTTGCGCCAGCACTCCCTCGTCCGGCGGTTCGTGTCGCAGCATGACCAGCAACGGCGCCAGTTCCGGCCAGCGCCCTGCCGCGATCTCGTCCGCATATTTCCACAGCGGCACTGCCGGGTAGGTATAGCGGTTCACCACTTGCCCTCCCACCGTCACTTCGTAGGCGTTCGGCAACGGCCCTTTCCGGTACTTCAGGTATATTGCCGCCGACAGCACCGGCCGCTTGAACTGGCAGGTGAGCAGAGCGGAGTAGGTGAACATCCGTTCCGGCACATCCCCCTCGTGCTTGGTTTGGAATTCCAGGTGCAAGATCTTCTCTTGCTCCCCGTCCAGTACGCGATGCACAAAGTCTACGCGCTCCTCGGGAATGGACAACTCTATGTTCTCCAGCGTGCCGATCACCTCCAGCCGGCTGTCTGGCAGGGCCAGTTGCACAAACTGCTGGGGATAGTTACGGGCCAGCACTTTCAGGACACGGTCGAAAATATTGATCTTTGCGGTCATCTCTCTCCCCTGTCTTGCGTTGAATAGGAAGATGTACGGGATTGCCTGGGTAAATTATACGCCAGAATGGGCTGCAAGGCAAGTTCCAGGGCAAGCAGTTTGTCCATTCATTCTAGCCGGGACACTTCAGAAATGCGGCCCTCCTCCACCTGCCACAACGCTCCCCCCGCCGGAAAGCCGGCGGGGAAGTCGGCCAGATCGGTGGTGGTGACGATGACCTGTTCCTGCTCCCCAATGATGCCGGTCACGCAGGCACGTCGCCGTTCGTCCAGCTCGGACATCACGTCGTCCAGCAGAAGCAGCGGCGATTCGCCCGTCTCCTCCCGCATGAATGCCACTTCGGCCAGCTTCAGCGAAAGCGCGGCCGTGCGTTGCTGTCCCCGCGAGCCGAAAGCGGTCATGTCCACGCCATCCACGAGGAAGCGCAAATCGTCCCGGTGTGGCCCCACGCTGGTCACGCCACGAATGAGGTCCAGCGAGCGGCGTTCGTACAACTGGCGTTGGAAACGTTCTGCAATCTCTTCCAGGCCCAGCGATGGCAGCGCAAACGTCTGCGCGAACTGCGGATCGAAACGCAGGGGGAGTTGAGCCACGTTTTGACCCTCGCCCAAGTGGTCCAGGTCTACGCGAGGGACGAAGACCAGACGCAGCCGCTCGATCCCGCCGGTCAGCGAGGGGTGCAACGTAGCGACCAACTCATCCAGCCGGGTGATCGTTTGTAGACGACGCAAAATCAAGTAACTGCCCACTGTGACCAACGTTTCATCCCAGAAGGCAAGTTGGTCTGGGTCGCCACCGGTCTCCTGGAGTTGCCGCAGCAGGGCATTCCTTTGGGTGATCGTCTGGTTGTAGCGGGAAAGGTCGCTCCGGTAGCGAGGGTCAATCTGCGAAAGGGTGATGTCCAGGTAGCGCCGGCGCAGCGACGGCCCCTGGCCGATCAGGTCGATGTCTTCCGGGCGAAACAAGACCACATTCAGGCTGCCCAGGTAATCTATCGCCCGACGCTTCAAGCCGTCCACGCGAAGCTCCTTGCGCAGGCGAGCGGTGCCACCGTTGTTGGCCGGCTTCTGAATCAAGGTGATTTCCAATTTGTGCCGGCCATCCTCTCGCCGCATACGGCCCTCCAGCCGCACGAAGGGCATCTCTTCGTCGACGACCATCCAACTGAGCAGTTGTTGATCGACGCTCGTGTAAGGCGAGCGGGTCGTTGCCAGGTAATAGACGGCCTCCAGCAGATTTGATTTGCCCTGCCCGTTGGCACCCTGGAGCAGGATGGCGCCGGCCGGCAAGTCCACATCCAGGCGGGCATAGTTGCGAAAGTTGTAGAGGGTCAGGTGCACAAGCTGCACGTCAGAGTTCCCCCATGACGACGTAGGCGATGTTGGTTGCATGAGAGTTGATGCGCTTCAAATCGTTGAGTACATCCATGTGGATCGCGCTGGTGTCCATCGATTCGCGCAGCCCTTGGTGCAGACGCTCGATGTGTGCCTGACGCAACTCACGCTCCATCTGGTTGACGACCACTTTGCGGCGCAATACCTGTTGGGCAATCTCAAAATTTTGGGACGCAAAGGCGGCCAGAGCCAGGTCCAGATTCTCCGACACCTGGGCATGCAGCGCACGGATTTCTTCTTGCCCTTCCTCGGAGAAGACGTGCTTATTCTCGATTTTCTTGCGAGCCAGCAACATCAAGCTTTTGCTGATGATGTCGCCGATATGTTCCAGGTCGCTAATCACATAGAGCAGGCCGGTTTCCTGCTGCGACAGGTCGGGGGAAATGTTTTGTTCGGCCAAGCGGGTCAAGTAATGTTTGATAGCAGCGTTGAGCCGGTCCACCTGATCATCGCGGCGGATCACATCCTCCAGGAGGACTTCGTCATCTTTTTCCAGTACCAGCAGGCTGTCGCGCAGCATTGTTTGGGCAAAGTCGGCCAGACGCAGCGTCTCGCGGGTGGCCTGACCAATGGCCAGCCCCGGCGAATCGAGGACATGTTCGTCCAGGTAACGGGGGTGCCATTCCGCCGCCGCAACCGGCTCGTCTGGGATCATGCGCCGAATCAATCGAGCCAACGGACCGGTGAACGGGATCAGCAAGGCCGCAATGCCGACATTGAAGACGGTATGTGCATTGGCAATCTGTCGCGCCGCGTCCCCTCCCAACAGCGCAATCGCCCAGGCAAACCAGGGAATCAAGGGATAGACCAACACCGCCCCAATGATCTTGAACAGGCTGTGCGCCAGGGCGACCCGCCGCGCCTCCGAGGTCGTGCCGATACTGGAGAGGAGCGCAGTCGCGCTGGTGCCGATGTTTGCGCCAATGATGATCGGAATCGCCAGGGTCAGTGGCACGAGTCCCTGGCTGGCAAAGGTCAAGGCGATGCCGATCGTGGCCGCGCTCGACTGGATCACAGCGGTGAACGCCGTACTCAGCAAGATCACCATCAGCGGGGCGTTGACCATACTCAACAGGATTTCTTCGAAAAGGGGGTTGCCCTGCAACGGCACGGTTGTTTCCGTGATCAACTTCATCCCCAGAAAGATCAGGCCGAACCCGAGCAGCACCTGTCCAAAATAGTTGATCTGCTTCCGGCGGGTCGCAAACATCATCGGTACAGCCACACCGATGAGGAGCAGGGAGTAATCCAGGACGTGGAAGGCGATCAGTTGCACGGTGAGGGTCGTGCCGACATCCGCGCCGAGGATCACGCCCAGCGTTTGCTGCAAGCTCATGAAGCCGGCGGAGACCAGTCCCACCAGCATGACCGTGGTCGCGCTGCTCGACTGGATCACGGCGGTGACCACGGCCCCGACGGCCACGCCCATCAAGCGGCGGTCGGTCAGCGTACCCAGCCAAAGGCGCAGCCGGCTGCCGGCAGCGGCCTGCATACCCTCACCGGCCAGTCTCATGCCGTAGAGCAGCAGGCTCACCCCGCCAAGCAGGTTGAACATGACCATGTTCGCGCTCATACAGGCCCTCCGGTCGCTTGCCAGAAGGGGGGAAAGTTTTTCGCCTTCAGCTCGAAGATGCGCTGTTCCACCCGTTCGGTGATCCTCTCCCGTTCCGGTGGCGGCGACTCGTCGAACAGAGCACCATAACGGTCGCGTGCTTCTTCGGGCAACGCGCCGGAGATCGCAGCCAGCATGACGGCCCAGCAGCGGGCCACATCGTTCGGCTCGTACCCGCCGCCGCCCAAGACCAACAAGCGGCCATCGCACAACTCGTGGGCCAGGCGGTGCATACGTCCGGCGACCCCTTCGTAGGTCCGCGCAGTCAGGTCCAGCAGCACCATCGGATCGCGGTAGTAGCCGTCCACGCCAAACTGGAGGAGCAAGAACTGGGGTGCCATGCGACGCAGCAGAGGCTCCACCACCTCGTCGAAGGCATGGAGATAGGCGGCGTGGCCGGTGTGCGGCGGGAGAGGGACGTTGATGGCGTAGCCTGTGCCGTCCGCCTCGCCCGTTTCGTCCAGCGTGCCGGTTCCGGGGTAAAAGAGGGGGCTGTACATGTGCAACGAAATTTTCAGGATCGGTTCCGCATACAGAATGGCTTGCGTGCCGTCGGCGTGGTGACCGTCCACGTCTACGATGGCGATGCGTTCCATGCCCAGTTCCCGGCGCAGCAGGCGGGCGACCATAGCCAGGTCGTTGAACACGCAAAAGCCGGCGGCGCGGTGCTCGCGGGCGTGGTGCAGCCCACCACCGGGGTTGAAGGCGTGGTCGAAATCGCCACGGACGATTCGCCGGGCGGCGCGCAGGGAGCCACCCACGCTCAGGGCCGCGCGACGATAGACGCCGGGGTAGGCCGGCGTCTCCACGCCATCCAAAAACCCTTCGCCGAGCGCGTCCATCTTCTGGACGTAGTGGATGTACGATTTGGCGTGGGCCAGTTGTAACTCCGCTTCCGTGGCCTGCACCGGTTCGACAACTTCCACGCCGTTGTCCAGCAAGCCGAGTTCACGCACCAGCCGGAACGTTGCGCCGTAGCGGGCCCAGGCCTGGGTGATCGGCGACATACCGCGCCCTTCGTATTCGGGGCTGTAGATCAGGGCTGTGCGCCCGGACATAGCTGTGTCCTTTCAGGTATCGGGGGGTCCGATTTTGGATTTCAGATTGCGGCATCGTTTCGCCATCGCTTCGCGCGCTCCCCTACTCCTTACTTCCGCCTCCCTCGGTTCATCATTCATCGTTCTGCTCTCATCGTTTTCGCCCCGGCCAGGAGACCTCGGCGGGCGAGCGAAACTGCCCCCATTGTAGCGGATTTTGGGCCAAGGCGCAAGCGTCGGGGAGCGTGGGGCATACGCAGCGGTTCCCGCGATGGTGGCCTACTTGCTCAAAGCGGGCGACAGTCCGCGCTCCCTGGCAGCGCGGAGTGTCATCCGCCGCGAGCGGGCTAATTCTATTTGCTGCGCAAGCCCAACGTGGAGAGCATTCCAATTCAGGGGCGAGACAGGCCTGTGCCAGAGCAAAATAGGGGTACACAAATGTGTACCCCTACCTTTTCCAAACAACGTATCACATTTTTGTCAAGCAGCAATCGGTGGTTCCGGTGACGATTCCTTCGGCATGGGAGTCATTTCAACGACAAGGTGTTCAAAATAACTGCGCGGAGGAAGGCTCCCCTCCCATCCATAATCCATTTCTGCGATCTGGGCCTGAACACGCAGGGTGGCCGTTTCCAGGATCAAAAGCTCTCCCGGCTGGGCGATAACGATGTCCCCTTTGGGCTTGAGCTTGGTCATCAGGTCGGGATCGTTGTAAGCATGTTCGCTCATGAGCACCTTGGTCACCGTGTGGATATCGTTTTTATCGAACAACCAGAGCTCAAAAGCAGTCACTTTTTGAGGCGGTCCCTCATCCAGGATTTCTGAAATCCCCACTCCGCATTCGCCCAAGAACTCACCGGCCGGCATCTCAATTGTGAAGGAGGTGTCGTACCCGTCATCTCCCAGCTTGTACGTCGTAGCGAACTGTCCAAGCGAATCTGCGGGGGGTGCAGACGGCTCCCTACGAAATGAGAGTGTAGGTGTCGCCTCGGTGGGGGTCTCTTCGGTGGAAGTTCTGGTGATTCGATCCTTTAACGTCGGCGTACCGCGCATAAATCCCCGGCCCGCCTTCGCATCTTTTTCTTGCAGCTTTTGAAAAGCCACATAGCCCCCCCAACCTAACAGAACAAGCAGCGCCAAGAGACCAATGAGTCTTAGTGCTGTACCGGGAGACCCTTGTTCGCTCGGGTTTGTTGTCTCCGCAGGGGGGTTCTCGACCGTTGTGGGGCTGACCTGCACAGCTTCGGCGAGCCGATCCAATCGTTCGCGGCTTTCCGCATCGGGAGCGGCATCCCGAAGTCGCCCGATCAGGCCGGACAACTCCGTCTGGTCAATACTGGCCAACCGCTCTTTGGCCAACTGGATGTTGTCGTTCAGGGCAAAAGAATCGGCTGCCATGACCACGTACGCTTCCTTCGCCGATACGCGCAGGTCTGACGGGTCCGCATTTACCCATTGCACCGGAGCCACCATCCAGCCAAGAACCATCCAGCCGAACAACAAGCCAACGATAAAGGCAACTGCCACGCCAATCCACAAGGCCCTTTGCTTTCCCAGAGTTTGCATAGCGCTCACCTCTCTTTTCTTTTATGGTATGTCCATGCAAAACATATTTCTATTATTTTACCATAAATCTGGTATTTTGACAAGAGGGAATTTTGTAAAAACAGTAACTGATTCCCGAATCAAAGTGTGCCTACTCGTTGAACATGGCCCCGACCGAAACACCCAGATGTGTCCGGCGGATGACCTCACCGAGCAGGGGGGCCACGGATAGCACCTTGATGTTCGACATCATTTTCTCCGGGGGGATGGGCAGCGTGTCGGTCACCACCAACTCCTTGAGGGGGCTGTTCTGCAACCGCTCAACGGCCGGATCAGAGAGAACGGCGTGTGTAACACAAGCATAGATGTCGCGTGCGCCTTCATCCTTCAGAAAGTGCATCGCTTCCGTAATCGTTCCCGCTGTATCTATTTCATCATCAAACATGATGGCATTCTTTCCTGCCACGTCGCCGATGAGACTCAACGCTTCGACGGTTGTACCCTGGTCGTTATGGCGCACGCGTCGCTTCTCGACAATGGCCAGGGGCACGTGCAACGCTTCGGCCAGGTTGCGCGCCTTCTTGCTCGATCCCACATCAGGAGCCACGACCACGGCATTGAGGACGTTCTTCTCCAAGAAGTACGCCTTCTGCAAGTGAAAAGCGGTTACTTCGTCACCGGGGATGCTGAAGAATCCCTGTATCTGGCCGGCGTGCAGGTCGATTGTCAGGAAGCGGTCGGCCCCGGCTGTCGCGATCAGGTCGGCCAGCAGCCGGGCGGTAATCGGTACGCGCGGCTGGTCTTTCTTATCGGTGCGGCCATAGGCATAGTACGGAATGACCGCAGTGATACGGCCGGCCGAATCGCGCCGCAAGGTGTCAATCATGATCAGCAATTCCATGATGCGTGTATTGACCGGCTTGGCAAAGGGTTGGATGACAAATACATCTTGGCCCCGCACGCTCGCTTTCAGGCAACAGAAAATATTTTCGTTGGGGAATTCAAAAATCTCTACACCACCCAGGGGGATTTGCAAGTATTTGCAAATGTCTTTTGCAAGCCGGATATTTGCGTTGCCCGAAAAAACCTTGATTTCGCCGTACATTTGTGATTGCTTTTCCTTGTAAGACTAGCTGCCTTGCGTCTTCGAGTTCATCAGCCTGGCAGCGGCGGAATATGGATCAATCTTATGAGTGGCCACCTGCATGACTGTCTCTTCGAACCGTTCTGGTCCGATCTTGGCGAGGAGTTCATCGAACAACCGGCGACGCATAACCCGGGTCAAGCGGTTTTGGGCATGAATACGCTGCTGATCTTGCAAAGCATTCTCCCGCACCAGGTAGGCCCAATGGTCATCAACTGCTTCGATGAGGTCGGCAACACCTTCGCCATGCAGGGCAATGGTCTTGATGACTGGCGGCGTCCAGGAGCAGGCGGCGCTGTTCATGTCCAGCATGATGGTGAGGGCCCGCACGGTCTGGTCAACGCCGGCGTGGTCGGCCTTGTTGACGACGAAAACATCGGCGATCTCCATGAGACCGGCCTTGATGGCCTGCACTTCGTCGCCCAGGCCGGGCACCTCTACCACCAGCGTGGTATGCGCCTCGCGGGCAATATCCACTTCCACCTGCCCGGCGCCCACCGTTTCGATCAGCACCAAATCGAAGCCGGCCGCGTCGAGGAGCGTGACGGCGTCGCCCGTGGCGCGGGCCAGGCCCCCCATGCTACCCCGCGAAGCCATGCTGCGCACGAACACGCCGCGGTCGCCGGCCAAGTCGCGCATACGCACGCGGTCCCCGAGCAATGCGCCACCGGTGAAGGGACTGCTCGGGTCCACGGCCACGATTCCCACGGTTCGCCCTTGCTGCCGGTATTGGCGCGCGATCTGGCTGACGAGGGTGCTCTTGCCACTTCCCGGCGGCCCCGTGATTCCGATGATGTGCGCCTGTCCGGCGTGCGGATACACCTCTTGCAAGAGCTTTTGCGCCTGTTCCCCGTCATTTTCCACCAGGGAGATGGCGCGAGCCAGGGCGCGACGGTCTGCCTTCAGAATGCGTTCGGTCAACTCCATGAGCGCACTATTTCCGCCGGGCCATTTCTTGTTCAACGAAAGTGATGATGTCTTGTGTGCTGGTTCCCGGCCCAAATACGTTGGCCACACCGGCTTGCTTGAGTGCCGGCGCATCATCCTCTGGAATGATACCACCGCCAAAAAGCATCACATCATCAAGGCCTTGCTCTTTCATCAAGGCGGCCACACGGGGAAAGATTGTCAAATGTGCGCCAGAAAGAAGGGAGAGGCCAATGGCATCTACGTCTTCCTGTAGAGCCGCTTCCACGATCATCTCCGGTGTTTGGCGCAGGCCGGTATAGATGACCTCGTAGCCGGCGTCACGTAGCGCACGGGCCACGACTTTTGCGCCCCGGTCGTGCCCGTCCAGGCCCGGTTTGGCGATCAGAATACGAACTTTGCGTGCAGACATATCCAACTCCTCCTATGATCTTTGACGCTCCAATTCGTTGAAACGAGTTAAGGTTTTGCACACAGCTTTTCACAGATGAACACGGATAAAGTTTTTCTGACCTGTGCAAATCCGTGTGAATCTGTGTCCCATCAAGTTGTCGGTTTGAAGCGCGAACCCGCTACACAATGACCGGTTCACGATATTCGCCCCACACCTCGCGGAGCACGTCCATGATTTCTTGCAGCGTAGCATACTCACGTACCGCCTCGATGAGGAAGGGCATTAGGTTCGCATCCCCCGCAGCAGCTTGCCGCAGATCGGACAATCGTGCGGAGACAGCGCGATGATCACGCGTGCGACGTATTTCCCTCAAACGGGCAACCTGCCGGTCGTAGCCCTGCTGATCCATTTTCAAGATGGGGATGCCAATCTTTTCCTCCCCGCTATATTCGTTCACCCCCACAACGATGCGTTTCTTCTGGTCGATTTCCCATTGATAGCGAGAAGCGGCATCGGCAATTTCCAATTGAAAGAATCCCTGTTCGATGGCCGGCAAGACACCACCCAGGTCAGCGATCCTGTGGAAGTATTCGCGCGATTCCGCCTCCATGCGGTCGGTTTCCGCTTCCACGAAGAAGCTGCCGGCCAGCGGGTCCACGGTGTTGGTAACACCGGTTTCGAGCGCGATGATCTGCTGGGTGCGCAGGGCGATACGGGCGGCCGTCTCGGATGGCAGGGCCAACGCTTCGTCCATGCTGTTCGTGTGCAAAGATTGCGTACCCCCCAGCACGGCAGCCAGGGCCTGGATGGCCACGCGAGCGATGTTGTTTTCCGGCTGTTGCGCGGTCAGGCTGACGCCGGCCGTTTGGCTGTGAAAACGCATCCACCAGGATCGCGGGTTCTTCGCGCCAAAGGTCTCGCGCATCTCTCGTGCCCAAATACGGCGTGCCGCCCGGTACTTGCCGATCTCCTCGAAGAAGTCGTTGTGTGCGTTGAAAAAGAAGGAGAGGCGTGGTGCAAAGGCGTCCACATCCAGGCCACGGTCTATCGCCCAGCGCACATATTCGAAGCCGTCGGAGAGGGTGAAGGCCAGTTCTTGCGCTGCCGTGGACCCCGCCTCGCGGATGTGATAGCCGCTGATGGAGATTGTGTTCCAGCGCGGCATCTCCTGCGTGCCAAATTCGATGGTGTCTACCACCAGACGCATGGAAGGTTCCGGCGGAAAGATGAACTCTTTCTGGGCGATGTACTCCTTGAGAATGTCGTTCTGGATCGTGCCCCCCAGTTTGGCGCGTGGGATACCCCGCTTTTCGGCGGCGACAATGTACATGGCCCAGATAACAGCGGCCGGGCTGTTGATGGTCATGGAGGTAGTGATGCGATCCAGCGGCAGGCCATCCAGCAGGACTTCCATGTCGCGCAGCGAGGAGATGGCCACGCCGCAGACGCCGAATTCCCCTTCCGCTTCCGGGGCATCGCTGTCGTAGCCGTAGAGGGTGGGCAGGTCGAAAGCTGTGGAGAGACCGGTTTCGCCATGTTCCAGCAGGTATTTGAAGCGGGCGTTCGTCTCCTCGGCGGTACCGAAGCCGGCGAACATGCGCATCGTCCAGAGCCGGCTGCGATACATCGTGGGGTGGACGCCACGGGTAAAGGGGTACTCGCCGGGCAGCCCGAGATCCTCCGGGTAATCGAGATCGGCCACATCCAGCGGCGTATACAAGCGACGAACCGGTGTACTGGATACAGTAATGAATTCGTCGGCCCGCTCCGGCGCACGCTCCAGAGACTTCTGCAACGTACCGTCCACCCACTTTTCGTGGCGTTTGCGGAGTTCGGCTAGTTTTTCTTTGTCAAACATGGTCAGTCACTCCTTTGCGTCTTCCTGTGCCAGCCGGTTCAGATACTCGACAAACTGTGTGATCTCCGCTCGGACTTGGGTGTGGAGCGATACCAAGTCGTTCACCAACTCCGCCAAGCGTGCGGGTTGCAGGTTATGCGTGTACACATTGCGTACGATGTGACGAAAGCTGCGGTATGTATCCAGCCGGTCACGTGTTTGCGCCGAGATGAGGGCGGGGCGCACTCCTGTCACCGGCGTGGCCGCGTGTCGCAACAGGGTCTGGTGCCAATGCGGGTCGGCAGGTCGCCAATGTTCCAACTCGCTGACAACGAGTTCAAAGATTCGTTCCAGGCCGGCATAATAGCCGTGCAAATTGAGCGCCACACCGTCCAGGTAGTAGTCATCCGAATTCGTCTGGGCGCGGCGCAAGCCCTCTTCGGCGCGTTGGAGCACTTGGTCCAGTTCGTCGAGCTCCGAGGTAAGGCGTGTGGCCAGCGAAAGATACTCGGTCATCATAGCTCTATGCCCTCCTGTTCGATGACGCTCCGCAGGCGGGGCGAGCACGAATCGGGATCGACGAGATCGATCTGGATGGCCGGGTCCAAGTCGAGCAGCGCACTTTGGGCCCGGTAGTAGGTGAGACCGGGTAAATCCCAGGCGGCCAGGTCCACATCAGACCAGCGGCGGAAACGCTTCTTGTGCAGCAACGAACCAAAGAGCACGACCCGGCTGGCTCCGAACTCAGTTTTGAGCAAATCCGCCGCGCGATGTGCCAGGTCCCAGGCCTGCTGGTACCGGGCTTCCGTTTCCCGGCGTTGTCGCGCCGCTCGCCGCCGCGCGTGTGCCAAATACGGTTTGATGTCAATCGGTTCGGTCGCTTGTTTGCTCAAATCAGCCTGCGGCATTCTTCATTCCGTCGCGATTCCTCGCTCGTACAGTTCCACGAGCACGCCGTTCGCGCTGCGGGGGTGGACGAAAGCGACTCGTGTTCCACCGGCGCCGGTCGTCGGCTCGCGGTTGATCAGTTCAATCCCCTGCGCATCCAGGCGGTCCAGCGTTGCCTGCAAGTTGTCCACCTCGAAACAGACGTGGTGGATACCCGGCCCCCGCTTGTCCAGGTAGCGGGCGATACCACTCGTTTCCGTCGTCGGTTCGACCAGTTCGACCTCGCTCCCGCCCACCGGCAGGAAAGCGATCACCGATTCCTGGTCAGCGATATTTTCGGTATGGGAAATCTTCAGCCCCAACGCGTCCTGCCAAAAGGCCGTGGCATCGTCCATATTCTCGACCACAACGGCTACGTGGTCAATCCGTTTGATCACAAGAAAATGTCCTTTCGATTAGAAATTTGGGCGTGGTTCATTTTGCAGAGAAAAGTGCTTGACGAATTGTAACGGTTCGCGCAGGCAAAATCCGTGAGGCGTGATCCGTAAAACGTGAAAAGGGCCTTCTTTCACGCATTACGTTTCACACAGATTCTTCCTGGCGCCAAGACTCAATTTGTCAACCTGCTTTCATGCCATGCTGAACCATGCCGAATAATACGCCGAATCTGTTGTGCTGTAATGTCCGACTGATCCAATTTGGAATAGATTGTCACCAAGGCAACATTTTCCGGCGTCCTGAGGTGATAGATCAGACGATATCCAGAGCGTTTTCCTTTTTGAATATCGCTGTTCCGCACTCGCACCTTGAATATCGTATAGCGTGTTCTGGGTATTTAGTCACCAATAATTTTACCAGAACGTAATTTGTCAATTACTGGTTCAACATCGGAACGAATGTGGCGGTACTTTTTGGCCAGTGTGCGCAGGTTACGTTTGAATTCCGGAGTGTACTCAATGTGTACCTGCTCAGCCAGCTCATTCGGCATCAATACCCTCCCACAGCTCAGAGACAGGGCGTGTCTCTCCCTTCATTGCCTCCTTCCAGCCTTGTTGGAAGCTGGCTTCAGCAGGCTTCAATACCACGCTCTCGCGGTACAGCCGGACAATCTGAAGTAAGTTCGGGAGATACTCTTGTGGTGTCCCCCTGATTTCCCGAATCAAATCTTTTTCATACACAGAAATACCAGCAGGCATAGCTTGTCTCCCTCTGATGTTATAAAATTAGCGTGGCAGGAACACTACAACGAATTTGAAATGGATCGAATCGTTGCCTGAGATTCGTTCCTTTCTCCATTCGCTGTGGCATACTGTGCCCCTTTTCTCATCAAGAACGGTAAGCGCATCACAAAAATCTTCCCTTAGCTCTCCGTAATGTTCATGTTCAGACCAAGCCGCGCTAAGCATACGCAACGGGAAGACTGTCGGCTATCCACGCCGGCAGGTAATGGACCAACCGTTCTAAGATCACCGCAGCATTTTCGGCGAAAACTTGGATATTCCCTTCGTACGCTTCTCCCCCATCGCTGCCCACCAGGTCCGAGACTCCGCGCAAGATGAGACATCTCACGCCATTGCGGGCAGCGACCCAGGCGATGGCTCCCGATTCCCAGTCGCCGGCCACCGCGCCAAACTGAGTTTTCAAGCGCGGGATGTCTTCCACGAGAAGATCGCGATCGCCGGAGACGAGCAGGGTGCGATAGACCTCTTGGGGATAGGCATCGTCCAGCCAGGAGAGATCCAAGTCGGTCGTATAGTGGGCGATGTGTTCATCGTAATCGCCCATCTGCTCTACAATGTCGTAGACAATAGTGCGCTCGACCAAAATGATCGTACCTTTCTCGACCTCCCCTGCAAATCCGCCACAGGTGCCGATGTTCACGATGAGTGCGGGAGACCACCGGTCAATGGCATATTGCGCCGAAGCCGCTGCCGCAATCTTGCCCCACCCGCCGTGAAAGAACAGGACCGGTTCTTCGTGCCCGCCTGTGTCTAGGTCTATCGTGAACCACTGGCCGTAGGGAGAACGTTGCCGGGCAACGTTCGGAAAGATTCTGCGGATCGCCTGCCATTCAATGTTCGCCGAAACGATCACAACCGTTCCCATGGCTACAAGACCGCCGAGGGGCGATATTCACCCCACACCTCCCGTAGTCGGCCGCAGATTTCGCCCAGGGTGACGTATGCTTCCACACAATCGAGGATACGCGGCAACATGTTCTCGCTACCCCGGGCGGCCTCTTCCAGCCGGTCGAGGGTCGCGTCTGCGCGCTCGCCGTCTCGACGCTCCCGCAGCGCACGCAGCCGGGCGATTTGCTGGTCCTGCACAGCGGGGTCCACACGCAATAGGGCCAGCTTCTGCTCCTCCGGCACGGCAAAGCGATTGACGCCGACCACGACCTCCTCCTCCCGCTCGATAGCCTTCTGTACCTGGTAGGCTGCGTCCTGGATTTCGCGCTGCGTGTACCCGGCTTCGATGGCGGCCAGCGCGCCCCCTATCCCTTCGATCTTGTCCATGTAGGCCTGCGCGCGTTGCTCGATCTCGTCAGTGAGCTGCTCGACGAAGTAGCTGCCGGCCAACGGGTCCACCGTGTCTGCCACACCACTCTCGTGCGCGAGGATCTGTTGGGTGCGCAAGGCGATCTGCACCGCCTGCTCGCTCGGAAGGGCCAGAGCTTCGTCGCGGGAGTTGGTGTGCAGCGACTGCGTACCCCCCAACACGGCGGCCAACGCCTGGACCGTCACGCGGATCACGTTGTTCTCCGGCTGCTGCGCGGTCAGCGTGGAACCGGCGGTCTGCGTGTGGAAGCGCAACATCCAAGAACGCGGCTTCTTCGCCCCGAACCGTTCGCGCATAATCCGTGCCCACAGCCGGCGGGCCGCGCGATATTTGGCCACCTCCTCGAACAGGTTGTTGTGCGCGTTGAAGAAGAAGGCGAGCTGGCCGGCGAACCGGTCCACGTCTAGGCCGGCGGCCAACGCCGATTCCACGTAGGCGATGGCGTTGGCCAGCGTGAAGGCCACCTCCTGCACGGCGGTGCTACCCGCCTCACGGATGTGGTAACCGCTGATGGAGATCGTGTTCCATTTCGGCAAGCTCTCCATACAATACGCAAACGTATCGGTGACCAGACGCATGGAGGGCGCCGGCGGGAATATGTAGGTGCCGCGGGCCAGGTACTCCTTCAAGATGTCGTTCTGGATCGTGCCACGCAAGTTGCGCGCGTCCACCCCCTGCTTCCTGGCCACGGCAATGTACATCGCCAGCAGGATCGAGGCCGGTGCATTGATCGTCATCGAGGTTGAAACTTTGTCCAGCGGAATGCCGTTGAACAGCGTCTCCATGTCTTCCAGCGAGGCGACGGCCACACCGACCTTGCCCACCTCCCCCTCGGCCAGGGGATGGTCAGAGTCATAGCCGATCTGCGTAGGCAAGTCGAAGGCCACGGAAAGGCCGGTCTGTCCCTGGCTCAATAGGAACTTGTAGCGACGGTTCGATTCTTCTGCTGTGGCAAAACCGGCGTACTGGCGCATGGTCCAGAAGCGGCCCCGGTACATTGTCGGGTAAATGCCCCGCGTGTAGGGATATTGGCCGGGGAAGCCGTCTTGCGTTGCGTACTCCCAGCCAGCGAGGTCATCCGGTGCATAGAGCCGTTCGATGGGGATCTCGGAGGAAGTCTTGAACTGTTCCCTACGTTCCCCACCCTTCGCGAGGAAGGGTTCCAGGGTTTCCGTTCGCCATTGCTCTCTCAATGTTTTGATGTTATCGGACATGGCCCCTCACTTTTTCATTGTCTATCTGGCCCAAGAAGGCGTGCTGCGACACTGTTCAAAAAATAACCGGCACGCATTACGCGGCCTTCTTTGTTGCAAGGTCACCCTCCGGCTGTCCAACCGAAATGACATATTGTCTCAGCACAGATCGTCGATCCCTTGCTTGCTTGGTCGCAGCAAGCAGGTCACGCACCGTAGTGATTAGTTCATCCACGGTTTCCGGAGGAAAGGAAGCTTCATTGCTCTCAGGGCAGACCCAGGCGTAAACGTCGGGTACACGAATCGAGATGTCGTCATCGTTGTACTCGAAAGTCGTAGGCTTCCATTCTTTCGGGACTCGATGTTTACTGCAAATCGGAGTAGCTGTCATCGCTTACTTCTTCTTTCGCTTGCGTCGCCTAAATGGCGGACTTTCCCATTGGATTTCATCTGGAATGTATGCCGTCACAAGGTCAATATATTCTGCGTCAACGTATTCACAAACAACATGTAGGTAGATTGTCGTGCCTTCTATGGATGGCGGTTGTGCCACAGATGAGAACACGCCAATCATCAGGGTACTCTTCAATGATCCTGCCGCGGAGCACAGCTTCAACGATATGGTGACGGTCAAACCCCTCTTTCAGGGCATGCTGTACTGCATGACCTCGAACAAAGTACTTTCCGGCTCGCACGCATTCGCGAATGGTTTCGATATCCAATATATTTCGGTCTGTTCGCAAGATTCAATCCGACGGGCCTCTGCCTACTGACCTCTGACCTCTGACGACCGCTCCCTAAAACCCGCGTACCTTGCTCAGGTCGGCCAGGTCGTCGGCCAGGCCGGCGATGTGCTGCAAGAGGGCCAGCCGGTTT
>JAADHH010000100.1 GCA_013151955.1 Chloroflexota bacterium
GGCTTCGTAGACAACGACCTGCGGGCGGAACTCAGCGTCGAACCGCTGGGAACCACCTATAGTTTCTTCGGCGATGATCTCTTCTGGCAGTATCAGAATCTGTTTGAGAAACCAGGCATCGCCAGCCAGAGCTTCACCTTTATGGATCACGATCACCCGCCGTTGGGCCAGGGCCGGACACTCACCTATACCCTGCGTGTTAGCAACAAGGGGGACTCGCCGGCCACCAACGTGCAAGCGCTGGCCAAGGCCTATTACGCCCTGAGTCTGCCTGCCGGTGTGCGCCAGGACGAGAGCTACATGGAGTACCAGCAACTGGACGTCGGCACCATCGCTGCGGGTGCCACCGTAACCGTGACCTTCGCCGGCGTGGTGGAGGTGGACAACAACTGGCGCTACGACCGCTGCATCAACGTGGACGGTGAGCCGCCGGAAGCCTGCCGGGAATTGCTGCGCTGGGCTGTGCTGGATGGTCTGATCTTCGATGCCAGTAGCCCCCTGACCGGTACGGCCGGCATCCCCACCAGTCCGCCCGTCGAGTGGGTCTGGGCCGACCACCAGGTGGACATCGAGCCGCCCGACCCCGTACGCATCGACGCCAACTTCTTCACCGTAGGTCCTGGCACCAACACCATCCCCGGCGAGGCGGTCGATCCCTCCGGTGTGTCCCTGGTGGAGGTGGAAGTGCAGGAACCAGGCGGCGGCACCACCATCCTCAACTGCCCCGACGCCACACCGGCCGACGGTCACTGGTCCTGCGATTGGAACGTGAGCGGCAACGAGGGGGACGAGTTCATCCTGCGCGCCCGCGCCACCGACAGCCTCGGGCACGTCAGCGACTGGTCCCAGCCAGAACATATCGTGGTGATGGACGCCACCCCACCCGCCGTAACGCTGGACGAAGAGGCGCGCGCCGCCGTGAACGGCCAGATCATCGGCCCGGCCGGTGCCCTGCTCACCGGCGCCTACGCGGACAATCACAGCGGCGGTCGCGTGCAAGCCTGCCGGCAGACGGACTCCGGTACCGTCTGCGGGGACGCCACCATGCTGCTGAGCACGCAGGCGTCCACCGGCACTGCGTACATCTACGATGACGCGCCGACTTCACCCATCTCCATCACCAGCGCTGCTCTCTGTGGCATCAGCCCCATCACCCGCACCTTTGCCGTGGCCGACAGCTTTGTGGTGGGTGACGTGGACCTGGGCTTTGGTGCCTGGCACCCCAGCCGGGAGGAATTGATCGTCGATCTGATCTCCCCGTCCGGCACGCGCAGCCGTGTCGTCCAGCCCACAGGCGCCCTCACCGGTTTTGCCAACTACGATGTCTGGCTGAACGACGCTGCCAGCGGGCCGTTGCATGTCCCCGCCGATGACGACCCCACTGATCCCGCCTTCGACCGGCCCGCGCAGCCCGCCGACCCGCTGAGCGCGTTCGACGGCGAGCCATCGCTGGGCGTGTGGCAGCTCGAGATCTGCGATCTGAACCCGGCGCTGAACGAAGGGGCGTACGTGCGCAGCCGCCTCAGCCTGAGCGAGCGCAATACCGATGTCGCCATGACCGGCACGTGGGCCTACGGCCTGCCCATGGTCGCCGGTGCGGACGGCCTGACCCAAACCCTGAACATCTACGGGATCGACCGCGTGGGCAACAGCACTGCTGGCTCCTTCAACCTGGTCTACACGCTCGACGTGGTAGCCCCGGCCATGACGACCACGCAGGCGCTTGCCGCGTTCCACGGCCTGTCCCCGACCTTGGTACTGAATGGCCAGGTCAGTGATGGCAGCGGTGTAGACGAACTCTATGTGCAGGTGGATCCGCCGGACGCCGCCTCCTACCGAGGCCTGAGTGACCGAAGCGGCGGCGATTGGAGCTACACGCTACAACCCGATGTGCCGGGCACCTACACCCTCTGGCCGGAAGCCCACGACCTGGCCGGGAACATTACCACGGGCGGGCCTTACACTGTCACCGTGACCTGTGCGGATGCCGACCTGAACGCGACCTTGGTGGACGCCATGACTGCTGTGGGTGCGGGTTCGCCCATCTCCCTGACTGCGCGGGTGGCCAACAATGGCGGCGATGACATGGCTCCCGGCATGTCGGTCTCCTTCTATGCCGATGACACCCTGATCGGGACCGCCCTCACGGCGCACACCCTCGGCGCCGGCGATTCCGAGAATGTCACCGTTTCCTGGTCCGGCGGCGACCCCGGTGACCACAACATCTCGGTGGTGCTCAATGACGACGGCACCGGTCACGCGCCGCTGTGCGCTCAGTTGATCGAGAATCAGCAGACCGTCTCCATCCTGGACGTCCCCCTGGTCCAGTCCTGGAACCTGATGTCCACCTACGTCGATCCCTTCAACACCGACATCACCGTCGTGCAACGGCCCATCAGCGGCACGTACCGCGTGATCCAGAGTTTCGATCAAGGCGCGCAATCCTACTATCCCGACCTGCCGTTGGGTCTCAACACCTTGGCCGACATGGGTGGGGAGCACGGATATTGGATCAGAGTACAGTCCGGTCTCTCACCCACGCTGCGCTTCGTCGGCCAGGCGTTGCCCCCGGACCATCCCCTGCCCCTGACCGCGGGCTGGAACCTGGTCAGCTACCTGCCGCGGGTGTCGCTGCCCGTGACCCAGGCGTTGCAGAGCATCGATGGACAATACACGGCCGTGCTGGGCTTCGAGCAGGGCGCGTTGTCTTACTATCCCGACCTGCCGCCAGGCTTGAACACGCTGCACAGCATGGCCCCCCTTCATGGCTACTGGATTCGCGCGACCGGGGCAGTGACATTGACCTATCCCAACAGTCAGCCGTTGTCCGAGATCAGCGATCAGTTGCCACCGGGCCGGGGCACGCTGCCAATACAGACCGATGTTGTATCACCCACCAATCGCTGGGTCGATTTTTATGGCCCGGCCATGACGACGGATGGGGTACCACTGCCGGCGGGCACCGCCGTGCTGGCCATCGATCCCGATGGCGTGACCTGCGGCGCGGCCATTGTGCGCATCCCTGGTCGGTTCGGTCTGTTGCCCTGCTACGGCGATGACCCCGATACGGCGGGAGATGAGGGGGCCATGCCCCGAGACTTTGTCCGCCTGGTGGTGGACGGCGTCACGATGGGAAGGGGTTTGTGGTTGGGACCAGGCGAGCGCCAACGCATCGCCCTGGGCCAGAGTACCTCTCCGACGCAACTCTATTTGCCCTTGCTCTTCGCGGCGACGGCGTTCAACCCCCAGACCCAGAGTCCGCGCGCGCCCACATCACCCCTCCACCGACAACGGCTCCCCGTCCGGCCACCAGAGGTGCAGCCATGAATGACTCACGCCCTACGCCCGGCTATCTTCACCTACTGTGGGTCCTGCTTTTCGGCATCACGCTCTCCTTGTTGGCGATAGCGGGAGCGGCGTTGGCCCGCGTGCAGGGGAGCGTCACCCCCACCAACCAGTGGGCGGATATCTACAGCACCCACAGCACCTTTGCCGGACAGCCGCTGGCTGTGGGTGATACCGTGGCGGTGTACGATCCTCAGGACACGCAATGCGGCCAGTTTGTGGTCAACAAAAGTGGCTGGTATGGTCTCATGTCTTGCTACGGCGACGATCCTTACACCCTTGAAGATGAGGGTGCTGTGGCGGGGGATACCCTGCACTTCACCATCAATGGCCTGGCCGCGGACATGACGGCGATCACGCACAACGGCGCGACCGTGGCCCCTGATACCGTTGTGACGTGGAACGAGCATGGCGAGCGCTGGCAAGTAGACTTGAGTGTGGCCGCAACTTCGACGGCGACACCTACGGACACGCCCACACCACTGCCATCCTGGCGTTTCCAAGGGACCACCTACCGCGGCCCGCCGGGCGATGAGAGCGCCCCCCTTCCAAACGTTACCGTGAGGTTGTTTGCCCGCAGGGAAGGGGAGTTGCAGGGGGTATTATTGCAAACCAAAGTCAGCTCTGATCCGGAGGGGTTCTGGAGTTTCTACGAGGTGCGCAGCTATGACTATTACCGTTTGGTGGCCACGGTGCCATCAGGTATGATTGCCACCGGGGCCTGGAGCGAAGATGGGACTGTGCTCAGCCCCACCGAGATCGAATGGTTCCGGCCCACACACCAAGTTCACTCCAGCAAATTCTTTTTCGATTTCCTCACACCGACGCCTACATCCACACCAACTCGGACGCCCACGCCAACCGCTACGCCGACCCGCACCTCCTCACCGACAGCGACTCCTTCCACCGGTACGATTCAGGGCACGGTGTGGAACGATCTGAACGGCAACACCATCAGAGAGGCCGGGGAACCTGGTCTGGCCGGCGCCCAGCTCCTCCTCCATGACAGCAGTGACGCGCTCATTGGTCTGTATACGACCGGCGTTCATGGCACATACGTCTTTCCCGGTCTCGCGCCCGGCACCTATAACATTGAGGAGGTAGATCCCCCAGGATACGGCTCCACGACGCCCAATACGTGGGTAGTACCCGTATCGGCCAATGCGACCACGGCAATCGATTTCGGCGACCAGTTTGTGGGAACCGCTACGGCTACACCGACTGCCACCATCACGCCAACACCCACGTTGCCAAGCAATTTTGCCATCTATCTCCCTCTCGTGGCAAAGGGCTGACCGCTGCTCCCCCTCCTCTGCCGCCGCACCGTAGATGGTCAACAACGATGGCCCTGCCCTGGATCAACCTCTCCGGCATTTGTTTCGTGTTGCGTATTGCGCGCCGGGCGAAGGTCTTTCAACCGGGGTGTGCAGCATACAATTTAGCGGCGGCCCGGTCCATCAGCCAGGTCAGGGTGCCCTGTGTGGGCCGGACGCGCTGTGCCGGGAAGCGGGGTGTGGGCGTTGCCGTCCCCAGAATGTCCCGCACCCTGGCGGCCTTCCCCGCACCGGCCACGAGAAAGATCACGTGACTGGCCGCGTTGAGCACCGGGAAGGTCAGGGTAATGCGCCAGGCATCTTGCTGCGGGACGTGGTTGGCTACCGCCAGACGGTCTGCCTCGTTGAGGGCCGCGGTGTTGGGGAAAAGCGAAGCGGTGTGCCCGTCCGGACCCAGCCCCAGGAAAACCAGATCAAAATGGGGAATCTGCGGGCTTGGGCTGCGGAAGAACCGGCGCAATTCTTTTTCGTAGGCCCCGGCGGCTTCTAGCGGCCTGCGCTCGGCCCGGATGCGGTGGACGTTGCTCTCGGGAATGGGGATATGGTCGAGCAACGCTTCCCGCGCCATGCGGTAGTTGCTTTGCGGATCGTCGGGGGGCACGCACCGTTCGTCGCCCCAAAAGAGGTGTACCTTGGGCCACGGAACCTGGTCACGCCAGGGGGAGGTGGCCAGCAGGGCATACGCGGCCCGTGGCGTGGAGCCGCCGGACAGGGCCACGGCGAAGCGCCGGCCTTCCGCGACCGCCTCGTCGGCAAGTTGCGCAAAGCGTGTCGCCGCCTCCGCGGCCAGCGCAGATGGATCGGGCAGTACCTGGACGTGTGGGCGGGTGGCCCGCTGCGGGTGATTCACGATCTCTTCTCGTGTTGGCTGCGGCAGCCTTCGTGCCACCGGCGGTGGTCGGCAGCCAGGAAAGCGTCGGCTTCCGGCGGCCCCCACGTGCCGGCTTCGTAAAATACGAGCGCGGGTGCGTCCTTTTGTGACCACCCCTCCAGGATCGGATCAATGAGACTCCAGGCCAGTTCGATCTCATCGCCGCGCGTGAAGAGGGAGGGGTCTCCGTGCAGGGCATCGAGCAGCAAGCGTTCGTATGCGCTGGGGAGCGTCCCCGCCCCAAAAGTCTCTCCGTAGTGGAATTCCATGTCCGTGGAACGCATCGTCATGCCGGCCCCGGGCACCTTGGTCTCGAAGCGTAAGTGCATGCCTTCGTCAGGTTGAATGCACAGGGCCAGCCGGTTGGGTGTTAGGTCCGACCCTTCGGGGGCGAGAAAGAGCGTGTGCGGCGGGCATTTGAACTGGATGATAATCTCCGACCGCTTATCGGCCAGCGCTTTGCCGGAGCGCAGGTAGAAAGGCACGCCTTGCCATCGCCAGTTGTCCACGTGGAGTCGTACGAGCGCGTAGGTGGGGGTGTTCGAACCGGGCGACACGCCCTCTTCATCGCGGTAGCGCCGGTATTGCGCCCTGATCGTGTGCTGGGCAACCTGGTCCGGTGGAATCGCGCGCAGCGCGCGCAGCACCTTTACTTTTTCGTCACGCAGCGCGTTGGGGTCGAACACCGCCGGAGGCTCCATGGCCGTCAGAGTCAACAGTTGGAGGAGGTGGTTCTGGAACATGTCCCGCATGACGCCGGCTTGATCGTAATAGCCTGCTCTGCTGGCAACGTCCACCTGTTCGGCGACGGTAATTTGTACGTGGTCCACATAATTCCGGTTCCACACCGGCTCGAAGATGGTGTTGGCAAAGCGGAAGACAATCAAGTCCTGCACCGTTTCCTTGCCCAGGTAATGATCGATGCGGTAGATTTGTTGCTCGTCGAAGACCTGGTGCAGGGTTGCGTTCAGGGTTCGTGCAGAGGGCAAGTCGTGCCCAAACGGTTTCTCGACGATGATTCGACTCCAGCCATCGCCATCTGCCCGGGGGGTGCTCAACCCGGCTGCGCCGAGTTGCCGGATGATCGTCTCGTATAATTGTGGCGGTGTCGCCAAATAGAAGAGACGGTTGCCGGCCTTTTCCTGCTCCAGTTCTGCAAGCCGCTCTCCCAGGTTTTTGTAGCTTTCTGCATTGTCATAAACGAGGGGGTGGTAGAAAACCTGTTTGGCAAACTCGTCCCAGATCGGCACCTCTCCGGGTTGTGCCCGGGAGAATAGGTCCAGTTGTTCGTGCAGATGGGTGCGGAAGGATTCATCGCTATAGGGACTGCGAGCGGTGCCCATGATAGCGAAGGAAGGGGGCAAGAAGTTTCCTTGGGCCAGATCGTAGAGTGCTGGTACCAGTTTGCGGCGGGTCAAGTCGCCCGAGGCCCCAAAAATGATGATTGTCGTTGGTATTTCACCGGCAAAGGTTGCTTCCATCGCCCCTATCCTTTCTTGTTGCCATCTGATGACAACCTGACTGCTCGGTCATGTTAATCCGTGAGATTCGGCATTGTGTGTACAGTAATTCTACCTCCCTACGGCTTTGCTGTCAAACGGGAACTGGGGTGGGGTGTCCGCCGAATCTCTCATACGGATCGCCGCAACTTGCTGCGCCTTGTTGCGTATAGCATTTACAGAGGGTCTTTTGTGGCTCAACGAAGAATAGCGAGGAAAGATTACAAACGAGTTTTGCTCAGGAGGTGACGTATGGCAGGCAGTGTGGATGATTCCCAAGAATTGGCGGAACAGCCCGAAACAAACGAAGGTGCGGAGAATCTTGTAGATGCGGCGGATGTGCCCCCCGTCGATATGGAAGCCGCCGAAGAATCTGGTGTTCCCGCAGGCGATGTCGAACAGCCCCAGGAAGCGGAGGCTTCGGAAGGTTCGTCAGAGACGGTGGCAATCGAGTCTGAAAGCGAGGAGGCCGCAACGCCCGCAGAAGATTTCGGGTCGGCAGCGCCGGACCCCGATTCTGAATATGTCGAGCCTACCGGCGGCGCGGATGTGATCACAGAACAGGACAAACTGGTGGCCTTTTTGGGCTATATCATCGGCTTTCTCGTGCCGGCCATCGTCTTGTTGTCGGTGGACATGCGTGAACGCCGCTACCAGCGGGTCCATGCAATGCAGTCGCTGGGACTGTGGAGCGCCTCGGTCGTCTTTTATGCGGCGCTCGCCCTCATGGACGTGGTGCTGATGCAGATTCCGTGCCTCGGGTGGCTGTTGGCCTGCATCAGTTTGCCTCTCTTCCTGTTGCCGCCCGTCTTGATCTTTTACTATGCGCTTCTCGCTTCGCAGGGACGCGAGTTTGAAATTCCGGTGCTCAGCGAGGCCATGCGGGACCAGGGCTGGCTCTGAGATCGGGCAGACAACGACGCTCACCGCATGATGAAGCTGGCAGTCCAGGCTGGGTTCTCCGGCCTGGACTGCATTGCTTGCCACGCCTCGTCGGTTAGCCGGTTGTCCATCGGTTGGGTAAACTCGTAATACGAAAAGACCCCGCCGGTGGCCAGCACGGGCCGGCCCTCCAGCGGAACGATTACGTAGATCACAAAGGCATCTCCCACCCCTTCTTCCAAGACGCGATTCATGTTCGTATCCGTATGCACATCGGCGACAATGGCCATGCGTTCGTCGGTTTCCGAGGCGACCTGCCCCTGGATATTGGCAGAAAAGGTTGTCAGTGCTTCGAGCCGGCCCCCTACGTGATCTATCGTGCGGTATTCGTCGTCGGTCAAGGGCCGGTTTTGCAATTCTTTTTCGGCCATGGTCTTCAAGGCCAGGAACAAATCTTCGGCTCCCTGCAATTTCGAGCGGTATTCGTCATTCAACAGCCCCCGCTGGTCCAATCCGGTTCGCATTTGGCCGGCCAGCGCGGCCAGGCGGGCAAAGACCTCCGGTTCCGGCTCCACGTATCCGCGTGGCATTTCCGGTTCGGGCATGATGGAGGTCGCTCTCATCGTGTAACTTTGCTTGGCGTAGAGAATTGTGTCGTGACGCAGTTCGGCCCAGGAACCGAGCGTGGTGTGCAGAGACTTGTCGGTCCAGGCGCTGTTTTGCATGAAAGCGGGGAATCCCTGCTTATTTTCCTCCAGCAAGGGGCGTAGCGTATTCAGCCAATTCCAATAGAGGTTCTCCGTCCACTGTTCATCCGGCAAGGCCACAAACTCCTTTTGCAGTTTGGCGAGTTGCTGCGGATAGCCTTGATAGGCGGTGTCTCCTTCTTTCTGCAAAATCTCCAGCGCGCGTGGGGAGCCGAGGACGGCCAGCAGGTCCAAGCCGCGCGGCAGTCCGCGGATCGGCCCGGCATCAGACGTGGAGAGCGTGAAGGGGTGCCCCTTTCCCTCGTATTGCCCGACGCGGTTATAGACCAGTTGTTGGAAGACGTAGGAATCGGGCACAAATCGTTGGCCCATGAAGCGGAAGCTTTGCGTGGCCTCTTCCGGGTTCTCGCGGTCCGTGACCAAGCTGGAGACGATACGGGGGGCGCGCAGTTTGCGTGCCTCCTCGATGAACGTATCCAGCCGGCCGGAGTCGGCCAAATCGGCCGGCTGCACTCGCGGGCCGAACAGTTTGCGGATCAGCGGCACGTAATCGTGGACGGTGAGGTCGTCGGCGCGGCCCACGAAGAAGACCGTTGGCTCGTAGATTCGATCCCACACGTCCATGGCCGGTTCGTCCCCCACCTGGACACGGGTCAAGGAATCGCTCAGCAGGATTGCCTGGCGGGTCTCGCGTCGCGCATCGCGCGGGTCTCGCGTTTGCAGGCGAAACCCGATGCGCCCGTGCCACATCATGGCTCGAAAGTAGCGTCCAAGGGTCTCGTTTCGCGTGTAGTGCCCGCGAGGAACGTATTGGCTATAATCTTCCGGGTAGCCGAAGATCGGGGATTGGGCAAAGCCGGCGTGCCGGTCGATCAGGGCCAGTTCTTGCCCGACCATGCCGCTCACCGGTGCCGGCGGGCTGTACGAATCGTCGAGCAGGGAGAGGGCGACCGCGAAATAGGCGACGTTGCGCTGTGCCGCCTCGCGTACCACACCCGTGCTTGTGTCCATTTGTTGCCGGGCGTCTTGTAGCATGGCCTCATCCAGGCGTTGCAGGTCCGTGACAAAGTGTTCGACTTCGGCAAAACGGAGCGTATAGTCATACAGGACGTGGAAAGCGTGCAGGGCCACATCTGTGGTGATGAAGGCCGGCTCGCCCCGCTCCGAGACTCGCTTGTATATCTCGTAGACCTGCTCATAATAGGCGGGCAAAACCACGAAACCGTTGTTTCCCAGCGCTGTTCGGGCCTCCGGGCTGAGCGGAATCAGCAGGTTGCGTTGGCCGACCGCTTGAAGGTCAAAAGCGTAGGTGGGGACATTCGGTTGGATGGAAACGGGCACCGCCTGGTAGGGCGCAAAGCGGGCCGGGGGAGCGGTTTGTTGTGGCAGCGCCGTAGGCTCCGGGCTGGACGTGGGCGTGGGCGGCGGCAAGGGGCTGGGCGTGGGGGTAGCCGTTGTAGAACAGGCGACCAGGGTCGTTGCGACCACCAGCAAGAATAGGGAAACCGCGAACTTTTCCATTCGTACACCTCCATCAGCCGCATGTGCCGGCATGGCACGTCGTGTGCCCGGCCGGCGGCGGTTCACTCACCTGTCCGGCATCAACATTCTCAAGAACGGGTTGTGTTCACGCTCTGCGGCCATCGTGCTAGATGGACCGTGGCCGGGATAAATCACCGTTTCGTCCGGCAGAGGCAGGAGCACAGAGCGCAGCGATTGTACCAGCTCATCGAGAGAGCTTCCGGGGATGTCGTAGCGGCCGATGCTGCCGGCGAACAGCGTGTCTCCGGTGAATGCGGCGTTGCGCGCAAACAGACAGATTCCCCCGGGGCTATGCCCGGGCGTGTGCCGCACCAGGAAGGGGACACGGCCAACCTGGAACTCATCCCGGTCCTCGACAAAGGCGTCGGGTACGGGTGGCTCACCCACGGCGATGCCCAGGAACTGTGCGGCCCGTTCTTGTGCAGATGCCAAAAGGGCCTGTCCGTGCGGATGAATCAGGAAGGGCGCACCGGTCTTCTCCTGCAGAATACGCACGCCACCGACGTGATCGAAGTGGCTGTGTGTGTTGACGATGCGTTCGAGCCGCAGGTTGTTGGCCTTCAGAAATTCCAGGATGCGCGCTGCGTCGCCGCCAGGATCAATGACCAACGCCTCTTTTGTTTCCAAATCCCATACCACGTAGCAATTCACCTGCAATAGGCCGACGGGAAGACATTGTATCCGCATTTGTTCTCGACTCTTTTCCAGTATCTTCTGTATCTTCTCAATAACCTTGGGAACGCCCCCCGGCCCCCAATTCTGGAGGGCACATTCCCCCCAAAGCTGGGGGATTAGGGGGGCACGGCCTTGCGCCCCCCCACGTGGGGCGACTGCTAGGGTACGCCCCTACTTTTTGCCATCTGTCATCAGCACTCCGGCATCTGGCCGGTGGAAAGAAGTTGCCAGAGACGCGCGGGTTGGTACAAACGGTGACGCAAAGCCAGCCACAAGAAAACGAGCAGACCGCCCATCTCCCATCCCCACAAATCGCGACGTTGGGTGAAGGTGGTCAGGTATGCGTGACGGATGTTTGTCTCTTCCGATCCAGCTTTTTTCCATTCGTGGAAGCGCCATCCCCTGAGAGGCCAGAAAAAGGTGTCCGGAAAGAACCAGAGACGGTCGATGATCGCGTGGCCGATGAAGGCCCAGGCATAGGGCTGGGCCCCACGAAATCGTCGCGATGTGATGGTGAATACCAGCAGATTGGCCAGGAGGGTATGGGCAAACAACACGGCTGCGTGGTAACGGCGATAGAAATAGGCCCAGGCTAACGGTTTGTCAATGACGTCCGGGAGCATCGCTGCTACGGCAACCAGGCGATAATCTGCTCGCCGGAGGGCGGGAATGCGTCGTTGCAGGAGGCTTAGCGCTCCCCAGGTGTAGGCAACATGGCTTTGTGGCAACATGCAAATAGTTCCTCTTGCGCGAAATGTTTGTCTACGATCTCTTTGTCAAACTCATACGGTATCTTCTCAATAATTCGGGGTAGGGGCACGGCCTTGCGCCTGCCCCGTAGGGCTGCCCCGTAGGGCGACCGCTGCCCCGTAGGGCGACCGCAAGGGTACGCCCCTACTTTTTGAGAAGATACCTCATACGGTAATTCTATGGGGGATTGGGAAAAGTGTCAAATAGCCGTGGGGTGTCGGGTGTCCGTCGCGCAAAACTTTGACCAGACCCAAAAGGACCCAGATATTTGACAAATGGCGGGGGGTATGTTACCATAAACTGCTTGTGTTTATGTATCCCTTCCCCCCGATTTGGTTTTTCTCGCTTGGGCGAAGAGGGCCAACAGGGGGCGGGGCAGGGCCGCTGTTTTGACAACCGTACTAACGAGTAATCTGGACAAGTGAACGATGCGTACCATTTCATGGGACCACGGTGTGGTCAGGATGATCGATCAGCGGTTGCTGCCGCACAAACTTGAGGTGGTGGGATTCACCGATTACCGTGAGGTGGCACGCGCAATCACCGAGATGTATATCCGGGGCGCGCCGGCCATCGGCGCGGCAGCCGGATTTGGCATGGCCCTGGCAGCGCAAAACAGCCGGGCGACGACCCCCGCGCAACTGCGCGCCGACCTGACGGAAGCCGCCGGCACACTGCTGGCCGCCCGGCCCACAGCCGTCAACCTGCGCTGGGGCATCGAACGCATGTTGGCGACCGCAGACAGGCTACTCCCGCAGGGCGTCCAAACTGCCCAAGCCGGGCTCATCGACGAGGCCCAGCAGATCGCGGACGAGGACGTGGCCATCAACCAGCGCATGGGAGCCCACGGAGCCACGCTCATTGCCGATGGAGACACAATACTCCACCACTGCAACACCGGCGGACTGGCCACCGTTGATTGGGGCACAGCACTGGGCGTCATCCGCTCGGCACACGAACAGGGCAAGAAGATCCACGTCTTGGTGGACGAAACCCGGCCGCGGCTGCAAGGCGCACACCTGACCACATGGGAACTCCAACAATGGGGAGTCCCCCACACACTCATTGCCGACAACGCCGCCGGCTATTTCATGGCCGCCGGCAAGGTGAACCTGGTGACGGTCGGCGCCGACCGCGTCGCTGCCAACGGGGACGTAGTCAACAAGATCGGCACCTATAAGTTGGCCTGTGTGGCACGGGATAACGACGTCCCCTTCTATTGTGTAGCCCCTACCTCAACCGTGGACCTGCGCACCCCTTCCGGAAACCAAATACCCATCGAGGAGCGCGACCCCGACGAGGTGCTCTACGTAGACGGCGTGCGCATCGCTCCGGAGGGCGTGCGAGCCGCCAACCCGGCCTTCGACGTCACCCCAAACCGTTTGGTTACAGCGATCGTTACCGAAAAGGGCATCGTCTATCCACCGTTTGTGGAGAACCTGGCCAAGGTTGTCAACACATGAGGGCCGCTCGTTCCGGCCAACCCCAGGAGGCACCTAACCCGTAATGCGCCACGATGGGCCGGGGGCGTAGTTCCGCTCCGCCGGCATCATCATGCCCAACGAATGACACGAACCAACATACTCGTTTGTAAAACCCTGTGCAACGAAACTGCGCATAGCCGAAATGAGAAGCAGGCATGCGACAAGGAGATAGAATGGCAAAATGAGCATCTTAGTGGTAGGCTCCGTAGCACTTGACTCGGTGCAGACGCCTTTTGGAAAAGTGGACAACGTGCTGGGCGGATCGGCCACATATTTCTCGGTGGCCGCCAGCCTGTATGCTCCGGTGCGGGTTGTCGGCGTTGTGGGAACAGACTTCTCCCCGGCGCACGTGGACTTTCTCCGCAGCCGAAACGTCGACCTGGCCGGCCTGCAAACTGTCGAAGGGCAGACCTTCCGCTGGTCGGGCCGCTATGGACACGACCTGAATACAGCCGAAACGCTGGAAACTCGACTGAATGTCTTTGCCACCTTCCGGCCCCAACTGCCGCAATCGTACCGCCAAACGCCGCTCGTGTTCTTGGCAAACATCGATCCCGATCTGCAACTCGACGTATTGCGACAGATCAAACACCCCCGGCTGGTGGCCCTGGACACGATGAACTTTTGGATCAAGGGCAAGAAGGATGCCCTGACAGAGGTGCTGCGCAAGGTGGATATTGTCTTGGTCAATGAGGCCGAAGCCCGCCAGTATGCCGGCACTTCCAATCTCCTCCAGGCTACGCACGAAATATTGGCCCTTGGTCCGCGGGCGGTGATCGTCAAAAAAGGAGAATACGGCGCAGCGCTCTATAGCAAAGGGGACTCAGCGGCCCTCTCCTTCTTCTTTGCCCCCGCATACCCCTTGGCTGAAATCAAAGACCCCACCGGCGCAGGCGACACGTTTGCCGGTGGATTTCTCGGATACCTTGCCAAAACAGGGGCAGTGGATGCCCGGGCCATTCGCCGGGCGATCATTCACGGCAGTGTGGTCGCTTCGTTTACGGTGGAAGATTTCAGCATGGACCGTCTGCGCAACCTGACCTGGCCGGAAGTCGCCGGCCGCTATGAAGAATTCAAACGGTTTACCTACTTTGAGAAAGTGGAGGATTAAATGTCAACGCACGATTATGATGTGAAAGAGCTTGCCCTGGCCGACAAAGGGCGAGACCGTATTGAATGGGCCGCCCAGGAAATGCCGGTGACCCGGCTGATCCGCGAGCGATTCGAACGCGAAATGCCGCTCGCCGGGGTTCGCCTTTCCGCCTGCTTGCACGTAACCACAGAAACGGCCAACCTGGTGAAGACCCTGGCCGCCGGCGGCGCTGATGTCGTCCTGTGTGCCTCGAATCCCCTTTCCACACAAGACGATGTGGCCGCTTCGCTGGTCGTACACGAAGAGATTCCCGTGTACGCCATAAAAGGCGAGGACGACGATACGTACTATCGTCATCTCCACGCCGCGCTGGACCACAAACCACAAATTACCATGGATGATGGGGCGGACCTGGTCTCTACGATCCACCAAGACCGTACAGAATTGCTCGGCAATATGGTCGGAGGCACGGAGGAGACCACGACCGGCATCATCCGCCTGCGGGCCATGGCCGCGGATGGGGCGCTGCGCTTCCCCGTCGTCGCCGTGAACGACGCGATGACCAAACACCTCTTCGACAATCGCTATGGAACCGGCCAGTCTACGCTCGATGGCATCATTCGCGCGACCAACGTGCTGCTGGCCGGAAAAGTCATGGTGGTGGCCGGCTATGGCTGGTGCAGTCGCGGCATCGCCATGCGCGCGAACGGCATGGGTGCCAACGTGGTCGTCACCGAGGTGGACCCGCTGAAGGCGCTCGAAGCACACATGGACGGCTTCCGCGTCATGCCCATGATGGAGGCGGCATCCATCGGCGACATTTTCGTCAGCGCGACCGGAGACATCCACATCTTCGACAAACACCACATGGAGGTCATGAAGGACGGTGCGATCATTGCCAATTCTGGGCACTTCAATGTGGAGATCAACATCCCGGCGCTGGAAGCCATGGCCGTCAAGGTGCGGCGGGTACGCGAATTTGTGGATCAGTACACGATGGCGGACGGACGACGGCTGCACCTCTTGGGAGAAGGTCGCCTGGTCAACCTGGCCGCTGCCGAGGGACATCCTGCCGCGGTCATGGACATGAGCTTCGCAAACCAAGCCCTCAGTGCCGAGTATATGCTCCGCGAGGGAAAGAATCTTGAGCGCAAAGTCTACGCCGTCCCCGCCGACATCGATGCAGCCATCGCCCGACTGAAGCTCGAAGCGATGGGCATCTCCATCGACACACTGACCGCGGAACAGGAAGAATACCTGGCTTCCTGGAAAACCGGCACGTGATCGAAGAGGAAGGGGCGGTGTCAGCAGACCTGGGCTGGAAACGCTGGATGACCGACTACAATGAAGGGCTGGGGTTGGTCTACGAACGGCTGGTCCTCAACGACTACCTGGACCGGTTGGTCGACCGCTATGATACGAGGGAGGTGCTGGAGGCTCCCCTCTACGGCATGGCCGGCGTGTCGGGCATCAACAGCGTCCGTTTTGCCCAACGCGACTGCCACGTCACCCTGGTGGATGACAACGCCGAGCGGCTCGGGGAAGTGGAGCGCGTCTGGGGCGAACTGAATCTGTCCGCTTCATTCGTCCACCAATCGCCGGTGGCGACGCTCCCCTTTCCTGATGACAACTTCGACCTGGTTTGGAATTGGGCCGCGCTGTGGTACCTGCGCGATCCGGCGACACTGGTGCGGGAGATGATCCGCACCTCGCGCCGGCTGGTCTTTATTGCCATGCCCAATCGCTTGCAGGTGGGCTATCTCCTGCGCCGCTACGTGCTGGAGCGCGACTTTGTCAACCGGGTGGACGAAAGTTGGGCAGACATCGCCCGTATCCGCGGAATCCTGCGCGGCGCTGGCGTCTCCATCATCGAAGAAGGGGTCATGGATGTACCCCCTTGGCCCGACACGGTGATGCCGGCCACGGAAGTGCTCAGTCGTCTGGGAATCCGTTCGGCCCGGCTGAACGAAAAATTCTCCGGGGACGATTGGCAGTGGAGCACCATGGACTACTATCTGGGCAAACGCCCGGAGCTGCGCCAACAGATCGAGCGCTACGCTTTTCTCGATCGCGCGCGGTGGCCGTGGCAAATCAAAGCGCTCTGGGCACATCACCGCTATCTGTTGGGTGAGATCACGTGAGTCACACCGCTTTCTTTGACGAAGCGAAGATATTCGTAAAAGCCGGCGACGGCGGCAACGGCGCGATTGCCTTTCGCCGCGAAAAGTTCGTGCCCCTGGGCGGGCCGGCCGGCGGCAACGGTGGCCGGGGTGGCAACGTATATCTGCGAGTCAACAGCCAACTGAACACGCTGATTCCCTTCCGGCGCAATCGCCATTTTCGCGCCACACGTGGCACGCACGGTTCGGGGTCCAAAAAACATGGTCGATCGGGCGAGGACCTGTACATAGACATACCACCCGGCACGGTTGTCCGCGACGCGGAGACGGGCGAATTCCTCGGCGACCTGGTCACGCCGGACGAAACGTTGCAAGTGGCCGCCGGCGGTCGGGGCGGCCGGGGAAACGCCTCCTTCGCTTCTTCCACCAACCAGGCCCCGCGCATCGCGGAAAAGGGAACGCCGGGCGAAGAGCGCTGGCTCGCGCTGGAATTGAAACTGATCGCCGATGTTGGCTTGATTGGGATGCCCAACGCCGGAAAATCTACGCTGATTTCTGTGGTCAGCGCAGCCCGGCCAAAGATCGCCGACTACCCCTTCACAACCTTGCAGCCGCACCTGGGCGTTGTGGAGGCCGGCGGCTATCGCACCTTTGTGCTGGCCGATATTCCCGGCCTCATTCCCGGCGCCCACGAGGGGAAGGGACTGGGTATCCAGTTTCTTCGTCATGTCGAGCGCTGCCGGATGTTGGTCCATCTGTTGGATGGCGCATCCGCGCATCCGCTGGAAGATTTCGACGCCATCAATCAGGAGTTGGAGGCGACCGGCAGTGACCTGGCCGAAAAATCGCAAATTGTCGTGCTCAACAAGATGGACCTGAGCAGTGCGCGAGAAGCGTGGCCCATGATACGAAAGCACCTCCGCGCACGCGGTTATCCCTGTTTGGCCATCTCGGCGATTACCCACGAGGGTGTGTCCGAACTGGTCGGGCAGGTTGCCACAATGCTCGATGCGCTTCCCCCTCCGGAGCTGCCGGAAGAAACCGTAAAAGTGTTCCGGCCGGCCGCACCGGAGAGCGATTTCGCCATCCATCGCGACGACGATGGTGCCTGGGTCGTCAGCGGCGTGAAAGTAGAGCAATTGGTAGCCATCACCCGCTGGGACGAGTACGAAGCTGTGCAGCACTTCCAGCGACAACTGCGCGCACTGGGAATCAACAAGGCATTAGAGAAGGCCGGCATCGCCCTCGGGGATACTGTGCGCATCGGCGATGCAGAGATGGAATGGTCATAGCACAAGAAGATGAAGCGCGTCGGCATATTGGGCGGCACATTCGACCCTATCCACATCGGCCACCTCTTCATTGCCGAAGAGGTATATGCGGCACTGAAGTTGGAAAAAGTCTATTTTGTGCCGGCCGGCGAGCCGCCACACAAGCTGGACGAACATGTCACGCCGATTCGCCATCGCGTGGCTATGGTGAAAGCGGCCATCGCGGACAACGCGCACTTCGCACTTTCGCTGATCGATGCCAACCGTCAGGGACCGTCGTACAGCATAGACATGGTGCGCCTTTTCCGCCAAACCGGCCAGGGCGATTGCAAAGTCTATTTCATCATGGGCATAGACTCGTTGCTGGACCTGCCCCACTGGCACCGCCCGGAAGTCTTGATGCGCCTTTGTGAGCTTGTGGTGGTGACCAGGCCCGGCTATCGCCAGAATCTGGAAGACTTGGGTCGGGCGCTCCCCGGCTTGGGAGAACGGGTCCAGTTCATCCACTCACCAGGCATGGATGTCTCGTCGTCGGATATCCAGCGACGTGTACACAATGGACAACCAATTCGTTACCTCGTTCCAATCGGGGTTGAACAATACATACGTGAACATGGTCTGTACAAAAGTTCAGGAGGAGAAAAATGATCTCGGCAAACGATCTGCGCAAGGGGACAGTCGTTGAAATAGATGGGGAATTGTTCCGCTGTTTGGATTATCAGCACTCCTATGTGGGCAGGGGGAGTGCGAACGTGAAGGTACGTTTGCGCAACTTGCGTAGCGGCGCGACAATAGACCGTTCATTCACGCCGGAGACTCGCCTCCAAGATGTGCGCCTGGAAGCTCGAGAGGTGCAGTATCTTTACACTGACGGTGACCTCTACTACTTCATGGATACGGAGACGTATGAGCAACCGGCACTTTCTGCGCAGGCATTGGGTGACACCATACAATTCCTGAAGGACAACCAAACATTGAAGATTGCTTTCTACGAAGAGGAGGCCATTGAAGTTGAATTGCCGACTACCGTAGACTTGGAAGTGACGTACACCGAACCGGGCGTGAAAGGGGACACGGCGACCGGTGCGACGAAACCGGCCACGACAGAGACCGGCCTTGTGGTGCAGGTCCCCCTTTTCGTTGCCGAAGGAGACGTGATTCGCGTAGACACGCGCTCAGGCGAATACCTGACCCGCGTCTAGCAGGCTGTCGGAGAGGCCTGTCTTTTCTTATTAGGACACAGATTTGCAGGATAAACACAGATTTTTCTGAAAGTTTTATCTCTGTTTTTCTGTGAGAATCTGTGTCCTACAGAAACATCGACAAAAAGTTGTCGATGTTGGCGCCCTAAGCGCCTATTTTGGCAGCGCGTACCGCTCCCTGATGATGGCCTGGCCGGCCGGGCCGGTAACCCAGTGTAGGAAGCTGCCGACCTCGCCCTGCGGCGCTTTTCCACTGACGAGCAGGAAGGGGCGGGTCAGGGGGTATGTTCCGTCGCCTGTTGTGCCGGGTGTGGGATACACCCCGTCGAGGGCCAGGGTCTTGACTTGCCCGGTTGCCAGCCCCATCGAGAGATAGCCGATAGCGTTCCTGTGTTGGGCCACAAACTGGGCCATGGCCTGGCTCGTGGGCATGACAATGGCATTCAACGTAGGCTCGGTGCCGTGCAAGGCCAGCGCTTCGAAAACCATGCGCGTTGCAGCGCCGTCTTCCCGGCTGACGACTTGCACACTCTCCGTGCCATCCCAGCCGGCATCGGCCCAGCGCGGAATCTCGCCGGTCACCAGGGCCTGTAACTGCGTACTGCGCAGACCCGAAAGGGGGTTTTGCGGGTTGACGATGAGGGCGATGCCGTCGCGTGCGATGACTGTACTCCAGAGGCGACGCCGCCCGGTAGCTGGATCAAAGGTCTCATCCGGGGTCAGTTTGCGCGCCACCATGCCCAAGTCTGCGGTGCCTTGTTGGGCCATGGCCAGCCCCAGCGCGCTGCCCTGTGCTCCTACGCTGAAGGTCACGTACGGGTGCGTCTGGTGATATTCCTCGGACAAAGATTGCAAGAGGGGGGCCATCGCCGTCGAGCCGGTGATGGTCACGTGTACCGGTTGGGGCGGCTCGACCCCGCCACATGCGCTGAGCCACAAAATTAGCGACCCCAAGAGCGCGGCAGTGATCCCCCTCATGGCGCTTTATCGCCAGCCGGCAAAGGCGATGAGCAGGGTAACAGCGCCGGCGATCCAGCAATAGAATGCGAAGAGGGTCAGACTGTTCTTCTGGAGGTAGCGGAGCAGCCAGGCGATACAGACAAAGCCGGTGATCGCTGCGGCCAGAAAACCGGCGACCAGGAAAGGAATGGGTGTTGCGCCCCCTTCGCCGTGCAGCAGATGGACCAGTTGCAGCAGGCCAGCGCCGAAGACGATGGGGGTCATGAGCAAGAAGCTAAAACGGGCGGCCGGCTCACGTTCCATGTTGCGCAGCAGTCCCATGCCCATCGTCGAACCGGATCGCGAGATGCCGGGGGTGACGGCAATGGCCTGGGCGATGCCGATCAGCAACGCATCGAGCCAGCCAAGGTCGGCCATGTCCCGCTGCCGGCGTCCAAGTTTTTCACTGCCAAACAGGATCAGGCCGGTGATGATCCAGAAGAAGGCGACCCAATGCGGTTGGCCAAATAGCGACTCGAACACATCTTGCAAGAGAAAGCCGGCCAGGGCTGCCGGAATCGTGCCCAGGATGATCAGCCAGGCCAGCAAGCGCCGGGGGTCACCCTCCAGGCTTCGCTCGCGGAGGCTGGCCAGCCAGGCGAGCGCCAGCCCCAGTAGGTCGCGCCAAAAATAGAGCACGACGGCCAGCAAGGTGCCCCAGTGGACCATCGTATCAAACGTTAGCCCAGGAGAAGGCCAGCCCAGCAGCCAAGGAACCACGACGAGGTGGCCGGAACTGGAGACGGGGAGGAACTCGGTTGCGCCCTGAAGTACTCCCAGGAAGATTGCTTGGAGCAGAGTCATAGTGGTGGCCTCGGATAGAGTATTCTCCGGCCTCTAATTGACAAATGAAGCCGGAACAGGTATCATATCAGTTGCGATGTCTTACTGGACGCCTCGTCCTTAGGCGATGCCGCACGTGCTGCAAGATGAGGGGCTGCCACAGGTTGCACACCCACCGTTCCCACCGGAAAGGGATTGTGTGCCGCCCAGTTCGTCCAGGCTGTGCGCGGCAAACAGTGAGATCGCTCGAATGGTGTTGGAGCCGTGGCAGTGTGTGCATTCGATGGGGGCATCTGCCTGGCTCATGGGACGAAGTATATCAAATGTGACATGACAATCGTGACAAGTGTATTCGTACAACGGCATCTTTTGCGCTTTCCTTATTGACTACTCGGGCGACGAATGAATTTGCCGCCTGGTACGGCGAAGCAGGTTGAAACGGACTGCTTTTTGAAAATGACGTGTCAGGTGTCACGTGTCACGTAAAACGTGATGCGCAATACGCAATACGTTTCACGTCCCGCCATTTTCATGATTGGTGGCGCGCAGCCGCTCATGGGGACTGCTTAGAAGTTCAACTTCTCCGAGAAGTTGAACTTCTCGGCCCAATGCGTGTTCCGTCGCTCACCGCTCCACGAATTTCGTGGTGTACTCGCTTTCGTGCCAAACATTCTAGCGCAGATCGGGAGTTTTTGCAAATCGGGTTACTGCTCAGGCAGGCCCCCCTAACCCCCCAATTTTGGGGGGAAATCGATCTGCTCCCCCCAGGATTGGGGGGCTGGGGGGGCACCGATCACAGCCGAGGCTATTCTCGCTGCCTGCCTGAGCAGTAACCAAATCGGGATCGTAGACATGAAGGAGGAAAAACAAATGGCTGAAATTACCGGAGTATTCACTTGCCGGCTGAAACCGGATGCGGATGCGGACCAGTTCGAACAGTTCATGCGGGCCGAATTGCTCCCCGCCTATCGAGACCTGCCGGGCTGTCTGGCGGCCAATCTCTTGCACGCCAGCAAGGGCAGCACGCCGGACGAATACATTTCCATCTCCCGCTGGGAGAGCATAGAAGCGAACGATGCGGTCTTCGGCCCGGACGGGCAACTTCCTCCGGCGTATGCCGCAGCACAAGACAAGCTATATGATTTTGTCGCCGAAGCGAAGTGGGTAGGCTACGCGCCTTGCTGATTCGTATACCTGGCGACCCGCTTCGTCCGGCAAATCATCTGCTCCTACACCTTTCCTGGTCCTTGTTCGTTTTCCTGGTCATGAGCATGGCCTGGCTGTACGTGCCTGTGGCGAATGGTGCCGGCCCAGACCTGATGGCAGAGTCCATCCCCTATTCGCACCAGGAAGTGCTCCGCCTCCTGGCGGGAAAGCCGCTGGAGATGCCCCGCAGGCGGATCATCACCTACACCGTCCAGCCAGGGGACATGCTCACTTCCATCGCCGCGCAATTTGATCTCGATGTGGAGACGTTGCGTTGGTCTAACGAAGAACTGGCTCACAATCCCGACCGCATCTATCCGGGCCAAGAGCTGGTGATCCTCCCTCTCCGTGGCGCATACCACCACGTCGCGGAGGGCGAAACGCTGGAGGGCATTGCCAAAAGCTATGGTGTGCCGCCAGAAACGATCATCTCCTTTCCGTTGAATCATGTTGCGCCGGATCGCACGTTGTGGGCCGGCCAAGCTTTGGTGATCCCTGGGGGCAGACGACATTTCCATTTGGCCAAACCGTCGCTTTCTACGGGGAGTCCTTTTGCCTGGCCCTTGGTGGGGCGCATTACCCAACGCTACAGTGCCGCGCACCGGGCTATTGACATTGCCGGGCCGTATGGCGTGACGGTGTATGCCGCGCGGGCCGGAAAGGTGGTACACGTGGGATGGGCCCCCACCGGTTACGGTTACACGGTGATCATCGATCATGGTGGAGGACTGCGTTCACTTTACGGCCACCTCAAAGGAGAATGGGTACATCTGGGCGACCGTGTGCGCCGGGGCGATATCATCGGTGCATTGGGCAGCACGGGGAATTCCAGCGGGCCCCATCTGCACTTTGAAATCCGCAAGGGGGGGCGACGCGTGGACCCCATGCCCTATTTGCCGGCCGGCGGCCCGCTTTGAAGGCGGCCCGCCGCCGCGTGTTATGGCTTGCGCAAATCCCGCTCGGGATGGTAGTGCCCGCCCGCCGCACGCAGTGATCGCAGCAGGAGACGACCGATGACCCAAACTTACACCCGCACGGGGGATGCCGGCGAAACCGGTCTGTTTGGCGGTGCGCGCGTACCCAAAAATTCCCTCCGCGTGGAAACGTACGGCACCCTCGACGAATTGAACGCCCTGCTCGGTGTCGCCCGCGCCCACAGCGACGATGAGGAGGTCGCCGGCATCATCCATTGCATCCAGATGGATTTGTTCACCGTAAGCGCAGATCTGGCCACACCGTCAGATATCCAATCCAAGGGCAGGATCGCCGTTCCGCGAATGCCTACCGGGTGGATTGACGGGCTGGAAAAGACGATTGACCGGTTGGAAGCAGAGCTGGCCCCCCTGCGCGTTTTCATTTTGCCGGGAGGCACGCTTTGCTCCGCCTATCTCCATTTGGCGCGGACTGTCTGCCGGCGCGCGGAACGCCGCGTACTCACGCTCCTCGAATTCGAGGAGGCGAATCCGTGCATACCGGTCTATCTGAACCGTCTGTCCGATTTGCTATTTGTGTTGGCCCGCTGGGCTAATCACCGTTCGCAAGTCGAGGAGACCCCCTGGCAGGTCAATGCGGCCAGTCCCCAGCAGTCTGCCACCTTCGATTCGCAAAAAACTACCGCTGTGTCTTAGCTTTTCTTTGCCAGGCGGCGATCACTCTTGGCCACGCGCATGCCCCGCATGAACTCGACTTCCTTGCTGAAATGTTTGTTGAGCGGGTGGTTGGGGTCTGTGGGCAATTCTGCTCCCTCGTCCCACGCCAAAACCGACAAAACGGCCTGGGCTGCGGTGACGGCCGCAAAGATGCGCTTTGTGCCGGTCATCGGGCCATAGGCCAGCCAGTCACTCCACAGGACGGCCGAAAGGGCGTGGAGGCCGGCGTCCATGCCTTTGAACGCGGCTCCTCCCCATTGCTCCAGGCACGCACGCCACATGTACGAGCCATTCGCCGGCGCGTTGCCGGCCGGCAGGCCAAACTCTTCCTTCACCAAACGGTTGGCCAACAGAGAAAAGGCCTGAGTCGGCAGGTTCATCGTGGTGGTATCTACCAGGATAGATTCAAAGCCGGCCGGCTCCACGATTTTCATCATCTCGCGCAAAGATTGCAACCGGCCGGTGGCCCGTTTATCTTCCGCATCGAACGGTTGCAGGATAATCGAGCGGATGCCCAGCTCCTTGAGCTCGGCCACCTGATCCGGGATGTCCGGATCCCACGCCGAAATGCTATTGTAATTGAACCGTTCTTGCATACCGATCTCGGCTACATAGCGGGCCGCTTCGCGCCGGGCCTGTTCTGTCCAGGTATCGATCCCGAAAGGCAGGCGGTCGGTGACCGATAGAAACCATTCGGTGTACGCCTTCATTTCGTCGGAACTTGGCGCAACCAGGCCGACCAAAGCGGGGATTCCCGTTTGCTCCGAGATTTCCTCCAGTTCTTTGATCCGGTCGGCGGCCTTTTCTTTGTCCCATCGCGGGGGCTTGCGACTTTCCAGCAACTTGTCCTTCGCCTGGAACATATTGGCGACGAGCAGGGGAGGGCGTTCTCCCGGCTGACCGCCCACCTCCACATCCCAAACTTTCATCACTTTCTGCGGTGTCTCGAAACGAAATAGGCCCATTTGCAAATCTCCTCCTCACATCATATCAGTTGACGGGCAACCTTCCACAAGAACTATTCTCGTGCCAGTATAACATAAACATCCGGCAACTGCAAGAACAGGTGTCTTCCGCAGAAACGGGGCTTTTCAAAGTTCTTATGTTTGTTTTTGTAGGACACAGATTCTCACAGAAAAACAGTATCTTCTCAATAAAACGGGGTGGGGCGAC
>JAADHH010000105.1 GCA_013151955.1 Chloroflexota bacterium
TCTCAAAGCCAACATTCGTCTACATGCCTTGTCACGTTCAAGCGAGAGGGCCTTCACAAGTGCCTGGCACCTAAAGACTGAGTAGTTACCATCATGGACGGAGCACCGGCCCGGCCGGGGGCCACTCTGCCGCCGTAGACGCGCTGGCAACTGCCGGCTACTTCTCCGGTATCGCCACCCGCAGTGAATCCATATTCTCCGCCACCGAAGCCCGCTCATTGAATATGGCCGACCCGGCAACCAACACATTCGCCCCCGCGCGCACCACTTCGGCCGCGTTGTGTGGTTTGATGCCCCCGTCCACTTCCAGGTCGGCGGTCGACCCTATCGAATCGAGCATGACGCGCAGGCGGGCGACCTTGGCCGTGCTCGTGGGGATGTACGACTGGCCGCCAAATCCCGGATTGACCGACATGACCAGCACCAGATCCACGTAGGGCAAGACCTCCTCCAAGGTGTAAAGAGTCGTCGCCGGATTCAGGGTAACGCCGGCCCGAACTCCCAACTCCTTGATCGCCTGCACCGTGCGGTGCAGGTGGGGACACGTTTCGACATGGACGGTCAAAATGTCCGCGCCGGCGCGCGCAAACGCCGACAGATAGCGATCCGGCTCCTCGATCATCAAGTGTACGTCTAAAACCTTGTTGGTCAACGGACGGATCGCTTTTACAATGACCGGGCCGATGGTCAAGTTGGGGACAAAATGGCCATCCATCACATCCACGTGAATGTGCGCGGCTCCGGCACGATCCGCTTCCTGCACCTGCTCTCCCAAACGAGCAAAGTCAGCGGAAAGAATGGAGGGTGCAATCTTGATCTCAGCCATGGCTCGACCTCCTAGAGAATTGCTATTTTTGATACTTTCTGTTATGATTTCCCGGTGAATCCTAGACTGCTTACGATCAGATTATGAAAACGGATGCCGTCGTTCTCATCAAAGGGGCGGGAGATCTGGCCACCGGCATCGCCTGGCGCTTGACCCGCAGTGGCTTCCGTGTGGCAATGACCGAATTGCCGCACCCGCTGGCTATTCGCCGGAAGGTGGCATTTGCCGAAGCCATATATGCCGGCGAGACAACCGTCGAAGGTGTCACCGCGCGTTTGGCCCGGGGGCTTGCCGGCGTTCGCCAGATGCTGGATAGCAGGACAATTCCCGTGCTGGTAGACCCGCTCGCGCAATGCCGCACAACCCTGCACCCCGAAATACTGATAGACGCTATCGTCGCCAAGCGCAACGAAGGCACAAAAAAAACCGATGCGCCCCTGGTCATCGCCTTGGGCCCCGGATTCGTGGCCGGCACGGATTGCCATGCGGTCATCGAAACCCGGCGGGGACACCGTCTGGGACGGGTGCTCTGGCGCGGGCCGGCCACGCCCAACGATGGAGTCCCCGGCACAATTGGCGGGCAATCCGCCGGGCGGGTGCTGCGCGCGCCCTGTGCCGGCCACATCGAAGTTCACGCTGCCATCGGCGACCTGCTGCACGAAGGCGACCGCATTGCCGCAATTTCGGGGCACCCGATCCGCGCACCGTTCGACGGTGTCCTGCGTGGGCTGATCCACCCTGCTGTCGCCGTCCACACCGGCATGAAGATCGGTGACGTGGACCCGCGTGGAAACCGCATCGATTGCTTTACTATCTCGGACAAGGCCCTGGCCATTGCCGGCGGCGTTTTGGAAGCTGTACTCAGCGCCGGGCACAGCAAATTCCCATTTAGAAGTTGAACTTCTCTGAGAAGTTCAACTTCTAAATCGTGGAGAAGGTATTATACCCGCAATTCATCAGGAGTGTCAAGAACACGATGAGCAAACGAATGCAAAACCTGTTGCGCACCTTTCTGAGTGTGCTCCTGCTGGCATTTGTCGTCCGCCATGCCGGCCTGCGCCAGGCCGCGGAAACGCTGTTGCAGGCGAACCTCCTCCTACTGCTGGCGGCTTTCCTCCTGTACCAAATTGGCGTGGGGGTTCGAGCCTTTCGCTGGCAGCTTTTGTTGAACTCTCTGGGTATCGAGGTCCCTTTACGACGATTGGTTTCTCTCTATCTCGTGGGCACATTTTACAGCCAGGTACTCCCTTCGGGAATCGGGGGAGACGTCGTGCGGATGGTGGAGCTATCCACAGAAAGCAGGCAGACTGCCGCGGCGGTTAGTTCCACCATCGTTGATCGCTTCACCGGCTTGGTTGTCCTGTTTCTCATCGCCCTGGCCGCTTTGCCTTTTAGCTATCGCCTGATCCCCACTGAACTGGCCTGGGCCATTGTCGCAGTAACAGCAGGTACGCTGCTCGGCTCCACTTTGCTGCTCTACCGCCCCCTCCTGCGTAAGCTGCGTCGTGGGATACCGTTCACCCGCTGGATCACCGACAACGTGCGTGTGCGTTCCCTCTACGGGACGCTCCATCGCTACGGCCCCGCCGCGATCCTGCGTGCGTGCGGGGCATCGCTGCTCTTTAATACGCTGCTCATTGCCGGCGTCTATTTGCTGGCGCTGGCGCTCGGCATTCACATCTCGCCGTGGTATTTTCTCCTCTTTGTACCGATGATCTCTTTTTCCCTGATCCTGCCCATTTCCATCAGTGGGTTGGGTGTGCGTGAGGGGGCTTTCGTTTTCCTCTTCACCCAGGCCGGCGTGGACGCCCCGATGGCCCTGGCTCTTTCCCTGGCCTTCTATACGATCACTTTGGGCACTGGCCTACTGGGCGGCATCGTCCATTTCACACAGGGGGTCAGCGGGTTGCGTGACCGAAACGGTGGTCAGCAGTAACGCATTGTCGGCCGCGGCCCCTTTGGTCGCTTGGAGCGACAGCCGTTCCAGCGTTTTGGGAACGTATAGGCCTGCCCAAAGGTGGTATTCTCCCGGCCGCAAGTCTGCCGGTAGCGGGAGGGTGAATGTGCCGCGAACCGGCCGGTTGACGGGCCAGCGGGTGGCCAGCACCTCCTCGGCCGGCGCGTGATCCGCTTGCGCCACGCGATTGCCGGCGCCATCCACCAGATGCACAAAAGCGGTCAGGCCCTGCCGCAATCGTTGGTCTGTCTGCCAGTGCAAAGCCACGTGCAGGGTGTTTCCGGGGAGCAGGCAGCCCTGCTCCAACTCGTAGCCAACGAGCGTGATGTGGGCTGGCGGTCGTGTTCCGGCAACGGTCCAGGTCGCCGGTTGCTGCCTGCGTAGCACGTGCCGGCCGTCCGGCTTGGTGTGATACACGATCAAGCCCCCCTCGCTGTACACCGGCTCCATGATTTCGTTCACGTAGGCCACAAAATCAGGCTGATAGAGCATGGGCATCTTCGCCGCGACCGCGATAAACCAGGCCCCCGACGATTGGGACACTACCCCTCCAAAGTCCCAGGCAGAGGCCAACAGTGGCGCTCCGGTCCAGCGATCCACCCATTTGCCGTCGCGTCTGACGAGGTACTCCTGGTAATCACGTTGCAGGGCGTACCCACCGGCACCCCCCAGATAGTAACCGGCAATAACCGGCAGCCCGGTCAAAACGACCTCCCCTTTTTGCACACGTTGTTGGATGTAGGAATATGCCGCCTGATGGTCCAACCCCGGGGTCTGCACCATTTGTATCGCCGGCAATGTCCACAACAAGGCCAGCAGCCCCCCGGCCATGATCACGGGCCAACCTGCGCCCCAGCGTTCCGCTACGCGCCACGCTGCAATGGCCACGATGATCAGCACCCAGGGCAACAACATCTGGATGTAGCGGACTTGCTGCCACATCTGTCCAATGCCCACGGCAAAGAGCAAGAACCCCGGAAGCCAGGTCGCAAACAGGAGGGTGAGTGGTCCATCGCGGCGGTGGCGAATCTCGCGGGTCGCCAGGACCAGGCCGGCAGCCAGACCGGCGAGCATCAGCCACCCTTGCACATTCCCGAACAGCGCCTGCATGGTCAAGACGAAGCCCGCTTTGTGCCAGGGCCACCCCACGGAAAGGTAGGGCCGCCGGGCGGCGTTCGCCACCGGGCCACCCCAGCGATTGATCAACAAGGCTGCGACCCCGCCGCCAGCGCATACGAGCCAGGGAATCCAACGTGCCGGTCGCCTCCACCAGGCCCAGCCCTTTTTCAGGAGAGCGGCCAGGGCCAGCCCGGGCAGGAGCAACAGGGCGACGGGTTGGCTGGCCATCGCCCCGATGGCGGCCGCAGCAAAGGCCATGCCGTCGCGAAGACAGTCGCGTCGCAGCCAGCGCAGCAAGAAGAGCATGGCCAGCAACGAAAACAAATCGAGCAGGGCGTACATGCGGGCCTGACCGCCGGCGACAATAGCAATCGGCATCGAGGCCCAGCCAAATGCCGCGATCAATCCCACCCTGCGCGTGGCAAACATAGCGCCCAGGCGATAGACCAGCACAACAGCCGCCAGGCCGATCACCAGGCTGGGCAGACGCAAAGCCCACCCTTGCGCATGAAAGAAAAGCTCCACGGGGGCAATCAAGTAGGTAAACGGCCGCCCTTGCCAATAGAGGAACGTGGATGGCAACTGGGGAATCCCGTGCCTCCAGACCTGTCGCGAAGCCCACAAACTGGCATACTCATCGTGCGTGAGAGGAACGCGGAAGATGTACACCACACGCAGAATCAAGCCCAGAACCAGAATCGAGCCCAGCATCCGGTGGCCTCTTGAGGTGGTGGTGCTCACTGTGCAAGCCCAGCAATCGGTTTGGTTGACATTATCCTGTAGGGGTGGTATACTTTTTCTCGAAAGACGGATGACGTTCAGCGTATTATAGCCAAGGTGGGAAGGTACGTCAAGCAGATAGATCGCGCTGGGAAGTTCGAGAAGTTCGACTTCTGTCAGAAGTCGAACTTCTGTAAGGAAAGTACCATGAACGAACAAACCATACCGGCAATCGAGTTACGGAACGTGAGCAAGACCTTCTACGATGGGGGCACGCTGAAGACGTTGCATGACGTCACCCTCTCCGTGTGGCCGGGCGAATTCGTAGCCCTGATTGGCCCATCGGGTTGCGGGAAATCCACGCTCTTGCGCATGATTGCCGACCTGACCCCGGCCTCCAGCGGCGAGGTGCGGCTGAAAGGGAAGCCGGCCTACCGGGCGCGCCTGGACCGGGACTACGGCATCGTTTTCCAGAACCCGGTACTCTACGACTGGCGTACCGTCGAAAAGAATGTCCAGCTTCCCCTGGAGATCATACACGCCCCGCGCGAACAGCGGGAACGGCGCACCCTGGAAATGCTCCAACTGGTCGGCCTGAACGAGTTTGGAGCGTATCGCCCGGACCAGCTTTCCGGCGGTATGCAGCAACGCGTCGCCATCGCCCGCGCGCTGACTCTGAACCCTTCGATTTTGCTCATGGATGAACCCTTTGGTGCGCTGGACGAGATCACCCGCGAACGGCTGAATCTTGAGCTCTTACGCATCTGGGAAAACACGGGGACCACAATCCTCTTCGTCACGCACAGCGTCCCCGAAGCGGTCTTCCTTTCCAGCCGGGTGGTGGTCATGACCCAACGCCCGGCCCAGATCGCCGCCATAATCCCCATCCCTTTGCAACGCCCACGCACGATGGAAATGCAAACCACACCAGAATTCGTCGAGTTGGTGCAAAGGGTACGCCAACATTTGCGGGAAGAATAGGCATGTTGATTCGGAATGCCACCGTGGTCACAGCCGGAGATGTCGTACCTGCTGACGTGCTCGTCCGGGACGGCACCGTCGCCGAGATCGGTCGCGCTCTACCTTCCGAGGGCCGGCAGGTCATCGACGGCACCGGAAAGCTCTTGATGCCCGGCGGCATCGACGTACACACCCATTTGGACATGCCGTTGGGAGACACCGCTTCCACGGATGACTTTGAAACGGGGCACATCGCCGCCGCCTGTGGCGGAACGACGACGCACATAGACTTCGCCACCCAGGAGAAGGGCCGGACTTTGGCCCAGGCCCTGGAAAACTGGCACCTTCGCGCCCAGGGGAAGGCCTGCATTGACTACGGCTTCCACATCGCTGTGACCGATTGGAACGATGCGGTGGCCGCTTCCCTGCCCGAGCTGATCCAGGAGGGGGTCACCAGTCTCAAGCTCTACATGGCCTACAAGGGCCGGCTGATGGTGGATGATGCGGCCATCTTGCGTGCCTTGCAGATTGCCGCCAAAGTGGGCCTGCTCGTTATGATTCACGCGGAAAATGGTGACATCATTGACCTTTTGACCGCCCAGCTTCTGGCCGCCGGTCACACTGCGCCACGCTACCATGCACAGAGCCGGCCCGCAATTGCCGAAGCCGAAGCAACCTATCGAGCCATCGCCCTGGCCGAGATCGCCGGTGCACCCCTCTACATTGTCCATCTGACCAGCGCGCAAGCCCTGGACGCTGTGCGTCGTGCCCGCCACCGAGGCCTGCCGGTTTACGCCGAGACGTGCCCCCAGTACCTCGCCTTCACCGCCGATGACCTGGCCCGACCGGGTTTCGAAGGGGCGAAGTTCGTCTGCTCGCCCCCGTTGCGCACGGCCGCCGATCAGAAAGCGCTGTGGCGTGGGTTGGCTCTGGGCGATTTGCAAGTAGTCGCTACGGACCATTGTCCGTGGAACTTCCACGGTCACAAAGACCGCGGGAAGTCAGACTTCAGCCACATTCTGAATGGACTGCCCGGCATTGAAGAGCGCATGAAGATCGTGTACACCTATGGCGTGGAAACAGGCCGCCTGGACCTGCAACAGTTCGTCGCCTTGACGGCAACTACCCCGGCGAAATTATTCGGTCTCTACCCTCGCAAGGGGAGCATCGCCCCCGGGAGCGATGCCGATCTGGTACTTTGGGATCCGGAGGCGCGCGGGGAAATCTCCGTTCGAACCCATCATTCGCGCGTGGATCACACCCCGTACGAGGGCATCCGCTACCAGGGCCGGCCGGATCGCGTGTGGGTACGCGGCCGGCTGGTCGTCGAGGGGGGCGAGTGGGTCGGCACAAAGGGACAAGGTAAATTCCTGAAACGAGACGCATTCCATCACGTGGATTGGCAAGGGGTAAAACTATGAGTGAAAAAGATCGCCGCGCATTCATGGCGCGTGTGCAGACAGGAATAGAGCGTGGAAAGAAACGCCGGACGGCGGGCACGGACACACCAATGCCTTCCTTTCCGCCCCCCAGGCGCTTGTCGGAACCGCTGGCCGATGCCTTCATCGCCGCGCTGGAAGCGGTGGATGGTAAGGTGATCCGTGTGCCGGACGCAAATGGTGCGCGGCAAGCGGTACGAGACCAGATCAAGTCGTGGGATGCGAAACGGGTGTTTGTGGCTAGGTCCGCACGACTTGCCGGCCTTCACTTGCCCGATTGGCTGCGCACAGAAAAGGGCCTGGCCGTTGCCGAACAACAGGAGGACGGAACCCTGGGCGGGGAACAGGGGGGGGCAGAGACCGTGCGTGCTTTTCTGAGCACGGCGGACGTGGGCATTACCGGTGCAGACCTGGCCATTGCGGAGATCGGTACGTTGGTGCTCACAGCCGCACCCGGACATCCGCGTATGGCCAGCGCCTTGCCCCTGCGCCATATGGCGGTTCTCTGGTCTGAGCAAATTGTTCCCACCCTGGCGGACGTTGTCCCTCGATTGAAGGAACTGTTCATGAACAGTGACGGCTCCTGGTCCACCAGCGCCGTCTCTTTGATCACAGGGCCAAGCCGCACGGCAGACATTGAACAGACGCTAACCATTGGCGTGCACGGTCCCCGTGAGCTGGTCGTTGTCCTCGTTGATAGCCCGTGATTCTCTGCGTCCTCCCGAATTCCCCTTTTGCGCAAAATTTGATATAATCCGGCGAGAGGAACGACACTGAAATGATGAATGCGGAACGATGAATGATGAACAGAGTGAAACGTGCCCACGACCCAGCACGCAACACGTTCTGATGACTGACGACTGGCTACTGACGACTGGCCGTTATTTTCATACCAGCGCACGCACGGAAAAGGAGGGTGGTCAAATATGTTCAAGCACATCTTAGTTCCGATTGATGGTGCTGAGGATGGCTGGCGTGCTTTGCGACAGGCTGCTGAGATCGCCCGTTTTGACAAGGGGGCTACGATCCATGGGATTTTTTGTATCGAGCCTTCTGACCTTTCGCAACCACGTGCCTATCTGCAGAGCACAGGAGGCGTCATTACCTCCCCGGAGGTAAGTTCTGCCAAGGCGCTGGAAGAAAAGTATGAAACATGGGGCCGGCGCGTGCTACAGGAATTCGTCAACCGCTGCCAGATGCGCAACATCCGCACAGATACCCACATCCATCGTGGGCAACGGCTGAGGGGCCTCGGCCATCATGGTGCCGATGCCGACTTGGTCGTGTTGTCCCGCAACGACGTGGTGGGCAAGGACGTAGGGTTCACCCCGTCCCGGTTGGGACAGGCGTGTCGGGAGATTCGCCGTCCGTTGTTACTGGTGCTGGGCTATGCGCGCCCCATCGAGCGTCTGATGGTCTGCTACGACGGTGGCCGGCAATCGAAGAAAGCGCTCAACCTTGCGGCCCATGCGGCCGAAGTATGGAAGGTGCCGCTGAGTGTAGTTTCTGTCCAAGGACGGGTGATTAATCCGGAGAAGGAATTGCCGAAGGCAGAGCGCTACTTGAAGCCTTATAACCTGGACGTGGACTACATCATCCGGCGCGGAAATGTCTCCGCCGAGCTTTCGTCGGCCGCAGAAGAGGTAAATGCAGACCTCATCATCATCGGCGTGTACCGGCACAACTTCCTGCGTCGCTCTCTTCTGGGCAGCACGCTGGACCAGCTTACCCAACTGACCTTGCGGCCGGTCTTGGTGGCCAGCAGCACGATCAATTGATGCGCGCAAGTCTATGAACATTACCAAACAGCCATCATGAACGTTCGTTCACAACCGCGGGTTGAAAAGAGGCCTGTGAAGGGTGGCCGGCAGACGATACAAGCCAGATCGTCGTCGTTCGTCCGTGGTCTGGCGTGGGGAGAAGATCGCCGCTTTTTGCTGGTGCTGGGCGCATCTTATATCGTGCTCACTTTTGTGGTGGCCGGCGCGTTGGACCCTTTCTGGCGCAACAACTGGGATGCGCAAATATTCGCCGGCGCCGGCAGATCGTTCTTCGATGGCGGAAGTCTGTTCGATTTGTATGCCCGTTCGCGTGCCCAGTTCTACTGGCCGTTTCCGTACCCGCCGCTGTATGCCATGGTGCTGGCACCGTTCGTCTGGCTGCACCAGGTGTGGCCGATCCTGCCCGAAGACCTGTTGGTGCGCGTACCCGTGGTCATAGCCGACGTGGGTATGGCCGCATTGATCTATGCCCTGTTGCGGAAGCAGGATCGCATCGCTGCACGAATCGGCGCACTGGTCTGGCTGATCAACCCGGTGCTGTTTTACCAGACGGCCGTTCAGGCCCACCAGGAATCGGTCTGGCTGGTGCCGGTGGTGGCCGCATACGCCTGGCTCTCCCGTTGGGGCCGGGACCGTGTGTGGGTCCCCAGCCTGCTGCTGACTCTGGCCGTATCGCTGAAGCAGTCTGCCGTGTTGTACCTGATCCCGTTTGGGGTCTATTTGTTGCTGGGTGAGGGAAGATGGCGCAAAGTGTTGACCTTGGCCGGTCTGTTTGTCTTTGTGTTCGGGGGCCTGGCTCTGCCCTTTTACTTGTATTCCCACGACTTCTGGCAGATGGTGTTCGTGGCGGTGCCCAACATGCCGGTGCAAACTCAGTCGTGGGTGGTCTGGTTTCTGGCACTGACCGGGTATCTGAAATCGCAGACAGAAAGTACGTTTTTTCTGTTGCGCTACCAGGCCCCGATTACTTTGGCCCTCGTGGGGGGCTTCTCTCTCGTTGCTGTACGACGTCGCCTGGGCTGGTTCGAGAGCGGGTTGATCATTACCCTGCTCTTTTTTCTGACATCGAAGAAGGTGATGGCCTACCATTATCCGATGGTGTTGCCCTTCTTGTTGCTCACCTACATCCCCCGGCGGGGGTGGACTCTGTTGAGCATGAGCTTGCTGTGGATCAGTTGGATCGTGGTCTCGCCGTATTACGCGCCGTGGGCCAGCCCGGAACATTTTCTGCTGTATGCTGTGCTGGGCACGCTGAACAGTCTCTTCTTCCTGGCACTGGCTGTTGATACATTCATGGAGGGGCGACTATCCGCTCGGCACGGGTTGGGCGGCGGAAGCAGGGGGCAGCTTGTCTCGCTGGCCATTCTCTTGACGGGAGGACTCGTTGTCGCTTCGTTGCTGCACCCGTTCAGCCGGTGGCCGGTCGCGCCGGGCCAAAGGGTCGCCTTGGTGGCGGGGTTGCTGCTGGCTACGCTGCTGCTCATGCTGCTCTCCCACCGCCTTGCCTGGGGCGCGGTGCGCAAGCGCATCGCACCGCCGGACGAAATCGAGGGGTTGGGCTGGCGCCCGGTGGTTGTGGCGATTGTTTTCAGCCCACTCTTCTTCACCTGGTTCACGATGACCAAGGAGGTCACGAAGCTGATCGAGCGAGGCGTTCGCGTGTGGGGGCTTTGAAATGATGAATGATGGAAACGTAATGCGTAATGCGTATGGCGTGTTGCGGTAAAGACTGCATGACGAACGGCCTTACGCAACACGTTCTGACAGCTGGCTACTGGCTACCGACGCCTGACGACTGACGACTGACTACTGTTTTCAAAACAGAGGTGACAAAATCAACAGAACCGAGGCAGGAAGAACAATGGACATCGTACGCTACATACCGCTGATTTTGGCCGGCGTGCTGTTGAACGCTGCAGCACAACTTCTGCTGAAGCAGGGCATGATACAGGTCGGGCAGTTTGAGTTGGGAATGGCCAACCTGCTGGAGATCGGCCCTCGCGTGGCCGTAAATCCTTTTGTTTTGCTGGGTTTGGCTTCTTACGTGATCAGTGTGGGGGCGTGGTTGGTCGTGCTCTCCCGCGTGGATGTGAGCGTTGCCTACCCCATGGTCAGCCTGGGTTACATCGTCACGGTGATCTTGGGACGGGTGCTATTCAACGAGGCGGTCACCGCGCAGCGTGTGTTGGGTGTTTTGGTGATCTGTGTGGGCGTCTTTCTGGTTGCACGGAGTTGAGTTGTGAAAACAGAATCAGTGCCCTTCCTTTCTATTTGTGCGCCGGCCTACAACGAAGCCGAATCGATTGCGCAGGTCGTACGCAGATGGGAGGAAGTGCTGGAAGGGATAGAGGGCGAAATCGTCATCGCCAACGATGGGAGCCAGGACCGTACCGGGGAAATCCTGGCCGAATTGCAGCAGGCGTTCCCCAACCTGGTGGTCGTTAGCCACAAGGTGAATGGCGGCTATGGCCGGGCCTTGTCCAGTGCCATCGCGCGGTCGCGGGGCAAGTACGTGCTGACCATCGACTCTGACGGCCAGTTCGACGCCGGCGAGTACCAGCGCCTCCTCGACGAGCTGCAACGTGGCGGCTACGACCTGGTCACCGGCTACCGTCACGCCAAACAGGCCGGAGCCGTACACGTGCTGGCCGATCGCGGACTGAACGGGCTGATTCGCCTGGTCTTTGGCCTGCGGTTGCGGGATACAAACTGTGCCCTCAAGCTGTTCAAGGGAGAGGTCGCGCGCTCGTTGCACACAGAGGCCATGGGATACCCAACGCCGACCGAGTTCCTGGTCAAGGCGCAAACCCTGGGCTACCGCATCGGCGAGGTAAGCATCACGCACTACCCGCGCGCCGGTGGCGAGACCAAGTTGAAGGCCTTTCGCACCAGTTGGCAGATGGCCCTCTTCCTGGCTTACCTCAAGTTCAAGCAAGTGCTATACCGTGCACGCATCGTGCGCGAGATGTGAGAGGGGAACGGGAACGATGAATGCGGAATGATGAATGATGAATCGTGTGGAGCATGAAGCGTGAAAACGTGAAACGTGCCAACGTTCAAACGCAACACGCAACACACATTACGTTTCACGCCCAATATAAAATCCAAGTATCTTCTCAATAACCTGGGGAACGCCCCCCGGCCCCAATTCTGGGGGAGCACATTCTCCCCAAAGTTGGGGAGGGTAGGGAGGCACGACGGTCCACTCCCCCCGAATTATTGAGAAGACACAAATCCAAAATCTAAAATCGAAAGACACACAAACATGATACAACAAACGAATAGCAAAGCAAGTGGCCCCACCGCGTTGGTGACGGGAGGGGCGGGGTTCATCGGGTCGCACGTCTGCCGGCAGTTGTTAGAGCGGGGCTGGCAGGTCCGTGTGCTGGACGATTTATCCATGGGCAAGCGGGAAAACGTGCCGGACGGGGCGCAACTGATCGTCGGTGATGTACGCGACCCGAATACCGTGCGTCGCACCGTCGCCGGTGTGGACGTTTTGTTTCATCTCGCGGCTGTGGTCAGCATACGCGTGTCCGTGGACGAATTCTATCACGACGCCGAAGTGAATCTGTTGGGCACACTGAACCTGTTGCAGGCCTGTGCCGAACGGGGCATCGGCAAGTTTGTGTATGCCTCTTCCATGGCCGTATACGCCGACTCGCCCTCGCCGGTGCCGGTGACCGAGGACTACCGCCTGTCACCGATTTCGCCCTATGGCATCGCCAAACTGACCAGCGAAAATTACGTCATGCAGGTCGGCAAACAATTCCTGTTCGATACGGTGGCGTTGCGCTACTTCAACACCTACGGAGCCGGCCAGACCTTCACGCCCTACGTCGGCGTGATCACGATCTTCATCCGCCGTTTGCTGGAACGGCAGGCCCCGGTCATTTTTGGGGATGGGGAGCAGCGCCGCGACTTCGTTCACGTGGAGGATGTGGCTGCGGCCACCGTGGCGGCGGCAGAACGGGACGTGAGCGGCACGGTGATCAACGTCGGCACCGGCATCTCCACGTCCGTCAATCAGATCGCGGCCATGCTGGGTGACAAGATTGCGCCGGGCATCACCTCCATACACGACGCGGCCCAACCGGGTGAATTGCGTAACTCCATCGCCGACATCAGCCGGGCACGACAACTCTTGGGATACGAACCGAAGCGACGACTGGAAACAGACCTGGACGAAGTCATTGCCTGGAACAGGGAGAGGTGGATTTAGTGAAACAGCAAGAGAAGATCCGTTGCAGTGTGGGCGTGACCGCGTACAACGAGGAAAAGAATATCGGACAATTGCTCACGGCACTGTGCAATCAATTGTTGCGTGAAGTCGAAATCACCGAGATCATCGTCATAGCCAGCGGTTGCACAGACCGCACCGAAGAGATCGTACGCGAACATGCGCAAGAAGACCCTCGCATTCAACTGCTCACCCAACCGGAGCGGGAAGGCAAAACATCCGCTGTCAACCTCTTCTTGCAACACGCGAAGGAGAATATCTGCGTGGTGGAAAGTGGCGACACATTGCCGGCAGAAGACTGCCTGGAGCATCTCGTGCGCATGTTCGCAGACCCGCACGTGGGCATGACCGGTGCGCAGAAGGTGGCCGTGAATACGCCGGACCATGTTGTGGAGTACCTCTCCTACCTGCGTCTGCAACTGGAGCACGAATTGTGCCTGGAGATTCCCCGGCTAGGCGAGTTGATCGCTTTTCGCAAGGTGTTCGACCACATTCCGCTGGACGTTTCGATGGACGAAGCGTTCGTCGAGGCTCTCGTGATCCAGGGGGGTATGCAGGTTCGCTATGCACCCGACGCCATTGTCTACAACATGGGGCCGACCACGTTGAGCGATTTCATCCGCCAGCGGCGTCGCAACCACGCCGGCCACTTGCACCTCAAGCGCAAGTACGGCTATCGCGTGAGCAGCCTGGACACACACCGCGTTCTCAAGGTCGCCGGCGGCATGGTGTGGGGGGCAGTGCGCATGGTGTCTATATTGGGTGCCTTGGCAGTCCTCGAAGGAGCGGCGCGCGCGTTGGGGTATTACGACTATTACGTGCAAGGCAAACGCTACGAGAAATGGCCTATTGCCTGGACCACCAAGAAAGTAGAAGCCGAACGCGCCAAACAGGCCCACCCACGCGTGTAATCAGGAGGTTAGGCTTATGTCAAAAGTCATTGGCATGATTGAACTGGAAAGACAAATATCTCATATCATGGACACCGTCCAAGAAGAAATGGCCGAGTATGTGATTACGATCCAAAATGAGCCTGTTGCTGTACTGCACCCGTTCAAGGGTGAATCCAACCATGCCCCGTACCAGCGCGAAATAGACGCAGAGTTGGAAGCAATGAAGAGCTTGGCAAAGGACATTGCAGAAGCGTGGGTGTCTCCAAAAAGTGGTGTAGAACTTGTTGAAGAGCAGAGGCGATATTGATGGCTGTAATTGACGCGAGTGTCTACGTTTCATTGATCAACGCCAGCAACGCGAACGGGGAGCAACCATCGTTGTCACTCGCACACCTTGAAGCGATTACCCGCTCAGGTCATCCGGGAAGAGAGGGTTTCTGCACTTGAAAGATAAGCTGGTAACGGCAGCAAAGATCGCGGTCAGCGTCGGGCTGATGTGGTTCCTGTTCCGGCGTGTGCCGGTGACCGATGTGGGAAGAGTCCTCAGCCACGCAAACTTGTGGCTGCTCATTGTCGCACAGCTTCTCTACTTCGCCGCCATCGCTACCGGCACGTTCAAGTGGTGGGTGTTGCTGCGTGCCCAGGACATCCACGTCCCGTACCCACGACTCTTGGGCATCATGTTTGTGGGTCTGTTCTTCGGCAACTTCTTGCCCACGAACGTGGGGGGGGATGTGGTACGCGGCTTTGACCTGGCGCGATACACATCTCGTGCCGCCGAAGCGACCATCTCGGTGGTCGTTGACCGCCTGGTCGGCCTGATCGCTTTCATGAGCGTGGCCGTGGCTTCTGCACTCGTCGCCACCTACGCGACCGGCCAGGTCCAGTTGCAGGGCGTGGGCATCGCGGCAATTGTGGCCCTGGGAACGTTGGTCGGGGGCTTCACGGTCATGCTCAGCCGCCGGCTGCGCAGGCAGGTGGAGCGCCTCTTCCGCTTTCGTCTGCTGGCACCCTTTGCTCCCCTCTATGGCCGGCTGTCGGATGCACTCACAGCGTACCGCCACAATTTGGGGACGCTTGCCGGCGCATACTGCATATCCGTAACCGTCCTGATGATCTCGAACTTGGTGAACTATGCCATTGCCGAATCTCTGGGGGGCGGGATCCCGTTGCTCTACATTTTTCTTTTCAATCCCCTGATTGCTTTCGTTTTGATCGTGCCTATTTCAGTTGGGGGCTTGGGCTTGAACCAAAGTGCGTATGTCTTTTTCTACGGGCTGGTGGGAATTTCGGCTGCTGTGATTTTTCCCGTCTCCATCGTCATGCAAAGTGTAATCTATATAGCCAGCCTGCCGGGGGGGATACTTTGGCTGTTGAAGCGCGGACAGAAGTCAGAAGGAAGCACGCCTGCTGAAGTTCCCATAGAAATGGAGCCGTGATGTCATCTTCTGAGATGCGCGAATACCTCAAGAAACTGGCCATAGAACTTCTGGTTTACGGCGTTTTGGTGATTGCCTACTTCTTCCTGGTGCTCCGTTTTCTGGGTGAGCCGTTGTTTGCTCTCTCCAAACAGCACCTGCTGGGCTATGCCTTGCTTTCCCTCATGCTCGTGTTCCTGCAAACGGCCGGCATGGACTACCTGACAACGTGGATTTCGGGCCGGCTCCATGTTGTATCCCCTGAAGGCGACCCCGAGGTACAGGAGTAAAGCGGCTATGGTCTTTCCCATTTCAGGCATTACGGCCAATCCCTTACTGTTAGCGGCAATTGGTTTTATCGTGGGCGTGCTGGGCGGATTCTTTGGTGTAGGTGGCGGGTTCTTGACCGGCCCCATGCTGTTCCTCAGCGGCGTACCGATGAACTACGTCGTGGGAACCGATTTGGCCCACATGATGGGCAACTCATTGGTTGCCACCCGTCGCCATCGCGTGCTCGGGCACGTGGACATGAAACTGGGACTACTGATGATCATCGGCACGGTCTTTGGGGTGGAAACCGGCGCGCGCATTATCGAACATCTACAGTCCGCCGGGAACATCGATCAAGTTATTGGCAGCATCTACATCGTCATTCTGCTGATCATCTCTGCCTTCGTTGCTGTGGAGAGTCTGCGCGCGATGCAACTGCAACGGGATGACGAACTATCGGCCGGCGAGGCGCTTGCTTTCCCCTCACTGAAAGTTTACATGAGTCGCATACGCATTCCACCGCTGGTTTCTTTGCCGATCTCTGGCGTAGAGGAAATCTCGCTGTGGGTGGTGCTGGGGGTTGGATTCATGACGGGGCTGCTTTCGGGCATGTTGGGGGTTGGCGGTGGCTTCATTCGTATGCCGGCGCTGGTCTATATCCTTGGAATACCGACCCACATCGCGATTGGCACGGACCTCTTCGAGATCATCTTTTCTGCCGGGTATGGCACATTCACCCATGCGCTCAAAGGCAACGTGGACATCATGATTGCTCTGGTCATGCAAACAGGTGCCGTGATGGGGGCGCAAATCGGGTCTTCCCTCACACGCTACGTTGCAGGTCCCAAGATTCGATTGATTTTTTCTACGTTGCCCTTGACGGGAGCCCTACTCGTTTTGTACCGGCTGTTGGGTGCATAGGAAAAGGCAGGCACCGATCTGCCAGAAGGAGGAGTTTATCAGCGTATGATCAAGGAAGAAAAATCACAGATATTATTGTACACAGATGGGTCGGATGAATCTACGAACTCCATACGATTCTTACGCGCTGTTCTGCAATCCCCCCAGTTTGAGGCGCATCTTGTGGCCGTAGCTGAAACGGCAGGAGAGCAGGCGGCCACCGATATGGCGCTGGAGACCGGCCAGGAATTTCTGGCCGAAGCGGGTGTGCAGTCCGAAACCCACGCACGGAGCGGGGACCTGGTCGTCGAGATCACCCAGGAAATCGAAGATGGAGATTATGGCTTGTTGGTTGCCGGCCTCTCGGCTGCGAGCATGAGCGTACCACACAACCTGTCCGAGATTGTTCGACTCGTCGTCAAGAAACAAGAATGTTCGATCCTGTTCGTCCGTGGGCAACGTACCGGTGTCTCCAAGATATTGGCTTGCACGGGAGGCTACCGTTATGGCGAGGAGGTGATTCGTGTGGCCGCCTGTCTGGCCCAGACTGTTGGCGCAGAAGTCACCATCTTGTACGTCACGGAAGCCCTCCCTTTGATGTATACCGGACTACAGGAAATGGAAGAACCATTGCCCGCACTTTTGAAGACGCATACCCGCGAAGCCTATTACTTGAAGCGCGGCGCACGCATCCTAAAAGAGCTGGGGGTGAGTGGCGGAATCAAACTGGCACAGGGAGAGGTGACCCAAGAGATTCTGCGTGCATCACGAGAGGGAGACTACGATATCATCGCTTTGGGGGCATCACGGGAACATCCGTTCCTGCAACAACTGTTGCACCACATTTTGCTGGGTGAGGTGACCCAAACGATATTGAATGATGCCGAACAGCCTGTTTTGATCGTGCCCTCGCGACCAAAAACGACGACACGTCAACTGACCGAACGTATACGCTTTACGCGCCGGCACCGTTAGTTTAGAAGTTCAGATTCCAAAGCAGTTGTCCAAGAAGAAGTTCAACTTCTCCGAGAAGTTGAACTTCTTGGAGAACTTCTTGGGCAGTGGGGAGAGGCGCTTCAAACCTCTCCCCACCATAAACTGTCGGATTCTACTTTTCCTTCGAAATAAACTTGAAGCCGGTAAAGATGCTGGAAAGGAGACCGTTCCCCTCCTCGGCATCCATGAGAAAAGCGCTATAAACGTGCTGAATGGCGAAAGCAATGAGCAGGTACATAATCAGGTGATGCCACAAACGTACCGTCTGATTGCTCATCAGGGTAAAGACCCACGATGTGAGGTTCCACCAAACGCCACCGACATTCGCCTCCCCATACAATGCGAACCCAAACAGGGTCTGCAAGAGATAAAGGAAGACGATCACGGCGTAGGTCATGCCGGCCAGGGCATTGTGTCCCAGCATGTAAGGCGGCTTGCGTCGCAGGAAAAAGTAATATCGCAACGTCTCGCCTACTTTCCCTCGACCTTCCGGCGTCAGGAAGGGGACCAACGCGCGCCAACTGGCAAAACGATTGCCCCCAAAAAACGCCCAGTACGTGCGCAGCAAAATGCTGGCCGTAAAGACGAAAGCCGCCACGAAGTGGATGTAGCGGACGGTCCCCATTGCGAAATGGTTGTAAGCCTCCCCGCCGGTGGTGACAAAGGGTGAGGCGATGTAATAGCCGGTGATGGAGAGGACCACGATACAGGCCACGTTCACCCAATGGGTGAAGCGGACCGGGATTTCCCAAACGTAGGTACGTTCAAGCGTACGTTCAAGCATCGTAGCCCCCTTTCACTGGACCTTGATTCGGGTGACTTCGCGGCCCTCGGCATCGAGGATGTGGGCCGCGCAGGCCATGCACGGATCGAATGAATGGATCGTGCGCAACACCTCCAGCGGGTTTTCCTCATCGGCGATTGGTGTGCCGACAAGCGCAGATTCGTACGCGCCCGGCTGACCGGATGCGTCACGCGGGCCGCCGTTCCAGGTGCTCGGCACAACGCATTGGTAATGTTCGATGGCCCCGTCTTTGATCTTGACCCAGTGGCCCAAAGCGCCACGCGGTGCTTCGGTGAATCCTACCCCCTGGGCTTCCTTCGGCCAGGTTGCAGGGTCCCACTTCGCGCCGTTGTGGACGGCCACGTCCCCGCGCTTGATGTTGGCTATCAGGTCGTCCAGCCACTTGAGCGCGGTTTCGGCCAGCACCCAGGTCTCGATCCCACGGGCTGCCGTGCGGCCCAGGGTGGAGAAGAGAATCTCCGGGCCAACGTCCAACTTCTTCAGGGCAATGTCCACTTTTTCTTTGACCGATTCGTGACCCGAGGCATAGGCCACGAGCATGCGTGCCAAGGGACCAACCTCCATGGCGTGTCCATCGTAGCGCGGTGATTTCAGCCAGGAGTACTTGGCGTCGGTCGTGAGGAAGTCGTAGGGCGGTTTGGGGCCGGAGTAGTTCGGGGTGGTTTCCCCGTCCCACGGGTGCAGGGAAGCGCCATCGCCGCCGGCATAATCGTACCAGGACCGGGAGACGTATTCGGCGATCTTCTTGTGATCCACTTCGTGGACTGTGCTCAGGTCCTTGCCCAAGATGTATCCACGCGGCAGATACAGGCTGGAGGGGTCCGTCGTCGGGTCTACGGCGCTCTGTGGAAAATCGCCATAAGCCAGATAGTTGCCCAGCCCTTCGCCGATGGCTGCCCAATTCTTGTAGAATGACGCAACGGCCAGCAGGTCGGGAATGTAGACTTGCTCTATGAACGTCTTGGCCTTGGTAAAGAGCTTCTTGAGCAGGGCGATGCGATTGGCGTTCAAGGCGGTCTGGCTATTCAGGTCGATGGCCATGGTCATGCCGCCAACTACATAAGTTTGCAGGTGGGGGTTCTTCCCACCAAGAACAGCATGGATGCGGATGATGTCTCGTTGCCAGTCGAGCGCTTCCAGGTAGTGCGCAACCGCCATCAGGTTCGCCTCTGGCGGGAGTTTGTAGGCGGAGTGGCCCCAGTAGCCATTGGCAAATGGTCCGAGTTGGCCACTTTCTACGAAGGCTTTCAGCTTGTTTTGCACGCCGGCGAAGTAGGACTTGCCGGAGAGGGGCCAATCAGAGATGGACTGCGCCAGCTCCGCCGTGCCGCCCGGATCGGCCTTCAGCGCGCTGACTACGTCAACCCAATCCAGGGCATGTAAATGATAGAAATGGACTGGATGATCCTGTATGTATTGGGCCGCCTCGATGAGGTTGCGCATGAGGACGGCGTTCAGGGGGGGCTGGATCCCCAAAGCATTTTCAACTGCTCGCACGGAGCAGACGGCGTGAACCGTAGTTCAGACGCCTCATATACGTTGGGTGAAGTACCAGGCGTCGCGGGGGTCGCGGCCGATGAGGATTTGCTCGATGCCACGCCACATGGTAGCCGAGCTCCAGGCCTCTGTTACCTCCCCGCCATCCACCTGGGCTTCGATGCGCAGATGTCCCTCGATTCGTGTTATGGGATCGATTGCGATCTTAGCCATCTGTGTTTTCCTCCTTGTTTATGGTTTCATGTTCGGCCAGCGGTTCGCCCGTGGCCCGCATTGCGCTCACCAGGCCGTGCATGGTGAAGGCACCGGTCACACCGGCCACCACGCCCAAGCCCACTTTGTCTGCCGAAGTCTCCACGCCAAAACCGGGTGTGTTGGGCAATCGCCGGTAGAAGGGGGTCATGGAATCCCAGAAGCCGGGTTCGGCGCAGCCCGCGCAGCCATGTCCGGCACCGATAGGCCAGTTCGTTCCTTCGTTCCAGCGCACGACCGGACAGTTGTGGTAGGTTTCCGGGCCTTTGCAGCCCATCTTGTAGAGGCACCAGCCCTTGCGGTGACCTTCGTCGCCCCACGCTTCGGCGTATTGTCCGGCGTCGTAGTGTGCTCGACGCTCGCAGTGATCGTGGATGCGCTCGCCGTAGGCAAAGAGGGGCCGCCCGAATTGGTCGACGGCCGGCAGCTCACCAAAAGTGAGGTAGTGTACCACGGTAGCGGTCAGGTTGATCACGTTCATGGGGCAGCCGGGCAAATTGAGGATGGGCACCGTAGAGAGCACTTTGCTCACACCGACGGCACCGGTGGGGTCCGGAGCGGCCGCCGGGAGGCCGCCGTAGGCCGCACAGGTGCCGGCAGCGATAACGGCTGCGGCACTTCCGCCGATATCTTTGACCAGGTCCAGCGCGGTGCGCCCCCCGATGGTGCAATAGACGCCGTCGTCTTTGGTGGGGATGGAGCCTTCGACGACGACGATATATTGCCCTTTGTACTTCTCCATCGTGTCACGGAGTGACTTTTCCGCCTGGTGGCCGGCCGGTGCCATGATCGTTTCGTGGTAATCCACGGAGAGCACGTCGAGTACCAGTTGTGCAACCGTCGGTTGCGAAGCACGCAGGAGCGATTCGGTGTTGCCGGCACAGTCCTGGTATTCCAGCCAGAGTAGGGGCGGACGCGGTTTGGTTTCCACGGCCTCGGCAATACGAGATGTGTAGCGGGCCGGCAGAGCGAGTGCGGCGGTCATCGCGCCACAAAACTTCAGAAAGCTGCGGCGAGAGACCCCTCTCTTTTGCAGACCCTGCCCAAGGGTAATTTTTTCTGCGGTCAATTTCTCCTCCTTCCTCGTGAGTCAGTGTCCAGTAGCCAGTAATCAAATGAGGGGTTGATTCTAATCAGTCCAATATGAAACATTTACTCCGGTTACTATTAACTGGAACAAGTGACAATCGTTGTAGTATGATAGAGGTTTGTTGAGGGTCTTGCATCACCCCCTTTCAAAACATCGCAGATGTATGTGCTTGCCATGAGCGGGAAACACACACGCAGGTGGAACCAATCATCCAGGAAAGGGATCAGTTAAAAACAGTATACACGAAAATTCGATTTTTTGCAACCCCCCTGCGAGAAGGGCACCTGATTCAAGCGCTGCGCACGCCCCTATTTTGCGTCCATCCGTTCCCACTGCCAGCGGTCCGGGTTGACTTGCGCATCGACGAACTTGCGCTTGTCGCTGCCGTCGGCCCTCATGCGATAGATCGCCCAGGCTGTGCCGTTCTGGTCGGTGCGGTAGAAGATGAACTGCCCGTCGCGGGACCAGGTGGGCAAGGCGTCGTTGCCGGTGTTGTGCGTGAGCTGCCGGCGACCGCTGCCATCAGAATTGATGATCACGACCTCGTAGTCACCGTCGGCCGGCGAGGCGTAGGCGATGTGCCGTCCGTCCGGCGACCAGGCGGCCTGACCTCCGCCGTCCTCGGTCAGTGCGTGCGGGTTGCCGCCATCTTCGTTCATCAGCCAGATGCCACAATGGCCTTGCGAGTCGCAGTTGTCGTAGGCAATGCGCTTGCCGTCGGGTGACCAGGCGGGCCGGTTGCCGGGGCCGAGGTCTTTGCCCGATGTGACCCCACCGGTGTCGATCACCAGGAACAGCTTGAACTTGCCCCCGCCCAGTGGTGAGGCATACACAATGCGGTCGCCCTTCGACGACCAGTCCGGGTAGGTCGCCTCGCCGTCGGCGACGATCTTGTGTGCGCCACTGCCGTCGGCGTTGGCGATGTAGAGGCCGTCGGTCCAGTGGTAGAAGACGAATCGCTTGCCGTCGGGTGACCAGCTCGGCTCGCTGGCCTGGTCCACGATCTTCTTGCCACCGCTGCCATCCACGTTGACCAGCAGTAGACTGTAGTCTTTGTATCCCGGCCCGTGCCATACCGTGTACATGAGCTGGCCGGTGGGAGCCGCAGCAGAGGGTGACGTGGGCGTGGCCGATGGCCCGCCCCATCGCAGACTGTTCATCAGGATTTGGGTTAGTTCGTGGCTATTGCCCTTGCCCTCCTCGGCGAGCACCAGGAACATGTAGGCCCAGCCGTTGTGTACTGTTGTGATCACATCTCCCTGGGCCTGCTTGCCGTCTATCGAGAGGGACACGATCTTCGTGCTGGCCAATTCTCCATCGAGCCGGCCACCGCCCAAGGCCGGTGTGGCCTGAAAATCGTTCACCTCGTCGGCCAGACCGGCGATGAATATGTCCATCAACTGCCGGGACGTGAGTTGCTGGCCCTGAAGGTCGGCTGCGGCGAGGACGAAGCCGGCGGAATCATCGGGCGCTCCGATGATCACCTGGCTCGTTTGGTCATCTACTTCCCAACCGGCCGGGTACTGTAGGGTGAATCCCCAGCCGCTGTGCGTGTACGTAGCCAGGTTCGCATTCGACGGGGGTGCCGGTGTGGCTGCCGGCGGCGCGAGGGGGATCGCCGGCGTCGGTGACGCCAACCCCTGCCGGCCGGTCAGGCTTGGCGTCGGTGTGGCCATCGCCGGCGCAAATGTCGGCACCGTCAATGGCGGATGCGACGATTTCCCGAACTTGAGGCCCTTTGCCGGTGATGCCACCGTGACCACCGAGAAGTGATCGGCCCCCTTCAGCGGGCCGGAAATCGTTAACTTGAAATCAGCCTGTTCACCCGGCAAGATCGCTTGACCGAATGACAGCGTTGACATACCACCACCCAACATATTCCCTTCGGCGTTATAGATGGTGGCCCACGTCTCCGCTTCGTTGAGTATACCATCCGACCCGTTCTGCATGGTGCCCGTAAGGATGATGTCACCTTCGTCGCTCAGTTCATTGCTGACATCGAGAATCTTCCACGGTGACGGTTTGGCCGGTTCGGCGGTCTCTTGGTAATCGGTCAGCGAGATCTGGTACCGCACAACCGAAGAGAGGTCGAGCTTGTCTGGACTCCAGAACAGACCGAACGGAATCTTGTCATCTGCTGTGATCACCGTCGTCTTCGGGGAAATCGTGCCGGTCGCTACCTCGTTGCCCTTGGCGTCTATCAAGCTCACATTCCCCGTCAGGCCCCGCAGGTTGCGGCCGGTGCTGTTCTTCACCTCGAAGACGACCCACAGCCGCCGGTTGTGATCGACATACGCGCGGTGGCTGAGGATGGCCACGCCTGTGGCGTCAGCTTCGGCGACCGGGGCGCTCAATTCCGTGGTCTTCTGCCCGGGCTGCGGGATTGCACCCGTGGTGCCGGCCAGCACCGCGAAGTCGAGCGCCCGTTCCACGTTGCCGTCGAGGTAGATCTTCACTTGCTGTGTGCCGGTGGGCAACGGTGGTTTCAGTGTACAGGCGACGGCAGTTTTGGAGGCGTTCTCCTGCATCGTGATCGTGGTGATCGTTTCTTTGGATAGCTCGCCGTTCAGGTACCATTCGCACCGCACCTGCGAGTAGATACCAAAGTCACCGGCGATCACGGCGTTGACCGTATCCGCCTCCTGGAACGTAATCGTCGGGTCAACGGGGGTCAGGTTTTCGTCCGTGCTGCGAGCCAGGGTGACTTGGGTGACACGTGAGGGCAGGGCGTCGTCGGGAGGCACGACGGAAAATTGCACGGTCTGGGCCAATTCGTCACCCAAGTACACCTCGGCACGATATTTTCCGATGGGCCAGGTCTCTTTGGGGGTGAGCGAAAATCCGACGTAGCCGGAGCCAGAGTCTTCCGCGGAATATGGATACTCCTTGACCAACTTATCTCCCTGGTACCACTTGGTCAGGAGAGCGGACCCTTTCTCCAAATTCGAAACCTGGACCGACAGGTGGAACGTTTGCGTGGGCGTGTAGGTCTCGGTGGTGGAAACGGCTTTGTAATCTTTGTCCAGAGCCGTGGCTACCGCAACCTTTCCAATGGCGGGGGAACCACCTCCGCCGATGGAACAAGCGAGTGTTACCAGAATCAACAAGAGTATCGCGATCCACGCGTGCTTCCGGGACATGGGGAACCTCCTTTTTGGCGCAACAGGCGCGTCAATTTGGTGGATACATCCTTCTCCACGCAAAGTTTCGAGCACGAGATGGTTTGGGGCTGCTCTCCCCGGCACTGGCATTTTCTATTTTGCCGTAGATTTATGCAGAGCGTTACTACTTTGACAATGTCACATTTCCTTGCACGGCGGTTGAAACCGCGTGCTACCGGTGGCGAAGGCCACCTGCGTGGCCTCGTTT
>JAADHH010000025.1 GCA_013151955.1 Chloroflexota bacterium
CAGGTCTTTGTCCTCTAAAGCGCTTTCTATCTGCTTCTTTAGAAGCTCTTCTTGTGCTGTCATCTGGACGGTATCCTCCTCACGTTCATCGTGACGGAAAGCCAACAGCCATTACGACTCCTTTATGTTACAGTGAATTGGGGTCTTTGTCAATAGCCTCTTCGTGATGGGAAATGTGCAGCCAGACTTCGGTACCATACTTTTTGCTGCTGTGTCGTTGCGTCCGATAACGTGAAACGGGTAGATGTGAAGATGATTGCCCAAAGTGGCCATGTGGACTGCGGTGGTAACAGTCGGGGCGAGAGGATTTGAACCTCCGACCTCACGGACCCGAACCGTGCGCGCTACCGGTCTGCGCCACGCCCCGATGTGATGGGTCGCCTGCGACCGACGGGCGTGATGCCGGTCGTATCGAAGTCGGTTGCAGGCCACCCATGCACAGGCGGTATTATACCGTATTTTCCATTTCTTTACAAATGTTGCATCCCGCGTTATAATCTCAGCATTGGCCCCTGTAGCTCAGAGGATAGAGCAGCGGTTTCCTAAACCGCGAGCGCAGGTTCGAGTCCTGCCAGGGGTACTGGGCCGGTGTCGGAACCGTAACGCCGGGACCGTAGCGCCGGAATCCCTATTCCGGCGACCACCGTGGGGGAGGAGTTTGCACGATCATGCGTGTTCTGAAGGTGGCGCCCACCATGTTCTTTGCCGATTATGGGTGCCATGTACGTATCTTGGAAGAAGCCCTGGCCTTGCGTAAACGGGGGCACCAAATCACGATTCTGGCCTACCCCAATGGGCGAGACATAGCGGGACTGGACGTCCGTCGCGGATGGGGCGTTCCCTTCAACTATCGCGTCTACGTCGGCTCGTCGCGGCACAAGCTCTATCTGGATGCGCTCCTGGCCCTGAAGGGAGCCGTAACCGTTTTACGCGACGAGCCAGACATCATCCACGGCCATCTGCACGAGGGCGCGCTGATCGGCCACTATCTGGCGAAGTTCCGGCGTGTCCCCATGGTGTTTGATTTCCAGGGGAGCCTCAGCGCCGAGATGGTAGACCATAACTTCTTGCGCAAAGACGGCCCTTTTTACGCGCCCGTCCATTTCCTGGAACGCTATATAGACCACCTGCCGGCCGCCATTGTCACCAGCTCCAATCATGCAGCCGACCTGCTCGTGCGCGACTTCGGCTGTTCTGCCTGCCACATCTACCCGGTTCCAGACAGCGTGGATACAACCCTGTTTCGGCCACGCCGGCCGGCAGACGCAGAAGAAATCGCGGCCCTCAAAACAACCTTGGGCATCCCCCCGGAGCGGCGAGTACTTGCCTACCTGGGCCTGCTGGCCGGCTACCAGGGCATCGACCTCCTCTTGCAAGCCATGCAGCGGATCGTGCGCAGCGCCCCCGACGTCCACCTGCTGCTGATGGGATACCCGGCTGAAGAGCACTACCGGAGAATGGCCGGCGATTTGGGTGTGGCTGCGCACGTCACCATCACGGGACGCATTCCGTATGAGGAAGCGCCGGCCTATCTGCGGCTGGGTGATGTTGCCGTAGCGCCAAAGGTGTCCGCGACAGAGGGGAGCGGCAAACTCCTCAACTATATGGCCGTAGGATTGCCCACAGTGGCTTTCGATACGCCCGTCAGCCAAGAGTACCTGGGGGATCGCGGAATCTATGCCACCGCGGGGGATGAAGAATCGCTGGCGAAATGCCTGCTCGATACGTTGCGCGACCCAACCGGCGCTGCCCAACTCGGCCTGGCTCTGCGTGAACGTGCCCAGGCCCTCTTTTCATGGGATTGCACCGTGAATACCCTCTTGGACGTGTATCGCGCTGTCCAGAGCTAAGGAGTCTGATCCAATGACAAAAAGAAAATGGTACCTGCGCCGCTTGCGTAGCATGTCCCCGCCAGAACTTGCCGAACGTTCTCTTGACAATGCGCGCGTGGCCACGGAATGGATGCGGTGGCGGATGGGAGGACATGTTCTTGGTGAACAGGACCTCATTCGCCGGCTTCGGCACGTCTACCGCTCCCAGAAAAGTGTCTGGGCCACCTTGCTGGGCGAATATTGTCGAGATGGGCCGGCCCCCCTGTTCCTTTCCCACCACGACCGTGTCGTGCGCGTGGACTGGCTGCGTACACACCACCCGGAAAGAATAGACGCGGTCATAGAAAAGGCAGACCAGATTCGTGCGGGCGAAGTTACCCTCTTTGGACGAACGTTCCACCTCGACTTCTCCGATTCGCAGGTGTGGATGCGCGACCCGGTGACGGAGAACCTGTGGCCGCGCAAATATTGGGCTGCCATCGACCATCGCGACGGCCGAACCGTGGGGGGGTGTAAATGGGTGTGGGAGCTGAACCGCCATGCGCATCTCATCACCCTGGCAAAAGCGTTCTTCCTCACCGACGACGAAACGTATGTGCAAGAAGCCCGCCGCCAACTGATTAGCTGGATCGGAGCCAATCCGCCCCTCACCGGCATCAACTGGACCAGTTCCCTGGAAATCGCGCTCCGCCTGATCGCCTGGACCTGGGTGATGGCTTTTATCTCAGAGTCGCACGCGCTGGACGAAGACCTGTTTCGCGCGATCAACCGCTCCATTTACCAGCAAATCCAAGCCGTCCGGCAACGCTTGTCCGCACATTCCTCCGCAAACAACCATTTGATCGGAGAAGCAACCGGCCTGGTCGTGTGCGGAATCTCTTTCCCCTGGTTCCGCGATTCAGAAGACTGGATTCAGACCGGACGCGCCATCCTGATTCGCGAAGCCAGACGCCAATTTCACCCTGACGGCGTCGGCGCCGAACAGGCACTGGCATATCAACGCTTCGATATGGAGATGTACATGGTTGCCGGCCTGCTGCTGCAGGGCGCAGAATTGCCGTTACCCGTGGAAACGACCGACCGTTTGGAGAAGGCCTGCCAATTCCTCCAGGCCCTCGCCGATGAGGAGGGCAACCTCCCCGACATCGGCGATCGGGACGACAGCCGGGCCTTTCCCCTCGATGGCCGGCCCGGCACGATCTCCCTTCCCGGACTGCTCAACCTGGCCTCCGTTGCCCTGGCCCAGGGAGACCGGTACCCGCCACCTTCAGATTTTGACGAGACTCTCTATTGGCTGACGGGACGCCACACGGCGTCCGCAAAGACAAAAACGGTCCATCCTCCCCTACCCGCGCCCAAATCGCAGGCTTTCCCCTGGGGGGGCTACTACGTATTGCGTGAAGCAGATGAATTCGTGGCCACCTTCGATTGTGGCCCGCTGGGATACCTTTCCACAGCGGCACATGGACACGCCGATTCCTTGAGCATTACCTTGCGGGCGCATGGCCGCTCTTTTCTGATCGACCCAGGCACCTATGCCTACCACGAAGCGCCGGCATGGAGAAACTTTTTCCGCGGCACCCGCGCGCACAATACCGTCACCGTCGATGGTGAGGATCAATCCGAAAGTGGAGGGCCCTTCCTCTGGTCCAATCACGCGCAGACACAATGTCACCGGTGGGTCACCACCGATACGTATGATTATGTGGATGGCAGTCACAACGGCTATGCTTCCATAAACGTCACCCATCGCCGCCAACTCATCTACCTTCGCCCGGACATCCTGGTGGTGATTGACGACATCACCGGCAAAGGGGACCACCACGCTTCTCAGATATGGCACTTTGCCCCCGGTGTGGAAATCTATGCCCGCCCTTTGCAGGCCCATCAAGTGGTGGCCGAGGTGGAGATCGGAGACGATGGTTCGCTGCGCATGGCAGACCGGCGCGCCGGCTCCATTTTGGTCGAGCCCACGAGCACGATCCGCGACGGGGATGTGTGGCTGTCTCTGACCCCCCTGGCCGCACAGCCGGTGGACGCCCGGCTAACCTGGGGATGGCTGGCACGCATCCAAGGCTGGGTTGCTCCGACGTACGGCCACAAGGTGGCTGCGCCGGTCCTGTCATACAACCTGCGTGGCGATGCACCGCTCCGCTTGATCAGCATCTTGCAAGTTCGGAAAAGTCAGACACTCCCCGAATTTACGTCCCCTACCAAGGTGTTGGAACGCGCCCGGAAAATCCTGGCTGAAGTCGAAAGAGAAGGTTCATGAATGTAAGTCTATTTGGCCTTGGTCAAGTTGGGTGCGTGACCGCCGCCTGCCTGGCCCGCGACGGACACCGGATCATCGGCGTTGACCGGAACCTGCGGCGCGTGGAAATGATCAACGCCGGCAAGAGCCCGGCACTCGAACCCTTCCTCGATGCACTCATCGCGCAGGGGCGGCAGCGCGGCCTTCTGGAAGCCACCGATGATCCCGAATATGCACTTCACGAAAGTGAAATCTCGCTCCTTTGCGTGGGTAGCCCGGCCAAGGAAAATGGGCAGATCGACACGTTTCAAATCGAGCAAGCCTGTCTCGACCTTTCCCCCGCCCTAAGAACGTTGCAGCGGTACCACACCATTGTCATACGGAGTACGGTTGTCCCCGGCACGACCGAGAACTTGCTGATCCCCCTCCTGGAAGGGGCCACCGGCCGTTCCGCGAGCCGGGATTTTGCGGTTTGCGTCAACCCTGAATTTTTGCGGGAGGGGACTGCCGTGGCCGATTTCGACTCGCCTCCCTACACCATCGTCGGTCAGAACAGAGAAACGGATGGACTCCCTGTGCGCCGCTTGTTCGCTGCGCTGCCTGCGCCGCTGTTTCAGGTCTCCTTGCGCATGGCCGAGATGATCAAGTATGCGAACAACGCCTTTCACGCCCTAAAAGTGGCTTTCGCCAATGAGATGGGTATGTTAAGCCAAGCTATGGGACTGGATGGTCAGGAACTGATGGATTTGCTCTGTGCAGACACGAAGCTCAACCTTTCAAACTACTACCTCCGCCCGGGAGCACCCTTTGGCGGGGCCTGTTTGAGCAAAGACCTGGAAGCGGTACTCTTTCACGGGCGACAACTCGGCCTGCAACCGCCCTTGTTGGGGGCCATCTTGCCCAGCAACGAACAGCACCAGGAACGGGTTCTTGACCAGATCAGGAAGGCAGCCCGCCGAAACATCACTTTCCTGGGGCTGACGGCCAAGAAGGGAAGCGGTGACCTCAGGGGCAGTGCTTTCGTGACCATGATCCGCGAATTGCTCGAGTCCGGATACATCGTGCGGGCATTTGACGAAGATATTCCCTGGGACAGCGTCCGGACCCCGGACCCGGCGATCTTTCCGGATGGCCTGGGGCCTTTGATCCGCGATGTTCTTTCCCCTTCCTTGCAAGAATCAGTACGTTTGGCGGAAGTCATCATCCGTCCGAAGCCGCTGAGTTCGGCACGAGAACAGGAATTCCTGGCCCTGCTGCGACCGGAGCAAACGGTGATCGAACTGGCGCACCAGCGGGGACGGGAAGGACCGCAATCGTGAAGGAGACGGTTTCGCCTTGTCCGGTAGGATACTGATTATTGTTCAGAACTTGCCTGTGCCCTTTGATCGCCGCGTTTGGCTGGAAGCCGTCGCTCTCCGGGAGGCCGGGTACACCGTTTCTGTGATTTCCCCGGCCGGCCCGGAACCGCCGGGGCGAAGGGTGCTCGATGGCGTGTACTTGGTTCGTTATCCTTCCCCCCCGGAGGCCCATAGTTTGGCCGGCTATCTTTTTGAATTCGTCTACTGCTGGATTTGCACGCTGGTGCTTTCGCTCGTGGTGTATGTTTCCCGGGGCTTCGATGCCATCCATGCCTGCAACCCCCCGGAAACCTACTTCCTGTTGGCCCTGCTATACCGTCCGCTGGGGGTACGCTTCCTCTTCGATCATCATGACCTTTCGCCGGAGATGTATCTGGCCAAAGGAGGGCATCCCGACGGATGGTTGTTTCGCGGGTTGCGCTTCCTGGAGCGCCTCACGTTCCGTACGGCCGACGTAGTCATTGCCACGAACGAATCGCACAAGCGCATCGCGATGGAACGGGGTCAGGTGCCCGAGGCAGATATCTTTGTGGTGCGCAGCGGCCCCGATTCGGACAGATTGCGCCTTCTGCCGCCCGACCTGTCACTGAAAGAAGGCCGGCAATATCTGCTCTGCTATCTGGGCGAAATGTGCCCGCAGGATCGTGTGGACATTGTCTTGCAGGCCATGCACCACCTGGCACACAACCTGGGCCGGACCGACCTGCTCTGCGTCTTGATGGGTGGTGGCTCCCAACTGGCCCGGTTGCGGGACATGAATCGAGAGATGAATTTGGCAAACTGGGTGCGTTTCCTGGGCCGCGTGAGCGATGATCTGCTTTGCCGTTATCTCTCCACCGCAGATGTCTGCTTGGCACCAGACCCCCTAACCGCCTGGGCCGATCAATCCACGATGAACAAAGTGGTGGAGTACATGTTCTTCGGAAAACCGGTCGTAGCGTTTGACCTGAAGGAAACGAGGGTGTCGGCCCAAGACGCGGCCCTGTACGCCACACCGAATGACCCGCACGATTTCGCAAACAAAATCAACACGCTCCTTTCCGCGCCAGAACGTCGCCAGGAGATGGGGCAAATCGCGCGCCGGCGTGTGCAGGACCAACTGGGCTGGGAGCATTCGGTGCCCCATTTGTTGAAGGCGTACCAACGGTTGTTGTGAGAATAGTGGCCAGTCGTCAGATGTCAGTTGCCAGACGGCCCCGCATGAATGACGGGCCTTGGGCTGCCAACCCAGGCGGCGTGATTCCATCAGCCGTCGTCCGCCAGTTGCGCGCGAAGGTTGCCAACTTTCCAAAAGTTGGCAGCCTTCAACCTTCACGCACCACGCAATACGTTGACACGTGAGGAGGAATGAACATGCCGCAAATCTATTTAAGTCTGGCCATCCATAACCACCAGCCGGTGGGGAACTTCGACCACGTATTTGCCGAGGCCACCCGCACTGCCTACGAGCCGATGATTGCCGCCTTGGAGCGCCATCCCGGCGTGCGTCTGGCGCTGCATTACACCGGCCCCCTGCGCGACTGGCTGCTGGAGCACGAGCCCGGCCTGCTCGAACGGGTCCGCGCCCTCGTCCACCGTGGGCAAGTAGAGATCATGACCGGCGGGTACTACGAACCGATCCTCGTGGCCCTGCCCGAAACCGACAAGCAGGGCCAGATTCTGAAACTGACGCGGGCTGTCAAGAACGATTTCGGCTACGATGCGACCGGGCTGTGGCTCGCCGAGCGGGTGTGGGAACCACATCTGCCCCGGACGCTGGCCCAATCGTCGGTAGACTATACCATTGTAGACGACACGCACTTCAAGCATGTTGGCCTGACCGATGATGACCTCTTCGGTTACTACGTCACCGAAGAAGAGGGCTGCCCGGTGAAGGTCTTTGGCACCTCCAAGTTTCTGCGTTACACCATTCCCTGGGCTCCGGTCGAGGAAGTGATAGAAAACCTGCGCCGTGAAGCCACGGAGGGGGGAGACAAGGTTGCGGTGATGGGGGACGACGGCGAGAAGTTCGGGCTTTGGCCGGGTACCTACGCACATTGCTGGACCGGCCAACACGGACAGCCCGGCTGGATGGAGCAATTCTTCACGGCCCTGGAGGAGAACGCCGGTTGGCTGATCACTATGCCGCCGGGCGAATACGCCCAGACTCACGCGGCGCTGGGGCGGGTCTACCTCCCCACCGCCTCCTACGACGAAATGACCGAGTGGGCCTTGCCCGCCGAACAGTCTGGCAAGATCACCCGCCTGAAGCATACCCTGCAACAAGAAGGGCGGGAAGACATTTTGCAATTCGTGCGTGGCGGATTCTGGCGCAATTTTCTGGTCAAATATCCCGAAGTCAATGCCATGCACAAGAAGATGCTCTGGGTCAGCTCCAAAGTTGCCCAAATGTCCAAAGACGTGCCGGCCGGTGAATGGGTTGCGGCCGCAGACGATCTGTGGGCCGGGCAGTGCAATTGCCCCTACTGGCACGGTGTGTTCGGTGGTGTCTACTTGTTCCACATCCGCCACGCCAACTTCCAACACCTGATTGCCGCAGAGAACCGCGTCGACACACTTCGCTACGGGGATGCGCCCTGGATCGAGGTGGTGACCGCGGACTACGACAACGACGGAGCGGACGAGATCATCGTGAGCAGCGACCAGATGAACCTCTACGTGGCGCCGGCCGCCGGTGGCAGCCTGATCGAGTGGGACTGGCGGGCCAAATCGTACAATCTGATGAACCCGCTGGCCCGCCGCTGGGAAGGCTATCACCAGGAACTGGTCGATGCCGCCCGCGAGGGGCGTGTGCAGTTGCCGGACACACCATCCGGGGAACTGGAAACCATTCACACCAGCATCGTGCGGGCCAAGGAACCTGGACTGGAGAAGAAATTATTTCGCGATTGGTACCGCCGCGTTGCCTTCCTGGACCACTTCCTGGCCCCTGATGTCACGTTCGATGATTTCTACCGGTCGTCCTACACGGAAGCGGGCGATTTCGTCGACGGGAAATACCGGGGTGCGGCGACCGAACAGGGTGACCGGGCCACGATTGCCCTCCGGCGCGACGGTGGCGTGTGGCAGGATGGGCGCTTCCGGCCGCTGCGCCTGGAAAAAAGTTTTACTGTCCGTGCCGGTGAGACCCAACTCGCAGTGCGTTACCGTTTGACCAATCCGGGCGAAGCGCCGCTCTCCTTGCGCTTCGGGGTGGAGACCAACTGGGGGCTCTTGGGGGGCAATGGGCCGGGGGCCTACTACGATCTGGAGGGACACGCGCCACAGTCGCTGGCTGCCGCACTCCAGGCGCAAGACGTCCGCGCTTTGCGCCTGGTCGTCGAATGGCTGCAAATGGACATCGGCCTGCGCTGGTCCCGCCCGGCCGAATTGTGGTGTTTCCCCCTGGAAACGGTGTCCAATTCCGAAGCCGGCTTCGAGTGTGTGTATCAGGGTTCTTGCGTTATGCCCATCTGGACGATCACGCTGGAGGCGGGCAAAACGTGGGAGGGAGAATTTACGGTGACCCTGCAAGGAGCATAGCGCAGAGGCACCCGTGAGCGGTTGCGTGTTGCGTGCCCAACGCAGAGCACGCAACACGCAACACGCGAGTGCAGCTATGCAATGAGTTGTCCTGTTTGGATTCGTCGCAACTTGTCCAAGCTATGGTTGGCTTCGATGTAGCGAATCGTGCCGGAGCGGGATCGCATCACCACAGAGTGTGTGTATGCCTTGTTCGAGGTGTAGCGCACACCGCGCAGCAATTCTCCGGAGGTAATGCCTGTGGCGGCAAAGAAGACGTTATTGCCGGAAACCAACTTGTCGAGGGTCAACACTTCTTGCAGGTCAAGGCCTACCTCGAGGGCGGCCTGGCGTTCCTTCTCGTTGCGCGGCCACAGACGTCCTTGCATGTCGCCGCCCATGCACTTCATGGCGCTGGCGGTGATCACCCCTTCGGGCGTTCCGCCGATGCCCATCAGGACATCCACGCCCGTATCTTCCATCGCCGCCAGGATGGCGCCGGCCACATCGCCATCTGTAATCATCTTGATGCGTGCGCCGGCGGCACGGATTTCGTGGATGAGGTTTTCGTGGCGGGGACGGTCGAGCACCACGACCGTGAGGTTCTCGACGGTCATATCCTGCGCTTCGGCAATGCTTTGCAAGTTCTCCGCGACCGATGCTTCGATGTTGATCGCCCCTTTGGCCGACGGGCCAACCGCGATCTTGTCCATGTAAACGATGGGCCCGGGGCTGTACATGGCACCACGTTCTGCAATAGCCACAACGGCGATAGACCCGGGCCGCCCCAGGGAGAGCAACCGTGTGCCATCGATGGGGTCCACGGCGACATCCACGTCGGGGTGTTGGCCGTTGCCGACGCGCTCCCCGTTGTAGAGCATGGGGGCTTCGTCTTTTTCCCCCTCGCCGATCACGACGATGCCGTCCATGGTGACCATATCCATCATGGCCCTCATGCCATCTACCGCCGCTTGGTCAGCCCCGATTTTGTCGCCTCGTCCCATCCACCGGGCTGCATTCAGGGCCGCCGCCTCGGTGACGCGCACCAGTTCCAGGGCAAGGTTCCGATCCGGTATGTTACTCATTTGTTACCTCCTGTGATAGTAAATGTGTTTGGTCATGAACGCCAAATTTCGAGCTCAGTTCAAACTGGACACGAAAAGAATACCGCCACATCCCGGTTGGGATAGTAATAGTCATTGAAGCTGCAAAAGCGCCCACCATTTTTCTGGTAGAAATGGATGGCCGGCACGTTCTTGGTTTGCGCTTCCAGGATCATGTAGCGCAGCCCATAGGAGCGCGCCCAATCTGCCGCTGCTTCCAGCAAAATTGCGCCAATGCCCTTGCGCCTTTCCTTGGGGTCTACGATCAGGTTCGTCACGTGGGCAGTTTCGTTCCAAGTGATGGGCTGCACGTCAACAAACCCTTTGACTTTGTCCTCCTGCGCCGCGACAAGGAAACAACCAACGCCTTGCCAGTGTCCAACCAGTTCGTCGCTGGGTCGGGGGTAGGGTACTTGGACGGAACGGGGCAGCCGAATCGTCTGAAAAGAGACGGTGAGCGCTTCCATCTCTTTGTTGACATCACCCCTTTTCTGCATTTGCCACACAAACTCGGTAGAAAATGAACCATCGAGTTGAATACATTGGTTCAGGTCGGCCAAATCGGCCACACGAATCTCCATTGCTATCAATTCCTTTCAGGAAGTTGCTTTCTGTGAGAGGCCAGAGCCAGGGCTAGATCGTCGCCCTTTTTTACCCAATACGTTGGTGTCCCCTCTTTCTCAACAGTGGTGGGGTGGAGCAATGCGCCATGATAGCCGGCGTTAAACGAGGAAGGATCAATCATGATGGCGACGGGATGGATTCCGCGATACTTTAGCGTGTGCAAGGCCTTGATCCAGCGTATGTCCGGCGAGGGAGAAATGGCGATTGCCGTGGTGCCTCGTCCGAAAAGAAGATGATCCGTGGTCAACACCTCGAATAGTGGAACATGCCCTTGCGCTTGGAGTACGGCCAACGATTGGAGGAGGCGGTTCAGTTGCCGCAGGCCACGGTCGGCCTGTATGACTTCCCGGTGCTGGCCGTAAGCCAGCAGCCCAACAGAGCGCTGGCGCAGAAGAAAGTGATGGGCCAAAGAGGCTGCAATCGTTACCACGTACTCCTCCGTGGTCGCCGCTATCTGCGGGTTCCCTTTGTCCAGGTGCAGCAGGGCGGGTTCCGGTTTCGGCAGAACATTCAGGGCCGGGTCAAGGGCTTGCACATCTGCGTGCAAATCGAGAATCAACCACACGTCTGTGGCGGGGTCGAGCTCGAATTCCTTGACGATGAGGCGACCCTTGCGAGCCGAAGAGGGCCAGTGTATGCGGTTGTAGCTGTCGCCGGGCACGTAATCGCGCACACCGGCCGCGCTGGGTGTGACGTAGTGTGTGCGCCGGCGCATGACTTCTCCGCCGGTCAGCCGGCCCATCGGCAAGGCCAGGTTCGGTAGGGGTACAACGGCTGGGTAGACCACCAAGTTGTGGACCTCTGGCAATTGGCGTGTGAACTTGAACAGCCCCAGGGGGTCACCGCTGATCATTTGCGCCGGCCCTACGCGAAATCGTCCTCGCTTGCGACATAGCGTTCTGGTTACCCATCCTCTTTCGTGCCGTGGCGGGATACTGTTGAGCACCTGACTGGGATTGTGTCCAGGCAATTCAGATTCATCGCGCACTTCAAGCCACAATTTTGGCAGAAAGCTGCTGTTTTGGGCAACAAAACGTTCCTCGATGGATTCTCCAACCTGCGACTGCTGGGTCACCAGGACTCGGCGCACACGGATCCAGTGTACATTCGACCAGGCCCACACGAAAGACAACACCAGCGTCAGGCCCACCACGTATGTCAGGTTGAAAAGTAAGGGCCGACCGGTGTAGAGCGCGACAGCGCCGAGCAACATGAAAATGGCCAGGAGCAATCCAACTCGCCGCATCCACCAAAGTTCCTACCGGCCCTGTTGACCTTGCGAAGGCGTTCTGGGCACCGGCACGGTATGGAGCAGTTCCTCGATGATCAGGTCCGCTTGTACATCCTTGAGCCGGGCCGCCGGGCCGATAATCAGGCGATGCGCGAGGGTCGGTTTTGCCAGTTCTTTGATGTCATCGGGAATCACGTAGTCGCGGCCAAATATTGCCGCCCGGGCCTGAGCCATCTTGTAGAGCGCCAGTGATCCGCGCGGGCTCGCGCCCAGGTAGACATCAGGATGGGTGCGGGTTGCATGCACCAACCGCACGATATATTTCTTCACCAGATTGTTCACGTACACTTCACGTACCCGCTTTTGTATTTCTCGCAATTCCGTGACACCGAGCACTTTGTCCAGCGTAAGTAGCGGGTGTTCATATTGCTGCGAGTCTATCATGGCCACCTCGTCTATCTCGCGCGGATAGCCCAGGTGGATACGCACCAGAAAACGATCAATCTGGGCCTCTGGTAACGGGAAAGTCCCTTCATATTCAATCGGATTTTGGGTTGCCAGTACGAGAAATGGGCGTGGTAGGGGGTAGGACGTGCCGTCCACCGTCACTTGTTGTTCTCCCATCGCTTCCAGGAGCGCCGATTGTGTCTTCGGCGTAGCACGGTTGACTTCATCTGCCAACACGATTTGCGAGAGAATGGGGCCTGGACGAAACTCAAATTCGCGGGCTTTTTGATTATAAATCGAAACGCCGGTCACATCGCTGGGGAGCAGATCGGGCGTGAACTGAATACGGCTAAATGTACACCCCAGAGATTGTGCCAATGCCCGGGCCAGCATAGTCTTTCCAACACCCGGCACATCTTCTATCAACAAGTGACCTTCGCAGAGAAGATCCAGCAGGATAAGTTGAATCTCCTTCTCTTTGCCGAAAATCACTTGTTTGATATTCTTGGTAATCCGTTCAACGGCGCGTTGTACAGTTTTCATAAGTTGTGGCGTTTCCCGGCAACACCGGTGTTAGGCGCGAGAATCATTGCCACCCCGTTTCTTATGGGGACATTGGCTATTTATCGAATTATCGGTCAGCACTCATGGCCCACGGTTATGAAAATAAGTGTCAGGTGTCAGGTAAAACGTGATGCGTGATGCGTAAGACGCAATACGTTTCACGTCTTCACGTTTCACGTCCCGCCATTTTCATCGAAGCGTGGCGGCCGGTAAAGTAATCTTCATTGTGAGTGCCAGGTAAATTCTACCACGCAGTACGTTTTTTCGCAACATTGCCCATGCCGTGCGATCATACCCGGCCCCAGACGATGCGGGCTCGCTCGCGGGCCTTCGCGGCGATGGCTTCTTCGTCCAGCGTGAGCAGCCGGCGGTCTTCCATGAGCAACTGCCCCGCGCAAATCGTGTGTGTGACGTACGACCCGTCGAGGCCGAAGATCACGTGCCAGGGAAAGTTCTCCGCGGTCAAGGGAGTCGGCGGCACGTAGTCGAGCAGGATCACGTCGGCATAAGCACCGGTCGCCAGCCGGCCCAGCGCGCGCAGGAAGAAGGGGCCGGCGACCTCGGCGTTGTTCGCGTAGGCCATTTGCACAACCTGATCGGCAGGCAGCGCGCGTGGGTCTTGACGCGCCAGCTTTTGCACCAGATAAGCGGCTTTCATCTCCTGGAACATGTCGTTCGAGAAGCCATCATTGCCCAGCCCGACCGTCACGTGGCGTTTGAGCAGCGACTCGACCGGCGCGGTGCCCACGGCGTTGTTCATGTTCGAGCGGGGTTGGTGGGTAACTTTGGTGTGCGTGCTGCGCAGGGTGTCCATCTCATAAGCGTCCACGTGGACGCAATGCGCGGCGATGGTGCGCGGCCCCAGGATGCCTTCGTCCTCCAATCGCTCGACGACGCGCTGCCCCGATTTCTTCAGGCTGTCCTTCTGGTCGGCCTTCGCTTCGGCGACATGGATGTGGAATCCCACGTCCAGCGCACCGGCCGCTTCCCGGCAAAATCGCAGCGACTTGTCGGAGAGGGTGAGCGAGGCGTGCAGGCCGAACGTACCGGCCAGTTGCTCGCTCCCCTCGCGGCGGGTCTTTTCGATGAAGCGACGGTTCTCGCGGATGCCGGCGTGCATTCCGTCCTCGCCATTGCGGTCGGTGACCTCGTAGCAGAGGCAAGCGCGCAGTCCGGCTTGCTGCACCGCTTCGGCGATGATGTCGAGCGAGCCGTCAATCGCCCCCGGGCTGGCGTGGTGGTCGAACAGAGTGGTAGTGCCGTGGCGGATCGCCTCGACCAGGCAGACGAGAGTGGAGTAGCGGATGTCCTCCCAGGTCAGGGCGCGGTCCAGCCGCCACCAGAGCTTTTGCAAAATTTCCAGGAAATTGGCCGGTGGTGGGCCGGAGAGGGCCAAGCCCCGCGCGAACGCGCCGTAGAAGTGCGTGTGTGCGCAGACGTTCGCCGGCAGGACAAGTTTGCCGCCGGCGTCCAGCCGTTTTGCGGTGGGGTAACGCGCGACCAGTTCGGCGGTAGTGCCGACGTCGGCGATGTGGTCCCCTTCGATGTAGAGTGCGCCGCCGGCGATCAGCCGGTTCGGCGCTTCCAGGGTAATCAGCGTCCCGTTGGTGATGAGCATATTCAATCCCACCATGTTTCGTCTTCCCAATCGTCACCCTCCAGCAAGCGCAATTGTTGCGGCCCGTCGGGATTGCCCAGGGCGCGCAGACCGGGGTTTGCTTCCAGTTGGCCCTTGATGATGCGGTAGAGAGGATCGCCGGCGATGGGGCGCTTGCGCAGCAAGTCCTCCACGCGCCGGGCGGTGATAAATTGCACGCCGGTGGTCATCACGAACAGGAGCCGGCGGCCCTTCTCACTGACAATCGGTTCGGCCAATGTCTCCAGCGGGCCAATGCGCGCACGGACATATTGGGCGTTGGCGCGGGGATGGGCCGGCTCGTCCGGCAGGAGGTCGCGCCGGCGGACGGTATCCAGTCCGATGAGGGAGGCATAATGGCGGATGGCCCATTTCTCGTCACCGAAGGCCCTCGTCTGGTAGAAGGCCAGGTAGTCAGCCTGGGCCAGCTTCTTCGGTGCGCGCGATTTGGGGATGCGATACCACCCTTCTGTGCGGGCAATCTCCAGATCGCGGGGGCTGTTCATCAGTACGACGAGCACCCGCGCACCCGGTTTCATGCTGCGCCCTCCGCTCGGGCGGCCAGGATGCGTCCGTCAATGCCTTGCACCAAGGCCTGGTGTTGTTCCCACCAATCGGGGTCTTTCTGAGCATCCAGCGCTTCTACGGTTTTGCCCTGTTGTTCCACCCAGGTGTAATACTTCAGGTTGTGCCAGCGTGTGCGTGCCTCCAGCGTGCCCTCTTGAATCCAATCCAGTTTCTGGCCGTGGAAGATACGCTCCATCCGCACAGCCGCCTCGGTTTCATCCAGCGGGCCGTAGCGAGCGGTCATGTCTTGCATGACGGAGTGGTAGCGGTCTATCGCATCGGTGCATACAGTGACAATCACATCGCGGGGGCCGAAGCCGTAGAAACGGGCCGTTTTGATCGCGCCCAACACGTTGCACACACCGGAGATGCCGAAAATCCGGCTCATGGCCATGACCTGTGTCTCGGCAATGCCGTAGCGGTCGGACAGTGTGCGCCAGCCGGCCTCCTCGGTCAGCAGTTGCAAGCCCTTTTTCGATTCCAGGTCGTCAATGCACATCAGGGCGTCCATGTTCGTGACGTGATGGATCCAGGTGACGTGCTTGTCGCCGATGCCCTGGATGTCGTGGCTGCCGTAGCCGTTGCTGTAGAGCGTGGGGCACTGGACCGGTTCCAGGCCGACGATCTTGTGCTCGGGCCAGACCTGTTTGAGCCGGTCGCCGGCGGCAATCGTGCCGGCCGAGCCCATGGCGGAGATGTATGCGCTGATGCGCCCGTCGCCAATACCCTGCGATTCCAGCACACCAGCCAGCTCGACGATCGTGTTGCCGGTGACGTAGTAGTGAAAGCGGTAGTTGCCCATCACCTCGAACTGGTTGAGCACGCGCACTTTTGGGTCTTGGCGCAGCTCCCACGTTTTGTCGTAGATCTCTTTGACGTTGCTCTCGGAGCCGGGGGTTTTGATCACCCGTGCGCCGTAGCGTTCGATCTGCTCGAACCGTTCGCGGCTCATCCCCGCCGGCAGAACGACGACGCTATCGAAGCCCATGCGGCAGCCGACCCAGGCCCCGCCGATGCCGTAGTTCCCCGTGCTGGGCCAGACGAGCGTGTTCACCTGCGGGTCTACCTCGCCGAACAACTCCTTCTCGACGAGAACGGCATAGGCTGCCCCGACCTTGTGCGAGCCGGTGGGGAAGTCTTTGCCGTAGAGGACGACAATCGGTGTGTCTACACCGGTCAATTCTTCCGGCAAGACGTGATAGTAAATGTGTCCCTCGCCGTCCTTCCAGGTGATGTTGAACAGGTTGATCGGATCGAGGGGGTCTTCGGTTTTCATGCGCAGGGCACGCTTGCGCACCTTGGGGTCTATGCGCTCGGGGTGCAGCATTTCATCGAATGTAGGGCCGGTGATGATCATGATTATCCTTATCTATCGGTCAGGTGAAAATCGCGGGGTCCACGTCTTCGGCATAGCTGTATACCTGGATGCCCAGCTTATCGGCCACAGTCCGGGCTTTTTTATCTACCATAGGCGAGATCACCAACGCTTTGGATGCCTGACGATCGTGCTTCTTCTCGTAGAATTTGACCTTGCGTTCAAAGGCATACATTTGTGTTCTTCCCATTCTCTATCTTGCTCTTCCCGCCTGCGCTCCGACGCTCGGATAGATTCCAACATCTGATTGATCGTGGCCTGATTCTCTGCCCATTTGCGATCCGATTCCCGAATAGAATTGAGCATCTGATTGATTGCGGTCTGGTTCTCTGCCCATTTCTCTGCTTCTCTCCGGTTGTGTTCTGCCCACTTTCTGCTTTGCTCCTCACGATCCCGGCGCATTTCATCGAGCAGGCGGTCGAAGTGGTTATTCGTTTCCTGTTTGTCGGCAAAGTGACGCCTGGATAGACGCAGGATGAAACGCTGCATTTCGGCGTCTGTTTGCAAGATGCCGGGTAGCTCCTGCATGATGACTTCTTTCACTTGTTGTTTGTTCATCTGAAGAGTACCTTCGTTCTCATGTGGCAGCACTTCATCTCGTTTCGAGAGGAAAGGGACATTGTCTTGGCAACAGTTATAGTTTACCACATCACACGGACAGCGTCAAGAGAGATTACGAACGGTAGGGCTTGCGTCTCTTTTGCATTTTGGGTTGGTCAAGGGCCGGCCTGGACGCGACGGATTGGGGATTCCGTCGCTACGGTCAGACGCAACCCTGGACGATGGAACGTAGGGGCGATCCCTTGCGGTCGCCCTGGGCGTGTGCAAAACCTGCCTCTACCGGTGCCCCAACGCAAAAAATGACGGACACCCTGAACGGGAGGAGTGTATCTCTTTCGGTGGAAATTCGACCCAATATCATGCCAACGGTTCACCAACAAGGGCCTCCTTGACGGCACGCAAAGAGGGCGCGATCCGTGTGGCCTGCCCGGTCGCTTTCATCGCACTCTCCACATCTTTCAGCCCGTTGCCGGTGACGAGGACAACGACGTGCTCGTCCGGGTTTACCAGTCCCTCAGACAACGCCTTTTGCAACCCGGCGAACCCCGTCGCTCCGGCCGGCTCGGCGAAGATACCGGCTTCGCGGGCCAGCAGGCGCATCGCCGCCAATATCTCGTCGTCGCTGACGGCCAGGAAGGTCCCGCCGGTCTCACGCACGGCGCGTAGGGCCTTCACGCGGTCGCGCGGCAGCCCCACAGAGATCGAATCGGCCAGCGTCTGCGCCTCGACCGGGACAACTTCGTCGCTGCCACGCTGCCAGGCGTGGACCAGCGCTGCTGCCCCCTCCGCCTGCACGCCGACCAGGCGAGGCATCCGTTCGATCCAGCCGAGAGCCAACAAATCGCGAAAGCCTTTGTGTACCCCGCCGATGATACAACCGTCACCGACCGGCACGAAGACGCAGTCGGGCGATTGCCAGCCAAGCTGCTCGGCGATCTCGAAGCTGACGGTCTTTTTGCCCTCCGTCATGTAGGGGTTGTAGGCCGTGTTGCGGCAGTACCACCCGAACTCGTGACTCGCTTCGATGCACAGGTCGAAAGCCTGGTCGTACGTCCCCTCGACGAGAAAGACTGTGGAACCAAAGATGAGCAGTTGGGCCACCTTGGCCGGCGGCGCAGAAGCGGGCACGAAGATTACATTCGGCAAACCCACGCAGGCGGCCATCCCCGAAAGTGCCGCCGCCGCATTCCCCGAACTGGCGGTCGTTATCACAGCAGCCTCTGCTTCGCGCGCCTTGACCACGGCGAGCGCACTGGCCCGGTCCTTGAAGCTGGCCGTCGGCTGGCGGGTATCGTCCTTGAGGTGCAGGTGGCGCAGGCCGAGCGAGGCGGCCAACCGGCTGGCACGGAAAAGAGGCGTCCAGCCAACATCGTTCAGCGGCGTATCGCCGGCCAGCACCTCGTCGAGGGTGCGCGGATCGAGCGGCAAGAGTCTGCGATACCGCCAGAGAGAAGGGGCATACCGGTCATCGGCCAGCGTCTGTCGCCGCACCCGCCGGCGCAGCTCGTCGTAGTCGTACTGCACATCGAGAATGCCGTCGTTACCGTGCTTCGGACAGACATAGTCTACCTCGCCGGGCGTGTATTGCGCCCCGCACAGGACACATCGCAACGTGATCGCCAAATTGCTTGTCATTTTCGCTCCTTATCCGTTGCCACTTGACAATTGCCCATTGTCCGTTGACAATTGACCATTGATTACCGTCCCTGCCACCAGTCTTTGCGCGAGCGGGGGTCCATGAACGTGCCGTAGTCACGAATAGCCACGCCGATTTCATCGCCCCGTGCCCGGCCGAGAGCCTGACCGGCGCGCAACGCCGGCAAGTGCCCCCGTCCCGCATCGTTCCACGATTGGTAGAGGGCCAGCAAGCGGGGTTCCACGCACAGGCCCTCGATGTGCAGCGCGTACCCGTGGACGACGTTATCCTCGCGGGTGTATTTCAGGGTGACACGCGTGGTACTGGCGTACAGCACCAACACCTCGTAGCCACTGCCGATGGTGTAGCCGGATGCCGGCACGTGGATCGTTTCGCCGGGCGTGGCGGAGAGGCCGGCCAGGGTCACGTCCCAATTGGCCAGCAAATCGCCCCGGCAATTGCAGCCCCAGTCCCAATCGTACACGCGATACGCGGCTTGAAACGTGGCCGTGCGATGGTCGGCGAAGAGGCCGGGCAATTGTGGCGCTTTGGAATCGGTGCCGCCGGTGTAATCTACCAGACCCAGGAATGCCGTTGTGGGGGCGTACCCGCGCAAGGCCAGGTTCAGGTCGGCGTGTTGTTCGGCGGGCCGGTCGGTGGGGGGCGGATTGACGGAAAGGTCGCCATAGTTTTCGCCGGCAACCGGTGAGCACGTGCCCTCGCTGCTGATGACAATGGGCAGATAGATAGCAGGGGTAAGCAGACCCAAAGCGTGCCCCGTTTCGGGGTGGTTCGTGCCGGTATCCTGCTGTATGGCAATCGATTGGCCGCTGGCCGGTGCAGGTGTGCCGATCGGGCCGGGCAACAGGAAGAATCCTCCCGCACCAAGCAACAGACTGAGGAATGGCCACAACAGACGCAGACGAGTTTTTCGAGACATAGAACAGTACCTTGCCCGTATCTTACCACAGCTTATTCGGTACAGCAAACCGGAGATTTGATTGCCAAGAAGTTGCCCGAAGTTCGACTTCTGGCAGAAGTCGAACTTCTTCTCTTCTGTCTGCGATTTGGTAGTCCGTGTCATTCTATGTTATAATGTAAGCAATGTTGCACCCGTGTTGCCCAGTTGAATTCACCTTTGTTTGAGAGCATACAAGGAGGTAGCTTCATGAGTACCAAAGTAGGCATCAATGGATTCGGTCGCATTGGCCGGCAAGTCTTCAAAGCCATACGCGACTACTACCCCGACACACTCGAAGTCGTCGCCGTGAACGATCTCTTTCCCGTGGAGACCAACGCGCACCTGTTGCGCTACGATTCGAACTACGGACGCTTTCCGGGAAGCGTAGAGGTCGCCGACGGCAATCTGGTCGTAGATGGCCAGGTGGTGCGCTCGTTCGCCGAGCGCGATCCGGCCAAATTGCCCTGGGGGGACCTCGGCGTCGACGTCGTCGTCGAATCGACCGGCGTGTTCCGCGAGCGGGCCAAAGCCGCGCTGCATCTGGAAGGGGGCGCGAAAAAGGTCATCATCTCGGCTCCCGCCAAAGGTCCAGACATCACCATCGTTTTGGGGGTGAACCAGGATATGTATGATCCGGCCAACCACCATGTCATTTCGAATGCTTCTTGCACCACAAATTGTCTGGCCCCCGCAGCCAAGGTGATCAATGACAACTTTGGTATCGTCCGGGGATTGATGACCACGATCCATGCCTACACCAACGACCAGCGCATCCTGGACTTGCCACACAAAGACATGCGTCGTGCACGGGCAGCCGCCCTGAACATCATCCCGACGACGACCGGTGCCGCCAAAGCCGTGTCCCTGGTCATTCCAGAGCTCGAGGGCAGGTTCGACGGCTACGCCTTGCGCGTGCCCACCCCGACCGTCTCTGTCGTTGATTTCGTCGCTACCGTCGAGAAGCCGGTGAGCGCAGATGCAGTGGCTGCGGCCTTCCGGGCTGCGGAGAGTGGCCCCATGAAAGGCATCCTCGGTTTCTCGGAGGAGCCCCTCGTCTCCATGGACTACAAGGGCGACCCCCGCTCTTCGATCATTGACTGGGGCTCCTGCATGGTCATGGGTGACCTGGTGAAGATTGTCTCCTGGTACGACAACGAGTGGGGCTACTCCAGCCGGGTGGCCGACCTCGTCTCCTTCTTGGTGGATCAAGGGGTGTAGTCGGGCCAAGAATCCAGAAGTTCAACTTCTCGGCGAAGTTGAACTTCTGGATTCACGTTGTGCCATCTCATGCGCCTGACAAAACGCATCCACATCCACACCGCAACGCTTCTTCTGTGGGCGATGGTCATCGCCTACGTACTTTTTTTTAGTCTGGCCACGCTACAAAAGCACGCGGCCTACCAGACCACGGCCTTCGACCTGGGGAACATGGACCAGGCAGTGTGGGGTACCCTCCACGGCCGGCTGCTCCCCTACACCAACTGGGATACCGAAGGGACACGGCTGGGCTATCACGTAGACCCGATTCTGATTCTCTTCTCCCCCTTCTATCTCCTTCATGCCGGCGCCGAGACTCTGCTGGTCTTGCAATCGCTTCTCCTGGCCCTGGGTGCGTTTCCCATCTACGCCCTTTCCCGCCGCATCTTCCTGCAGGTGGCCGATAGAGAATCTGCCGTCTCCCAACCCCGATGGCCTGTCGAAGTGCCGGCGCTGGTTTTTGCTCTGAGCTATCTGCTCTTCCCGGCCCTCGAAGCGGCCAACATGTTCGATTTTCACCCCACGGCGTTGGTGGCTCCCTTGTTGGCCTTTGCCTTCTATTTCGTGGAAAGCCGGCGGCATCGCGCCCTGTTCGTAACGGCTCTGCTGATCATGGCCTGCAAAGAGGACATGACTCTTGTGGTGATTGCCCTGGGCCTGTATACGGTCCTGCGCACATTCTGGAATCGTCGTGCCGACCCCTCCGTTCACTGGCGACCGGCAACCGTGGCAGGCCTTGCTCTCGTCCTGGCCGGCGTCGTGTGGTTCCTGATCGCCGTATACGGGATCATACCGCACTTCAACGCGGGTGGGAAATCGCCCTACCTCGGCGGGTATGCCGCTGTGGGAGGGAGTCCCACCGGCATCCTGCGCACACTGTTCACCAATCCGGGCAAGATCGCGGCGGTCGTGTTGACCCCAGAAAAGCTCACCTACCTGCGAAACCTTTTCACACCGGTGCTGTTCATGTCGCTACTTTCACCCCTCACGCTGTTGCCGATGCTCTCTACCCTGGCCTTGAACTTGCTCAGTCACAACGCAACGCTCTACACGCTGGAAAAATACCACTATGCCGCTCCACTCGTGCCCTCTGTGGTCATCTCCGGGGCTTATGGGAGTGCCTTCCTCGTCCGGCACCTGACCAAACGGTGGCCACGATTTATGGCAAGCAAAGCCGTCTTCGGGATTTCTGCGGCTGTGCTGGTCAGCACCTTGCTCTATCATGGCAGTCACGGGTTCACGCCGCTGGGGGCACGCTTCCGCTGGTACGAAATCACGCCCCACGCGCGATTGGCCGATACATTCGTGCGCGAGATTCCGCCGGGCGTTTCCGTCTCGGCGCAAAGCAAGCTCAATCCACACTTGAGCAACCGCCCGCTGATCTACATGTTCCCCAAAATTGCCGGTGCCGAGTATGTGTTCTTCGACGCTTCCGCAGACTCCTGGCCGGCACATCCGAACGATGTGCGACACATCTACGACGAGCTGACCGCCGGAGACTACGGCGTGCTGGATGCAGCAGACGGATTCATCTTGCTAAAACGGGGCGAGGCCAACAAAACCTTGCCCGACCGCTTCTATGACTTCGTGCGAGGGGACAATCCTGCCTGGCCCGTAGAAGTCAACTTCGAGGACAAGCTGGCCTTGCGAGGCTTTGATCTGCGGCAGGACGAAGCGGGGCGCACCTCGCTGGTCACCTACTGGCAGGCATTGCGCCCCCTGGACAGGGATTACCGCATCTACCCATTCTACTACGATCCTGCAACCAGCCGCATCACCGAGGACACGGAAAAGCGGCCACTCGTTGGATTGCTGTGGCATCCGACAAGTCAGTGGCGGCCGGGTGAGATTGTGCGTCTGTCCACGCTGCCTTGGAAGGTAGCCGCCGACTCGAACGTCGGCGTGGGGGTGATCGCCGGGCAAGACTGGTGGCACGACCGTCGCCTATCGTCTGAAATCATCACCGGCACGGCCGTCGTGCGCGAGGCTTTTGGCAGTACGGCGTTGCAGGTAGCGCGATTGATTGACGGGCAGCCGCAGGTGGATGCCAGGCAGTTCACGTTGCCGGCTTCTCCGCGGTACGAAGACCACGTCCGCTTTGCAAAGGTCGCCGCACTGCTCGGGTTCGACCTCTCTTGCCCGGTATGCCGGCAAGAGTTGTCGCCCGAGGGGAACCCTCTGGTGGTCGTCTCGCCCGCGGGGGGCGGCGAGGCCACATTGTCTTTGAATCTGTATTGGCGAGCGTTGGGGCCCACAGAAACGTCTTACACCGTTTTCGTGCATCTGTTGGGGCCAGACGGGCGAGTCGTCTCGCAACGCGACACGCTACCCCTCTCCGGTTCGCGCCCCACGACCACCTGGCTACCTTCCGAAATCATTGTGGACCCCTATCGCCTGCCGTTGCCTGCCGGCATGAAAGCGGGCACGTACAGAATCGAACTGGGATTTTACGATGGCGTCACGGGCAAGCGGCTGCCGGCGTTCGACCGCGCGGACGAGCCGTTGCCAGACGACCGCCGGCTGCTTCCGGTGACGATTAGGCAACTACGAGCCCTGGAATGAGGCCAGCGGCGCCGGCACCACCGTGCCCGCCTGTGCGAAGCGGTCCGGAGAAGCGTCGTAATACCGCGCTCCACAAGTTGTCACTGCCATAGCCGCTGCGCCGCTCCGCGGCATCGTACGCCGTGGTTACCCCCCCCGTTGTCCGGGTAGGTCTGGGTCCGCACCCGGTCGTCGGCGCGGTAGGTGTAGCTGGTGGTGTAGGCCACACTGTCGATCGTCTTCTGCTCCGCCGTCACCCGGCCCCGCTGGTCGTAGTGGTAGGTCACCGCCGCCGTGTTGGGACTCCGACAGCCTGCTAGGGGGAAACTGCTTCTGCTTCATGTTGTGACGGCCTGTTTGACCTTTCCAAAAGTGCATAGTACAATTCACTCACATATCTCCGGAACCTGAAAGGAAAAGTACGATGTCTGCACTGGCCTTGCGTACGCTACCATCTAGTGTCTCGCGTCCCATCTTATTTCAACTGCTAGACGAAGCGTTACTACTCAGGCCGGCCTCGGCGAGCAATGAATTGCCCGCCTGTTGTCGCGAAACCCGTTGAAACGGGTTGCCGTTGTCCTTGAAATAGAAATAGTGCGTTTCAACGCACTTTACAGTATCAGACGGCGAATTCATTCGTCTGCTACTCAGGTGTTTCCGCGTACCCGCATCATGTACGTCGTCCCACTGGGCAGATCGAACCATCCACGCTGTCTGGCGACCCAGATCATGATCTGGAGCAAATTCGGATTGCGCTTGAAAGATTTCTCGCGTTGTAAAAGTACAGCCTATTCCAAACGATGAACGTTCCGTCGTCCGTTCTACGCTCATTATTCTGCGTTACGCCTGCCGTTACCCCCCAGACACAAAGGCACGAAACATTCAAACTGATTGTTCTTTGCGTCTTCGTGGCGTAGAGGTTTACCGGCCAGGACCTCCGCGCAAGAAAATGACGCGCACCCCATTCCGGAGCTTGCGGCGACCTGCTGTGCAAGCCCGTTCCGGCGACCGGCTTGACGACTCGCCCGCGTTCGGATACAATAGGGGTACATCCTTGGAGGCGGTAGCATGAAAAGCCACGCTGGCAACAGGAGCGAGCCATGAACTCAGAGGCAATGGCAGCAGAAGATCAACGGTCGGGTCAGCCCCCATCATCGAGCTGGCTATCTCGTTTGAGCGGGCCGGTGAAAGTCGGATTGTTTTTTGCCCTGCTGGCCATCACCATGTCTGTGGTTGGCCTGGTGCGCGACCCCACCACGCCGGTCACTGCGCGCTCCCTCCTGATTGCGACCCTCATCTCCGGGGGGACCTGGGGTGTGGTCAGTTGGGCCATCGCCACAGCCGTGGTTGATGTCGAGCAAGATGTGGCCGAACGAGAGGACGACCCTCTCGAAGATGACTAGCCGGCACCGGAAGCGCGCGGGCCACAGATGGCGAAGAAGACCTGTTTGCTCCTCGGTGCAACCGGCTTGCTAGCCGGCGGCGTTATCCTGTTCGTTGCTAACCTGCTGCATCGATACATCCCTGTGCTTGTCCCCCCTCTCCCATTTCTCTCGGGACTGTTTTTTCTTTTTTTCCTGGCTGTGGCCCTCCTGGAGATTCCGCTGATGCTGGTCGTGTTACGCCGTATGAAGCGTGCGTCACTCCAGCACCCCTCCAAAGCGTATTGCGGCCTGTCCATCTTCTTTGTCGCTTTTCCGGCCATCTATGCGAGTTTCTATCTGTTGCTGATCGGGTGGTTGGTGGGTTCACTGGCGATTGCGGCCACCAGCCTCTTACGTTTTGGGTTATTGCTTTTCGAGGGTAGGGAGGTGGCCGTGTGAAACCACACAAGATTTCGGCCTGCGTGCTGGATATGGACGGCGTGTTGTATCTGGATGAGACGCCGCGTCCGGGGGCCGTGCAACTCTTGGCCTGTCTGCGCAGCCGGCAAGTCCCCTACGCCTACCTGACGAACAACGCCAGCCGCTCGGCAGCGCAGTATGTGGCGCGGTTGAATGCACTGGGCCTGGACCGCGAGGCATCAGAGGCGCAGGTTATCACCTCGGCCCAGGTTGCCGTGGCCTGGCTGCACAAGAATTTCCCACGGAGCGCCCGCGTGCTCCTGGTGGGCGAACCTTCATTCCGCAATCTGCTGTTGCGGGAAGGCTTCGCCCTGACCGAAGCGCCTGACGCCGACGTGGTCGTCGTCGGCTTCGACACAGCGCTGACCTATGCAAAGCTGGCCGCTGCTTCATTGGCGATCCGGCGCGGCGCGCGCTTCATCGGCACCAATCCGGATACCACCTACCCCACGCCGGAAGGGTTGTTGCCGGGCACTGGCAGCATTCTGGCCGCCATCGAAGCAGCCACCGGCGTGCAACCCACGGTGATGGGCAAACCGCACCGCCCCCCCTTCGAGGAGGCCTTGCGGCGGCTGGCACAACCGGCCGGGCAGACGATCATGATTGGCGACCGCCTGGAAACGGACATCGCCGGCGGGCAGGGCGCCGGCATGATCACCGGGTTCGTTCTGGGCGGCGCCTCGTCGGAGGCGGACCTGGCACAAAACCCGATCCAGCCCGATTACGTATTTCAAGATGTAGAACACCTGGCACGCTGGTGTGAAGAGGTTTTTTGATTTGCGTGTGGAATGTAGTATAATTTAAGAGTAACGTGTTTTGTTTTGGGTTGGGAGGTGGATGGAAAATGTTTTTCTTTGACCCCATGTATTTTGTATTCGCTTTGCCGGCGCTATTGCTGGCTTTTTACGCGCAGATGAAGGTGAAGTCCTCTTATGCGAAGTATCTGAAGGTGCCCAACATGCGTGGCATCAACGGGGAGCAAGCTGCACGCAGTTTGCTATCTGCAAATGGCCTGGACTATGTGAACATCGAGGGCATTCCGGGGGAGTTGACCGACCATTATGACCCACGTTCGAAGACACTGCGCCTGTCGGCCGGCGTCGCCCGCAGCAGTTCCGTCGCCGCCGTAGGCATCGTGGCCCACGAGGTGGGTCACGCAGTGCAGGACGCCAAGGCGTACACACCGCTGCGTTTGCGTGCCGGGCTCGTGCCGGTCGTCAATCTCGGTTCCTGGCTGGGGCCGATCATCTTTCTGGCCGGCCTGTTCATGCAAAGCTCCAGCCTGGCCTGGATGGGCGTCATTCTCTTTGGCGGCACGGCCATCTTTGCGCTGGTGACCCTGCCGGTGGAACTGGATGCCAGTCGCCGCGCCCTGAAAATGTTGGAAACGAACGGGCTCGTTGGTGTACAAGATGCAAAGGGAGCCAAGTCCGTTCTCCAGGCAGCCGCGCTGACCTATGTCGCGGCCCTGGCCCAGGCATTGTCCACGCTGCTGTACTACGCACTGCTGGCCTCCGGTATGAGTCGGGATAACTGAGAGCGTGGCTGAACCCGCGCGAAGCATCTATAACCTGACGTATGATCAGCTTTCGGAACGGCTCGCCGATTGGGGCGAGCCGTCCTTTCGTGTGCAACAGGTCTGGCAATGGCTCTACCAATCGCTGGTCACGGAGACAGAGGCGATGCGGAACATCCCCCTGGCCCTGCGCCGGCGGCTGGAAGAGGACTTGGGCATGGGCGCACTCAGACCCGTGCGTACGATTGCGTCGCAGGATCAAGCGACCAAAAAGTGGTTGTTCGAACTGGCCGATGGGGAGACCATCGAGACTGTGTTGATGCAATATCGCCGGCGTCGCACGGCCTGCATCTCTGCACAGGTGGGGTGCGCATTCGCTTGCGCTTTTTGCGCAACGGGGCAGATGGGCTTGCATCGTAACCTGACCGCCGGAGAGATCGTGCAACAGGTCTTGGTTGTCGAGCGGTTTCTGCGCGAAGAGGGGGAAGAGAAGCAGCGCCAGCTCACGAACATCGTTTTCATGGGGATGGGGGAGCCGTTGGCCAATTACCGGGCGACCTTACAGGCCGTCCGCACCCTGCATGATCCCCGTGGTCTGGCTTTTGCCGGCCGCCGCATCACGCTCTCCACGGTCGGATTGGTGCCGGCGATGCGCAGGCTGGCGGACGAAGGGCTGGAACTTGGCCTGGCCATCTCGCTGCACGCCCCCGGCGATGAACTTCGTGACCGGCTCGTGCCCATCAACCGGCAGTTTCCGCTCGCCCAACTGATGGACGCTTGCCGGAACTACGCAAACAAGACCGGGCGGCGACTGACCTTTGAATATACGTTGATTCGGGATGTGAACGACGGTCATGAACAGGCCCGCCAACTTGTCCAGCGGTTACGGGGCTTGCTGTGCCATCTGAATATCATTCCCCTTAACCCTGTTTCAGATCGCGCTTTTCAGCCGCCGGCGCGCGCGCAAGTTGATGCGTTTCGACAGATTCTCGAAAGGGGCGGCATCTCCGTGACCGTCCGAATGCGGCGCGGAATTGATATCCAGGCCGGCTGTGGCCAATTACGGTCGCCCCCTCCTACTAGACATCAGAGACGGAATGCGGTATAATGGGGATCAGCTACGGGCTGCTTTGTGTACGGAACGTAAGCAACGGGTGCAAATTCGAACGCGTTGGGGTTGTCCTTGCAAATAGACCGTAGCCTTTTGGATATTGGGTTGCCAACGTCGTTTTGTATGGTTCATTGCGTGACTGACGTTGTTTCCTGAAAGCGGCCCCTTGCCGCAAATTTGACACTTTGCCATGTTTCGTGTTTCCTCCTGCGAACGTACGGGACATGCAAGCCCGATGTTTTCTCAACTGTGCATAGAAACGTGCTGGCGGATGAACGCCCAAACAATTTGCTATCATAACATACTCGGTGATTTTTCGCAAACGAAGAGGATTTGTTCGCGTGCTTAAAGAAAAAACAGCTTTGGGGACAATTGTTATTACCCGTACGGCGGTAGCTTCCTTGTCTGCCCAGGCTGTGTTGGAATGTTACGGGGTGGCGGAGATGGCCCAGCCCGGTCTGCGCGAGCGGGTGATGGAGCGTTTTCAGCGAGATACCACCCAAAAGGGCATCATTGTTCGTCAATTGGACAGAGCGATTGCCCTGGACCTATACGTGGTTCTGGCGCACGGCGTACGCATCTCCGAAGTCGCGCAAAATATCGTTGAGAAGGTAAAGTTTTCGGTAGAACGTGCTACAGGCTTCGCCGTTTCGGAGGTGGAAGTTCATGTACAGGGGTTGCAAGACAAACAACCAGGCAAGGACGCTGTATGGCAAGGGGGGGCTGAATAGTTGACATCTGAAAAGGAGAATGCCTTGCCCGTAACGACAGACGCGGTGACGAAGGTGAAAGCCCCGCTCAAGGATTGTGACGGCCAACTGCTGAAGCGGATGTTTGAAGCAAGCACCACTTGGCTGGACGCCAACAGCCAGGCCATCAACGCCCTGAACGTTTTCCCTGTGCCGGACGGAGATACGGGTACGAACATGCTGTTGACCATGCGGTCGGCGATCAAGGAGGTGGCCACCTCCCCGGAACATTCCGTTGCCCAGATCGCACACGCCGTGGCTCAGGGAGCTTTGATGGGCGCACGTGGAAACTCCGGGGTCATTCTTTCGCAGATTTTGCGCGGCTTTGCTCGTGGACTCGATCAAACCGATAAAATGCGCGCCTGCGACTTTGCCAAAGCGTTGCGTCTGGCAGCCGATACAGCGTACCAGGCCGTGATCAAACCTGTGGAGGGCACGATCCTGACGGTGATCGAAGACATGGCCCAGGCTGCCCATCGCGTGGCCGACGAGAACGACGACTTGTATAGCGTCTGGGAAGGGGCTGTGGAAGCCGCCCGGCACTCCGTGGCCCGCACGCCGCAGCTCCTGCCCGTTTTGCGCGATGCCGGTGTGGTGGATGCCGGCGGCCAGGGCCTCTTCGTTGTTTTCGACGGAGCCTTGCGATTCTTGCGCGGCGAATCGATAGACGCCGCCACCCAGGCCAGCGAGCCGGAGAGCGAAGCGCATTTCCTGGCCAGCGAGAGCTATGGATATGACATCCAGTTCCTCCTGCGGGGCAAAGACCTGGACGTGGATGTCGTCCGGGCCAAGATCGACAGCATGGGAGAATCAACCCTGGTTGTTGGGGATAGCAGCCTGATCAAGGTACACGTTCACGCACCCAACCCGGGACCTGTCATCCAATATGCAGCCGACCTGGGGCCGCTGAGCAAAGTGATCATCGAAAACATGGATGAGCAGTATCAAGACTTTATGCTGGGTACGGCGGCAACGCCCAGCCAGAGTGCTGCGCTGGAACTGACCGACATCGCGACGGTAGCCGTTGTACCCGGAGAGGGATTGCGCCAGGTGTTCGAGAGTTTGGGGGTAACAGCAGTCGTCCCCGGCGGCCAATCCATGAACCCCAGCACAGAAGAATTGCTGCGAGCCATCGACGAAGTCTCTTCCGACCAGGTCATTTTGCTCCCCAACAACCGGAATGTCATCCTGGCGGCCAACCAGGCACAATCTCTTTCCCAGAAACAGGTTGCCGTTGTTCCAACCCAAACCATTCCCCAAGGAATCTGCGCCTTGGTTTCATTCAAATATCAGGCCGACCTGAATGCCAATGCGCAAGCCATGGAACGAGCAATGGGTGAGATTCAAACCGGGGAGATCACCAAAGCCGTACGGTCCACGCGCGTGGATGGCATGCAGGTGGAAAAGGGCGAATACATGGCCCTGCTCAACGGCACACTCGCTGCCGCCGGCGCCAGCATGGAGGGTGTCGTGAATGAAATGTTGCGGCAGTTGGGAGCAGAAGATTACGAACTCCTCACCCTTTACTATGGCGACGAGGTCACGGCCAGCGAGGCCGAAGATTTGGCCGGTGTGATCCAGTCGCAGTACCCGGACCAGGAAGTGGAACTGGTAGACGGGGGACAACCTTTGTACCCCTACATTATTTCGGTCGAGTGATTTTTCAATTAGAAGTTCAACTTCTCCAAGAAGTTGAACTTCTTGGAGAGAGAACTTCTGAGGAACTTATTCTTAAACGCTTACTTGGGGATCAGATATCAGGAGCAAGCAGATGGCTCAACAACCTCTTATCGTAACAGATAGTGCAGCCGACCTGCCCCCTGAGGTGGTAGAAGCACTGGGGATTACGGTCATTCCCCTAAATCTACACCTCAACTCGCAAATCTATCGAGATGGTGTAGATATTTCTTGTGACGACTTGTTTTCTAAGGCGCGGAATGCACAAGCTATTCCCAGCTTGTCTGCGCCTGCTGTGAAAAAGTTTTATCAAACATACAGCAAACTGGGCCAGCAAGCCGAAGAGATCATCTCCATACACCATTCCTCCCGGCTGAGTCTGACCGTGGAACGCGCCCAACAGGCGGCGATCTCCATGGTGGGCCAGTCGCGCGTGATGGTTGTCGACTCTTTGCTAACTACTGTGGGATTGGGTATGTTGGTCGTCGCCGCTGCAGAAGCAGCACGTGCCGGCGAAAGTGCGGACAGCATCCTTCGCTTGTTGCGGGATATGATTTCTCACATTTATCTGGTACTCTTCGTCGAATCTCTGGGCTATCTGGAACGCGACGGTCGCATCCGGGAAGCGCAGTCCATTCTGGGCACGATGCTCAATATCAAGCCTCTGCTCATCATGGAAGATGGCGAGATTGAACCAATGGAGAAAGTGCGGACACGTTCGCGGGGCTTGGACAAACTGGCCGAGTTCGTTTCCGAGTTTACGCGCATAGAGCGTCTGGTGATCATCCACAAACAGGGTATTCCCAAGGAGATCCAGGGGGTAATCGAACGGGTGGATGCCGTGAAACCCGGGGTACCGATAGAAATCGCCAACTATGGTTCCGCACTGGCCACTCACGTGGGAATGGATGCACTGGGCATCGTCATTTACGAAGGACAAACGGGGCCAGAACTCTGGTAGGAAGACGCCATGTCAGGTTTTGTACAAGTCATTGTAGATAGCTCGGCAGACATTCCCCAAGATCACGTCGAGGCATTGGGCATTCATGTGCTACCTTTGGCGATTCACTTCGGCGAAGAAAGTTTTCTGGAAAGACAGAACATCACATCGGAGCAATTCTACCAACGACTGGAGGCCGAGGCCCCCCGCGTGCCCAAAACCTCTCACCCCTCACAAGGTGAATTCGAAGTGCTCTATCGCGATGTCTTGGCGCGTGGAGACGAAATCGTTTCGATCCACCTCTCTGACAACTTCAGCGGTACCTACCAGACAGCTTTGGCAGCAGCCAGGGCCATCGGCGATGATGCCCCCATCACGGTCGTTGACTCGCGCAACGTCTCCATGTGCGTCGGGTGGCTGGCCATTGTGGCAGCCAGGGCCGTCAAGCAAGGGGCTACGCGTCCGGAGATTGAGACGCTGGTCACCTCGATGATTCCTCGGTTGCGCCTCCCCGCTTTCCTGGGGACGCTGGACTACATCCGCTATAGCGGGCGCATCGGAAAGGCCTCGGCCTATTTGGGCACATTGTTGAACATCAAACCGATCGTACACGTGGAGGGGGGCGAGTTGCTCCCTCTGGAAAAAGTCCGTACGCACAGACGGGCACTGAAGAGACTGGTGACGTTGGTGGAACAACAGGCCCCCTTCGAGGAAGTTTGTGTTGTCCATACCCATTGCCTCGATACCGCCCAAGAAGTCGTGGAGATGATTGCCGGCCTGCACCCACGGGAACACATCCTGATCGCCGAGGCCGGCGTGGCCATGGGCTGCCACATTGGGCCGGGGGCCGTGGGGGTCGCCCTGTTGCGCCAGCCGGTCGAGGCGCATGAGGGATAAACGTGAATCGTACTTGTTCCCCATGTTCTCTCCCGGCCTGGCTGGACCAGAACCAAAAAGGCTAACCACAGAGTGCACAGATTTCTGTTTTGAAAATAACGTGTTCAGGTGTCGGGTGTCACGTAATCCGTAAAACGTGATGCGTGATGCGTAAGACGCAGTGCGCAATACGCATCACGCGCCGCCATTTTCATCCTTGGTGGCGCGCGTGCCGTTCATGGTGACTGTTACGGTACGAACCACAAAGACACCAGTGGTCGATTTGGGCATAGAGGGGGTCGGATAACAAACAGCATGAATCAATTTGAGAGTCCATACCAAGGAGAACACTATTGCAGCAGAGGAACATTGCTACAGTAGCAATCGCCGCCGGCGTATTGCTTATCCTAGTAGGGCTGGGGGTGGCGTACCAAGACTGGCAAGCCACCTCATCAGCAGCTTCGGGCGATCCGGTGGTAGTGGCCATCACGGCTACGTACACACTCGTGCCTACGTTTACGCCAGAGGCCGGGCAAACACCCTCCCCAGAAGCTCCGAATCTATTGCCGGAATTCCCCGGCGCGGAATCTCCCAAGAATCCTTCTACACCCGAGAAGTTGGCGCCGGTACCCACCGAACCCTCCCCGGCCGCCCTTGAGGCCACGCCCACCACGGCGGTGATTCCCCCGGCAAATGTTCCGCCGGACAAATTGGTGATCCCCTCGATCCAACTCGATGCCACGGTGGTGCCGATGGGCTGGCGTGTCGTGAAATCGGGGGGTAAAGAGGTTTCCGAGTGGGTCGTTCCGGACAATGCGGCAGGGTGGCACAAGAACTCCGCCTTGCCGGGCCACGGTGGAAACACAGTTTTGTCTGGCCACCACAATATCAAAGGGGAAGTTTTCCGCTATCTGGTGGATGTCAAAGTTGGCGATAAGATTGACTTGTACGTTGGTTCCACGCTGTACCCCTACCAAGTGACCGAAACGTATGTGCTCAAGGAGAAGGGACAGCCACTTTCCGTGCGCCGGCAAAATGCCCGCTTCATTCAGCCCACCGACGACGAGCGCGTGACGCTGGTCAGTTGTTGGCCCTACAACAACAATACCCACCGGGTGATTGTTGTGGCCAAGCCACGGGATTGGACTGCGCGATCGGCGCTGCGGGGTACGGCCAAGTGAAGTATCCGAAGACAATTCATAATCATTAGGAGGTTACTTACGCATGACAATCATAGAAGATATTATTGCCCGTGAAATCCTCGACTCACGCGGCAATCCCACAGTGGAAGTGGATGTGATCCTTTCATCAGGGGCCATGGGCCGCGCTGCGGTTCCTTCCGGTGCCTCTACCGGCACACAGGAGGCCCTGGAATTGCGCGACCATGACCCCAAACGCTTTGGCGGAAAGGGCGTGCTGAAGGCTGTCGAAAACGTCAACCAGAAAATTGCCCTTGAGTTGCTCGGCTTCGACGCCGTGGACCAGCGCAGAATCGACGAACTCCTGATCGCCCTGGATGGCACACCAAACAAAGAAAACCTTGGAGCCAACGCCATGCTCGGTGTTTCGCTGGCCGTGGCCAAGGCCGCCGCCGATGCACTTGGGTTGCCGCTCTACCGGTATCTGGGCGGTCCCGGCGTGCACCTGCTGCCGGTCCCCATGATGAACATTTTGAATGGCGGAAAGCACGCCGCCAACAGCACCGACCTGCAAGAGTTCATGATCATGCCCCTGGGAGCAAAGAGTTTCGCAGAAGCCTTCCGCTGGGGCTCGGAAACGTACCACGCCTTGAAGAGCGTGCTGAAGAAGAAGGGCTACAACACCAGCGTCGGCGACGAGGGGGGCTTCGCCCCTTCGCTTGGCTCCAACGCGGAGGCGGTCGAATTGATCATCGAGGCCATTCAGACGGCGGGCTACGAACCGGGGAAAGACATTTACATTGCCCTGGATCCCGCGGCCAGCGAAATCTATGAAGATGGACAATACGTCCTGGCCCGTGAAGGTCGCCGCCTGAGCAGCGCCGAGATGGTAGATTTCTACACCGAGTGGGTGGAGAAATACCCCATCATCTCTATCGAAGATGGCCTCGCCGAAGACGACTGGGAAGGATTCCGATTGCTGACCGAACGACTGGGAGATCGCTACCAAATCATGGGCGACGACATCTTTGTGACGAATGTCGAACACATTGGCAGAGGCATCCACGAGGGAACGGCCAACTCGGTGCTCATCAAATTGAACCAGATCGGCACGCTGACCGAGACCATCGCCGCCGTGGAGATGGCCAAGCGGGCCGGCTGGACAGCCGTTGTCTCACACCGCAGCGGCGAGACAGAAGATACCACCATCGCCGACTTTGCTGTGGCTATGGGCACCGGACAACTCAAGACGGGTGCCCCCTGTCGCATAGACCGTGTCGCCAAATACAACCAGTTGTTGCGAATTGAAGAAGACTTGGGGGATACCGCACTGTTCCCCGGAATGGATGCCTTTTACAATTTGCGCTGACAGGTTTTCTGCTTTGAAAATAACGTGTCAGGTAAAACGTAAAACGTGATGCGTAAGACGCAATACGTTTCACGTCTTCACGTTTCACGCCCCGCCATTTTCATGATTGGTGGTGCGCAATCGCTCATGGGGACTGTTTTGAAAACAGACGCCCCTCCCCCGCACAGAGAGGGGAGATGTGGTGCATATTGCGTGGCGCGCGTAACCGTTCACGTTGAATGATGTGATAACTGGAAAGGCGTTGTATTGAAACTGCGTTGGGTTATTCTACTGCTGCTGTTGATCCCGGTAGTCGCTCACCTCGCCTACGCGACGACCCACTCGACGTTCACCGATTATTACATCACCGTGGACGAGTTGTTGGCGAGAGGAGATGCCGGCGAAGGAGTGATGGTACGGCTGAGCGGTCCTGTCGTCCCGGGCACGATAAAATTTGACGGAAAGTCGGCAACGTTCCGCTTCCGGATTCGGGGTGACGGACCGAGCGAAATCGCTGTGGTGTATCAGGGTCGTGTGCCAAACGTTTTCCGTGACAACGCGAGGGCGATTGTCGAAGGTACGCTGGACTCGGACGGCATATTCCGCGCGCACACCTTGATGGTACGCTGCCCGCACGAATACGCTGCCGCCGTGTAGCGATGGACAAACCGGTAGAAAACGACCTCGGAAAGAGTGCGGTGTCCATTTCCAAATCGAACGACCGCCGCACCCAGCAGGGCATGACATGGATTGGCATCCTGGTCAGTGTGCTATTCCTCTACCTGGCTTTCCGTGGTGTGGACTGGCACACCATGTGGTCTGCACTGCTGGCCGCCGAATATTTCTGGATCTTTCCGGCCCAACTCTCCCTGCTGGCCGGCTTCCTCGTGATTACCTGGCGGTGGCAGAGATTGCTGCGACCGGCCGGTCGTGTGCCAACGCGGCGCGCGTTCAACCTGGTGATGATCAGCTATCTGATCAACTATGTGCTCCCCGGCCGGCTCGGCGAACTGGGTCGCGCCTACCTGGTTGGGCAGGACGGCATCAGCCGCATGGCCGCTCTGGCGACCGTGGTCCTGGAGAAAGTGTTCGACGGCCTCGTGATCTTGCTGGCCCTGGCCCTCGCCTCGCTGATGTTGCCCTTGCCGGCCTGGGGACACTGGATCGGTCTGGCCGGCCTGGCTCTGTTCGGCAGCGCCTTCCTGATCACCCTTTTGTGGCTGCGGATGGAAACGCGGGGTATCGCCCTGCTTACCCGGCTTGTCACACCCTTTTCCAAACGGCTGGCGGACGACGTGGCCGGTATGGCCCAACGCTTTACCCTCGGTCTGGCCACGCTGCAACAGGGCCAGGATATCTTCGCCATCACCACATTCTCGCTGCTCCATTGGACGACCAATGCGCTGGTCATGGCCTTCACCCTGCGAGCGTTTCGTTTCGACGTGCCCTTCATCGGGGCCGTCCTGCTCATGGCCGTGCTGGGCCTGGGAACGACCGTGCCCTCTGCCCCCGGTGCTTTGGGAACCTACCAGTGGCTCGCGGTGCAGGTGCTCGGCCTCTTTGCGGTGGACCCGAGTAGCGCGCTCACGTTTGCCTTCGTGCTCCAATTCAGCCAGACGGTGACCATCGTCCTCGTCGGAGGGCTGGCCATGCTGTGGGAGGGGACGTCGGTGGGGCGGATTCGACGGTACGCGGAACGATACTGAAATGACGAGTGTAGAATGATGAACGATGAACGGTGGGAGACAGAAGGCATGGAGCGGAGAGCGTAGGGCGATGGAACCCGAAACCCAAAACGCGAAACGCGAAACCATCTTCGCCGAACTGAAACGACGCACCTCCGCCGAGGTGCGCACCGACCGCGTGACCCGGCTGCTCTACAGCACGGACGCCAGCATCTACCAGATCGAGCCGCTAGGCGTGGTGATCCCCCGCACGGCGGACGACGTGGCCGCGACGGTGGAGCTGGCGGCACAATACGGCGTGCCGGTACTTCCGCGCGGCGCCGGCAGCAGTCTGGCCGGGCAGGCCGTAGGCCACGCCCTCGTGCTCGACATGACCCGTCACCTGGACGCCATCCTGGAAGTGGACGCCGCAGCGCGCACCGTTCGCGCCCAACCCGGCGTGGTGCTCGACCGGCTGAATGCTGCGCTGCGCCCGCACGGCCTCATGGTCGGGCCGGACCCGGCCAGCGGCAACCGTGCCGTGCTGGGGGGCGTCGTCGGCAACAACGCCACCGGCTCCCACTCCATCCTCTACGGCCACATCGCCAACCACATCGAGTCGCTGCGCGTCGTGCTGGCCGACGGTTCCAACGCCACGTTCCGGCCACGCGACGAGAGGGCCGTAAGCCGCCTGTCGCAACACGACTCGCGGGAAGGGACCATCTACCGCCAGGTCGAACGCATCCTCACCGACAACCGGGCTGAAATCGCCGCCCGCTTCCCCCGGCACTGGCGACGCGCCAGCGGCTACAACCTGGACCGGCTGATCGTGGAAGGGCCGCTCGACCTCTCCGCGCTCATCGCCGGCTCCGAGGGAACCCTGGCCACGATCACCGAAATCACTCTCCGTCTGGTGCCGCGACCGGCCATGACCGCCCTGGCCATCGTCCACTTCGACGACCTCATCACGGCCATGGAAGCCACGCCGGTCATCCTGGAATGCGAACCGTCGGCGGTAGAACTGATGGACCGCATGTTGCTCGACCTGACCCTCGCCGTTCCCGACTTTGCCCGCCGGCTCACCTTCGTTCACGGCGAGCCGCAAGCGCTCCTGGCCGTCGAGTTCTACGGTGCATCGGAGGCCGAGCTGAGCGGCAAACTGGACCGGCTGGCCGACCACTTGCACCGGCATCGTCTGGGCCGCGACATGGTCCGTGCCCTCACGCCACAGGCGCAGGCCGATTTCTGGGGTGTGCGCAAGGCCAGCTTGGGTCTGCTGATGAGCCGCAAGGGAGATTGGAAACCGATCCCCTTCATCGAGGATTGCGCCGTGCCGGTCGAGCACCTGGCCGCGTACGTAGCCGCCATCCGCGAGGCGATTGCCGGGCAGGGCACACAGGCCGCGTTCTATGCCCACGCCAGCGCCGGCTGTCTGCACATCCGCCCACTGATCAATCTGAAGCAGGCGGACGATGTCGCGCGCATGGCGGCGATCAGCGAAGCGGCCAGCGACCTGGTGCTGCGCTTCCGTGGCGCGATGAGCGGCGAGCATGGCGACGGCCTGTCCCGCAGCCAGTGGAACGAGAAGCTGTTCGGTCCGCAAATCTACGGCGCGTTCCGGCAGATCAAAGCGGCATTCGACCCACAAGGGATCATGAACCCCGGCAAGATCGTGGACGCATCGCCGATGACCGAGCACTTGCGCTACGGGCCGGAATATCGCACCCGCGCATGGCCCACGCGGCTCGATTTCTCGGCGGATGGCGGCTTTGCCGGTGCGGTCGAGCTGTGCAACGGCTGCGGCACTTGCCTGAAGCTGGACAGCGGCACGATGTGTCCCTCGTTCATGGCCCTGCGCGAAGAGAAGCACAGCACACGCGGGCGGGCCAACCTCTTGCGGGCCGCGATTTCTGGCCGGCTCCCCCCCGAAATGCTGGACGGTCCCGAATTGTACAGCGCGCTGGAACTTTGCCTGGCCTGCAAGGGCTGCCGCGCAGAATGCCCCTCGCAGGTGGACATGGCCGCGTTGAAGGCGGAAACCCTGGCCCGTTACCACGACAAACAGGGCCTGCCGCTGCGGTCACGGCTCACCGGCAACATCGCCCTGCTGAACCGGTTGGGCTGTGCCACGGCCCCGCTATCGAACTGGGTGGCAAATGCGGGCCTCTCCCGCCGGCTGCTCGAAGCGGTTGCCGGTTTCGACCGGCGGCGACCGTTGCCCCCCTTCGCGCGGCCTACGTTCACGCAATGGTTCCGGCAGCATCCGCGCCGGGAAGACGCGCCCCGCGGCCCGGTCGTCCTCTTCCACGACACCTACATGACCTACAACTATCCCGCCGTCGGCATGGCCGCGAGCCATTTGCTGGAAGCGGCCGGCTTCGAGGTGATCTTGCCGGAGAAGAAATGCTGTGGCCGCCCGATGATTTCGCAGGGCATGTTGGACGAGGCCCGGCGGCTGGCCGAATACAACATCGCCCGGCTGTCTCCCTACGTGGAGCAAGGGTTGGCGATTGTAGGCTGCGAGCCGAGCTGTGTAGCGGCACTCAAGGAGGAATACCCCATGCTCGTGCCGGGTGAGGCGGCACAAAAGTTGGCGGAGAATACGCACCTGCTGGAAGATTTCCTGCTGCACCACGAGGCGCAGACCGGCGAACGGTTGCGCTTCCGCGCCCGGCCCGGCCCGGCGCTTTTCCACGGGCATTGTCACCAGAAAGCCCTCGCCGGTACGTCGGCCACGGAGGCGTTGCTGCGCCGGGTACCGGAGTTGCAGGTGGAAGTGCTGGATGCCGGTTGCTGTGGCATGGCCGGCGCGTTCGGCTACGAGCGGGAGCACTACGACCTGTCCATGCAGGTTGGCGAGCTGCGGCTGCTGCCCACCGTGCGCAACGCTCCGCCCGAAGCGGCCATCGTCGTCACCGGGGCCTCCTGCCGCCAGCAGATCGAACAGGGCACCGGCCGGCGCGTCCTGCACGTGGCCGAGCTGCTCGCGGAGGTGTTGCTCTAAGCCACCTGCCCTGTGCTATGAAACTTTAAGATCGCTCGACGAAACGACCAGAAACGTATTTGTGAAGAATACTGGCGATTAAGGTTTGGTATGGCATACCCTCTTCTAGCGCTCTTTTCTGAATTCCTTCCAAATCTTTGGAAGAGACCCTGATGTTCACTCGCCTGTCTTTCTTGAATGTTGCACGGGCATACCCCCGGTATTTCTCGACTTCTGTCTCAAGCCCTTCCACCGACCTCCACTCTCCCTGTTCATACGAAGTCAGCAAGCTCTTCTCTTCTTCATCCAGTTTTTCCTGTTCCATTATCTACCACCTCTTAAATACTTCTTGGTTGCTTTACGACTGGGAATAATCGTCTTCAGAAAAATCTCTCGTTCCGTCTCTACAAACAGAACGAGATAGGCGTAATCATCAATATTGACGATAAAGATACGTTGTCCTTTGTACTTCTCGGGGTTTGGATGCTCAATAACATCCAGCAGTTGGCCTTTTTCAATGTAAAAGACAACCTCTTCAAACGATACATCGCGTTCAGCCTGCAATCGTCTGTTTTTTTCGTTGTTCCAGGAGAAGTACCTCATGCGTAAATGTTAGCACAGTGTGTGCTTTTTGTCAACACGACTCATGTTAGTTGTGTTTTGGTGCCTTTGTGGTAAAATGAAGAACACAGATAACAAGCATCCATGAAAGTGGAAAGTGTAAGTGACATCAGAAGGAGGTTTTCGCATGACTACTACGGAACAACCGCCTGCTCGCGATCCGAAAATCCCACGCCGGCCGTCATTGCTGGACCGCCTCTATCGCCTGTCCGTTGTGGTGCTGGCGACATTTGTGGTGTTGGGCGTTGGGTTGACATTGATGCGCAGTTCCCTGTACAAGGTGCATGAATATGAACGCGGGCTGCACCTGCGCGGTGGCCGTTTCGTCAGCCTGGATGATCCCGGCTGGCACTGGCAGATTCCGCTGGTGGACACCGTCATCCTGGTTCGTGTCAACGAGCGGCTGGGCTACATCGAGCGCATTCCGG
>JAADHH010000020.1:0-2749 GCA_013151955.1 Chloroflexota bacterium
ATGTCGCGCCCCCCTAACCCCCCAACTTTGGGGGGAATGTGCTCCCCCAGAATTGGGGGCCGGGGGGCGTTCCCCAGGTTATTGAGAAGATACTACTCTAGCAGCTTGAACGTGCCACAGTTTGCATGGACGATATCGATGGGTGCCTTTGACCAACAGCAAGGGAGGTGTTTTCATGGATGTTGAACTGATCAATCGCCTGGAACAGAAGCGGGATGAGTTTCACCAGACCATCGCCGGCCTGACCGAGCAGGAAGCGCAGCGCCCGCTGGCCGAAAATGATTGGACGATCCGGGAAGCCCTGTCACATTTGGCTTCTTCGGAAGGGGGTATGCGTGTTGTCAGTGAAATCATGGTGGCCAAGAAGGGGTATAATTTTAAGCCCCTCAATCGCAATGCGTGGAACGCCTCGGAGATTGAGAAGCGAAAAGAGCGGCCGCTGACTGAAATTATCGCGGAGTGGGCAGAGAACCGCCAAAAGTTTATCGATTTCTTCTCCGGCTTGAACGATGAGCAACTCGCCTACGAAGGAACCCATCATTTTTGGGGAGACATTACCACACGCTTCGTGGCCGAGCAGTTGCTGCGTCACCAGGCCGAACACCAGGCCCAAATTGCCGCAGCCAGGGACCGTGGGTGAGGGTTCTCTACCTTTCCAAAGCCTGCGTGGTGGGTGCCTACCAGCGAAAACTAGAAGAGCTGGCCCGCGAACCAGATATCGAGTTGGTGGCGGCGGTGCCCCCTTCGTGGCACGACTCTGGCGGTTCGTCACCGTTGGAACGCTTGCACACGGCAGGGTATGAACTGGTCGTTGTGCCTGTACGGTTCAATGGACATTTTCACTGGCACTACTACCCCGGGCTGGGCAAGTTGCTCGATCGTGTTCGCCCCGACATTTTCCACGTCGACGAGGAACCCTACAATCTGGCGACCTTTCATGCCGTGCGCTCGGCACGACAGCGGAAGCTGCCGGCGCTCTTTTTCACGTGGCAAAACCTGGCCCGCCACTATCCCCCCCCTTTTTCCTGGATGGAGCGTTACGTTTTCCGGCATACCGTGGGGGCCATCGCGGGCAATCGTGAAGCGGCGGTGGTGCTGCAAGACAAGGGATATTGCGGTCCCGTGGACATCATCCCCCAGTTTGGCGTGGACCCGGAGCAATTTAGCCCGCGGAAAGACCGGGTATTGCCGGAGAGCGACCCTTTCACGATAGGCTTTGCCGGACGGCTGGTGCCGGAAAAGGGTCTGTTCGTCTTGCTGGACGCTGTACGCCAGTTGAGGGGAGATTGGCGTCTCCGCGTGTTGGGCAGAGGCCCGCTGCGGGACGCTCTGCGCCAACGGATTCACGACGCCGGTCTCCAATCACGAGCCACGCTGGAGGGCACGCGACCTTCGGCGAAGATGCCCGAATTCTATCGAGGGCTGGATGTGCTGGTCTTACCCTCGCTGACCCTTGTCAACTGGAAGGAACAGTTTGGGCGGGTCCTGATTGAGGCGATGGCCTGTGGCGTGCCCGTCGTCGGCTCCGATAGCGGGGAGATACCGCGCGTGATCGGCGATGCCGGCCTGGTCTTCCCGGAAGGGAATAGCGAAGCACTGGCTGCCCATCTCGCGAGGCTCTGCAAATCGGTGGAGGAGCGGGCCATGCTGGGGCAGCGTGGCCGGCGACGGGCCGTGGAGCACTTCACCCACCAACAGGTCGCGCAGCAGACGGCAATGGCCTACCGGCGGTTTCTGCAATCATCTCCCCCCAGCAGTTTGTCGGAGAAAGAGTCAACTACTACCGGCTAGAAGCCGGTAGTAGTTGACTTTTGCTCCTTTATCCATTCTTCAAACTTAGCCCGCTTCTTTTCTTTCTCTTGCTCTGTTTGTTGGATTTGTTCCTTGTTGCGCCAATAGTAATATCCCCATCCAGTCAAGGTGAAGATACCAATGTAAACAACCAACGATATTAACAATATTCCCCGATTTCTTGCTGTCGCATTGGGTACGATAAACAAGGTGTACTCTGGCTTTGCATTGACGGGTAATTTCTGCAAATGAAGTTTGTACGCTCCGCCTCTTTCTACTTCAAACTCAAATACAGGTTTCCCTACGACTACCGCTTCACCAAGATAATTCGTGCCCTGCAAAATATAGGGGACTTTGATAATTTTACCTGTACCTTGTTCTCTGATTACCACACGGTCCTCCGCCGGCAACAAATCAGTTGCAAAGATAAGATAGCTCCCTTTGTCGGGAAGTTCAAAATGTGTTTCTACGGGGTACGTCACTTTGATGACATCTTCAGCGGTTACTTCTTGAACCAAACCAGATTTCAATGGTATGTACAGAACGATGTTCCCAAGTTGGGTGGCAATGGCCGGTGAAGCCAGGACCGATAACCAAACGGCGATGTAAATCACTCCTCCAGCAATTACCCCTACCAAACAGCTACGATATGAAGGTCGTTGATACGTTTCCATAACGTTCAATATCCTCGTTCAATAGACATAAGACTGTATTGTTTCAGACGGGGTTGGAAAGCCTTCAATAATGAAGTTGATAGCGAACAGGAAGTAAAACAGCGTGCAACGAGGCACAATGACACAACAGCGTACAGTTTACACCACGTTTCTGGTGCTGTCAAATGGGCGGCGCGCCGGGGTGTGCGTCATTCTTTGCGGACAGCATGTTTTGTCATTTCGAGTGCAGCAAGAAATCTTGCCTTGTACAACGTGTAAGATTTCTCCCGTTGGTCGAAATGACA
>JAADHH010000020.1:2761-8058 GCA_013151955.1 Chloroflexota bacterium
GCACCAGACGGCCCCGCATGAATGTCGGAGCCTGGGTTGTCAGTCCTGGCGACGTGATTTCATCCGCTGCCAGCCGCGTTCTCCTTGGCGCACCGCGCGAACGCGCTTGAGCTGCTGTTAGCAGCCAATACAAACTTTCTTGGTAAGGATCAGAATAAAGCAGCCAAAGAGGGTGACGTTCAGAAAGAGCAAGACACTTAACAGAAAAAACCAATGTTTTTCCGTGATCAGTTCGGGGCGAAAACGCATTCGGCTCTCCTTTCCTTTAACATGAATGGATCATGAGGAAGATGGCGACGTAACATCTCCGGCGAGAAGGCGGTGCAAACGGCCTCGATCGTCTCGCACCAGAAGTGCGCCGTCTGCATCGACGGCCTCGGCAAGGCCATGGACAATGGTGCCCTGGTTGGTCACCGTGACCCTGTTCCCCAGGGTTTGCAGACGGCTGCTCCACGCCTCTTGCAACGTCTCGGGCTGATAAATGGCCGGCATCCGGGCTTCAATCTGCTGCAAGATGGTGCCCAAGAGAGCCTGTCGCGAAATGTTGTGGCCGGCCTCCGACGCCAGCGTGGAACCTTGGGGAGCCACATCATGCAGGAGGGCGCGATCAAAGTTGACGTTTATGCCCATGCCCACGATAACGAAAGCAAGACGTTGGCCGGTCACAGCCGTTTCGGTCAGAATGCCGGCCACCTTGCGCCCATTTACGAGGAGGTCGTTCGGCCACTTTAGTCCGACGGGCAGGCCGGTCGTCTGCGTGATTGCTTCGGCGGTGGCCAGGGCACAGGCCATGGTCAGTCGTTGGGCCTGAGAGGGTTCTAACTTCGGGTAGAAAACGAGCGACATGAGCAAACTGCTCCCGTGTGGGGCGTACCATCGCCGGCCCAGTCGCCCACGTCCGGCGACTTGCTCTTCGGCCAGCACCAAAGTGCCTTCGGGCGTACCACGGTTGGCCAGGTCGCGAGCCAAGTCGCTGGTAGATTCCACGCGGTCATGGCAATAGAATGTCTTGCCCATCACATCCGTATCGAGACTTGCCAGGTCTTTGTCGCTGAATGGGTCGTGCTCGTTCATGGTAATCATGATACTATAGAGTGTGCCTTTCGTCAAACTTTGGTTTCACGCCACACGTGAACGCTTGTGAAAAGTTTGCAGGCCGGTGGCTGGCGAATTGCGGCGTGGTGGGGTATAATTCATGGGGCGCAATGTCTGGAAACGCTCAACCCCGATTCCCTCTGTGCCTTGGTGGTTGTGGTTCATTTGAGCATGGGGAGGCGGCAAAGAAACACTGATGGTCAAACGTTCACGCCTGAACAGACGGCATTTTGTGATTGCAGCTTTCGCCGTGCTGGCCATGTTGTTCGGGCTTTATTGGAACCGTTCTCAGGGGCCGGTCGAGGACGATCCGGTCTGGACGCGCATGCAAACTTCAGGCGAAATGCGAATCTGCCTGGACCCCAGCTTCCCACCCTTTGAATCGACGGAGAAGGGGACGAACCGCTTGTTCGGGTTTGATATTGACCTGGGCAAAGAGCTGGCCCATCGGCTGGGGCTTACCGGCACGTTTGTCCCCACAGGGTTCGACGGTTTGTACGATGCGCTGACGGCCAATACCTGCGATCTGGTCATTTCTGCGTTCCCCTATGATCCGCGACAGACGGAGGATTTCGTCTTTAGTGTGGCCTACTTCAATGCCGGTCAGGTGTTGGTTGTGCCGGCATCGGCGGAACCTGCTCGTGAAATGTCTGATCTGGCCGGGAAGGTGGTTGCCATCGAGTGGGGGGCCGATGGGGATGTCATCGTGCGTCGTTGGGCCAAACGAATCGTGTTGACGCCTTATGCGTTGGAAACTTCCGAGGGTGCGTTGCAGGCTGTCGAGGAGGGAAAAGCGCAGGCTGCGATTGTCGACGCGACATCAGCCTATAGCTACATTCACAAACACCCATCGTTGGCCGTCTCCGCCACCATCACGGAAGACAACTATGTGGTGGTCATGCGGCCCGATGCCTACACGCTGGTCGGATATGTCAACCGGGTGTTACTGGCTATGCGCAAAGATGGCTTCTTGAAGGGGCTGCAAAATCGTTGGTTCTGATCGAAGGGACAGAGGCGGGAGCACAGACACCAGAGCATCTGTGCTCCCACAGGGACTCTTTGATCTATCGCTCGTCCATGGGGACGTAGTCCACATCCATGGGACCGGTGTAGATGAAGCGGGGCCGGTAGATGCGGTTATCGGCGCGCTGCTCCAGGATATGCGACACCCAGCCCGGAACGCGACCCATGGCGAAAATGGGCGTAAACAGTGACGGGTCGATTCCCATTGAGGCCATGACCGTGCCGGAGAAGAAATCTACGTTGGGGTAGATTCCCTTCTTGCCCAGCTTATCAATCATGACCCGCTCAATGATCTCTGCCATCTGCAGCCACTTTTCCGTGCCGGCTTGCCTGGTCACGTCCTTTGCATAGCCGTGCAGGATGGCTGCTCGTGGGTCGTAGGCTTTGTACACGCGATGTCCAAAGCCCATAATCTTCTTCTTGCGGGCGATGGCGTTCAAGATGTAAGGTTCCGCGTTATCCACAGTGCCGATCTCGTTCAACATGCGCATCACGCGTTCGTTGGCTCCCCCGTGCAGCGGCCCCTTCAAACTGCAGATGCCGGCGACCACGGACGAGTACATGTCCGACAGGGACGACGTCGCCGCGATTGCGGTAAACGTGGAGGCGTTGCAGCCATGGTCAGCGTGGAGCAAGAGGATGATGTCCATGACCTTCGCGTAGAGTGGGCTTGGTTCTTCGCCTGTGTACATGTACAAGAAGTTCGTAGCCAGCGGCATGTCGGCGCGTGGATGAACCGGTTCCAGGCCCTGGCGGCTCCGCGCGACGGCAGCCACAATCGTGGGGAGCTTGGCAATCAAATTGATTCCGGCGCGCTCCAGGGCCGAGGGTGTATCCTCTTCGGATGATTCATCGAACAGGGACAAGGTCGAGACCGCCGTCCGCAACGCCGCCATGGGGTGCGTGGTGTATGCCGGCATACCATAAATCGTCTCGTAGGTGAAATCTGGAATCTCGCGGTACTGCAACAACCGTTGGTTGAATGCCGCAAGTTCTGTTTCTTTCGGCAGGGCGTCGTACATCAGAAGGTAACAAACTTCTTCGAATGTAGAGTTCTCTGCCAATTGCTGAATGGGAATTCCGTTGTAACAGAGAAAGCCCTCGGCTCCATTCACGAAGCTCTTGGTACTTTCCCTTGAAATCATGCCCTCCATTCCCTTGGGAAACTCAACTTCCCCCGGCTTTGCCACCAACTTAATACCTGCGGACATCTTTGCGCCTCCTTACTTTTTGAAATGACGACACTTGTAAAACTACCAAAACAGTCTACCCTTGAAGAGACTGCAGGGTTTCTATCGTGTTGCGCACGGCTTGAGCGGAACGGTTCAGGGCTTCGTTCTCCTCATCCGTGAGGGTGATCTCCACGACTTGTTCGATGCCGCTGCGCCCAAGTTTTACCGGCACGCCGAAGTAAATGCCGTCGAGGCCATATTCTCCTTCCAAGTAGGCCGCACAGGGCAATATCTGCTTCTTGTCTTTCAGGATGGCTTCGACCATTTGCGACACGGCTGCTCCAGGGGCATAGAAGGCGCTGCCGGTTTTGAGCAGGCCCACGATTTCGCCGCCGCCTTTGCGGGTGCGTTGAACGATGCGATCAATCTGCTCCTGGTTCATCAGTTCCGTGATGGGAATGCCGGCGACGGTGGAATAGCGAGGCAGAGGCACCATTTCGTCTCCGTGCCCGCCCAGCACAAAGGCATGGGTGTTTTCGACCGAGACATTCAGTTCCATGGCGATGAAGGCCCGCATCCGCGCACTGTCCAAAACACCGGCCATACCCATCACGCGACTCTTTGGAAATCCACTGACCTCTTTTGCCAGGTAAACCATGGCATCAAGGGGGTTAGAGACAACGATGAGAATCGCATCCGGTGAGCGGGGTGCGATTTCCTGCACAACGGAACGCATGATTTTGGCATTCGTGTTCAACAGGTCTTCCCGACTCATGCCCGGTTTTCTGGGGATGCCGGCGGTAATGACCACAACGTCTGAATTTGCAGTATCATCGTAGTTGTTGGTGCCCAGCACCCTGGTATCGAAGCCCTTGATGGGAGAAGCCTCGACCAGGTCCAGACTCTTGCCCTGGGGCATACCTTCGATGATGTCAATCAGTACGATGTCGCCAATTTCCTTCTCGGCGATCCAGTGTGTGGCGGTGGCCCCCACAAATCCTGCGCCTACAATGGTGATTTTATTTCTCATGGTTTGTCCTCCTCAATTCGATATTTTGCTTTGCCTTCTTCATAAGCATCATGGCCGTAGCAATCGTTGACGACAATAACCGGAAAATCTTCTACTTCCAGGCGACGCAGCGCTTCGGCGCCAAGATCTCCGTAGGCGATCACCTCGGCCTGTTTGATTCGTTGGGAGATGAGGGAGGCAGCCCCTCCGGTCGCGGCGAAGTATACGGCCTTGTGTTTCTGGATTGCTTCCCGTACGGCCATGTTGCGGTTTCCCTTGCCAATCATTCCTTTCAAGCCGACCTCCATCATGCGCGGGGCATAGGGGTCCATCCGGTAGCTGGTTGTGGGGCCGGCGGAACCAATGGGGCGTCCTGGCGGCGCCGGCGATGGTCCCATGTAATAGATGACCTGGCCTTCCGGATCAAAGGGCAACGGGTCACCGCGCTCCAGGGCCTCGACCATCCGTTTGTGTGCGGAATCCCGACCAACATAGATCGTTCCGCTAATGAGTACTTTGTCGCCACTGTGCAATTGTTCTACGACTTCATCGGTCAAAGGAGCGGTAATCTTCATCTGTTCTCCTCATTTCAAGACTATACGTTTCGCATTGCCGCAAGCTGGAAGGTGCTTGATCACAACACAACAGACTTCCAGCGAGCGGAGTGACATTGTGTGTTTACGGCTACGGGCAGGCTGGCGATGTGGGCCGGCCAGCTTTCTACGTGTACGGCCAACGCGGTCGTGCGTCCGCCCAACCCCATAGGCCCGATGCCCAGGTTGTTGATACGTTCCAGCAACTCAGCTTCCAGTTCGGCCAGTTCGGGATCGGGGCTGGGGGCGCCCACCTCACGCAAGAGGGAGTGTTTGGCCAGGCCGATGGCTTTGTCCGCAGAGCCTCCCACGCCCACGCCGACGATCACCGGCGGGCAGGGATTGGCTCCGGAACGGTCCACGGCATCCACAATGAAATCGACGACGCCCTGGCGGCCGGCGGCC
>JAADHH010000071.1 GCA_013151955.1 Chloroflexota bacterium
TGGAGGCGGTGATCGACAAGGACTACGCCAGCGCACTGCTCGCCTGCCGCTTGCAAGCCGATCTGTTCCTGATCTCCACGGCCGTGGAGCAGGTCGCGCTCAACTTTGGCAAGCCGAACCAACGCTGGCTGAAGCGCATGACGTTGGCCGAAGCGCGGCGATACCTGGCCGAAGGACATTTTCCGGCGGGCAGCATGGGCCCGAAAATCGAGGCCGCCATACAATACCTGGAAGAAGGGGGCAAAGAAGCGATCATCACCAACCCGGAAAACATTGCGCGCGCCCTGGCCGGCGAGGGAGGCACGCACATTGTGCCCTAAAACGCAGCCCAGGTCATGAGAAATGCAAGAAAGTAACCTAACCACAGATTTCACGGATGACACAGATTGAAAAACCAAGAATAATCTGTGCAAGCTGTGGTCCATTTTCTTGCCGAGAAAACAAGAGTCTCGCTGATAAAGCACGTAAGGGAAGTAAAAGTACGCCATGAACGACATATACAACCAGACAGAACCCTCCCCCACAAAAATCCTCGTTGTAGACGACGAAGAGTCCGTCTGCACCATGGTCAGCGAAACCCTCGAGCTGCAAGGGTTCCAAGTTTCCATGGCCCATGACGGGAACGAGGCCCTTTCGCAAATCCGCGGCCAATCGTTCCACCTCATTGTGTCCGACATTCGTATGCCCGGCATGGACGGTCTGGCTTTGCTCAAAGAGACCATGCGGGTGAGCCCGGCCACGCTGATGATCATCATGACCGGCCATGCCGACATGCACTACGTCCTGGAAGCGCTGCGCAATGGCGCAGCCGGTTTCCTCGTCAAACCCTTTTCCATCGCGGAATTGCGAACCGCCATCCAGACCGCTTTGCAACGCAAGCAGAACGAAGATGAACTGGTGCGCTTGCAGACGCTGACCCACGTTTCGGAAATCAGCAGGGAGTTGGTGCGTACCCTGGACCTCAAGATGCTGACCCAACTCGTGGTGAATATCGCTGCGCAGGAAGCGAATGCAAAGCGTACGTCACTGATGCTGACAGACCGTACCGGACGGGAACTGAGCATCGCCGCTGCCACCGGTTTGCCTGCAGAGGTCGTGTCGGCAACACGCGTCAAACTGGGCGAAGGGATAGCAGGCTATGTAGCCGAAACGGGGCAGGTACTGGTGATCAACGAAGGTGATGACCTGGAACCCTGGCTTCAGGAGCGCTTACACCTACCGGACGCAGGGTCTGCCCTGTCGGTGCCGCTCGTCTCCTTACCCCTGGTCAGCGATGGAAAACCGCTCGGTGTGCTCAACCTGAGCCGGGCCAAAGGGGCACCACGTTTCAGCGAGAGCGACATCAATCTGCTCTCTATCCTGACCGACCAGGCCACGACGGCCATTCGCAACGCGCAGCTTTTCCAGCAGGTACGGGACCTGTATTTGCGCACGATCCAGTCCATCGCCATGGCGATCCAGGCCAAAGACCCCTACACGCACGGCCACTCCGACAAAGTGGCCGATTACACCCTCTCCCTCTCCCAGACGTTGGGCCTTGGTCCGGAAGAGATAGAAAACCTGTACACAGCCGCCTTGCTGCACGACATTGGCAAGATAGGGGTACGGGAAGAGGTCCTGCACAAGCCAGGTCCCCTGACCCCAGAAGAGTATGAGCACGTGAAGACCCACCCGCTCGTTGCCGAACAGATATTACGCCCCATCTCCGAATTGGGAGACATTGTGGATTGCATCAAGCACGAACACGAGAACTGGGACGGCAGCGGCTACCCCTCCGGACTTCGTGGGGAGGAAATCCCCCGGGGCGCACGCATCATCGCCGTGGTGGACGCCTTCCACGCCATGACCTCCGACCGGCCCTATCGCAAGGCCATGTCCGTGGAGCAAGCGCTCGACATCCTGCGCAATGGCGCCGGCCGGCAGTGGGACCCGCGCGTTGTTGCCGCCTGGCTGGAGATTGTGGATGAAGTGGTGGGGCAACCATGAAACGATGAATGCAGAATGATGAATCAGGGAGTAAGAAGTAGGGAGTAAGAAGTAGGGAGTAAGAAGTAGGGGGTAGGAAGTAGGAAAACGGGAGTAGGGGCCGTGAGACGTGAAGACGTGGAGTGGAGAGCGACTCTAGAACGATGAATGCAGAATGATGAACGACGTGAAACGTAATGCGTGAAAGAAGGCCTTTTTCACGTTTTACGGATCACGCTTCACGGATTTTTCCTGTGCGAACCGTTACAATTCGTCAAGCAGTTTTCTCTGCAAAATGAACCATGCCCGAATTACGCAGTACGCAGGGTCACAATCCAAAATCGCAAATCCAAAATCTAAAATAGGAATGACACATCGTGCGCAAGAGCAAAATCGACCGCCAGACAACCGAGACGACGATCCATCTGGAACTGAACCTGGATGGCGCAGGGCAGTACGACATTGACAGCAGCGTACCCTTCCTGGACCATCTCCTTAGCCACGTGGCCCGTCACGGCCTCTTCGACCTGACGCTGCGCGCGCAGGGCGACACCGAGATAGACGACCACCACACGACCGAGGACGTGGGGATTGCGCTGGGCCAGGCCCTACGCGCGGCGCTGGGCGATCGCGCCGGCGTCCGGCGGTATGGCAGCATCGCCCTGCCCATGGACGAAGCGCTCGTGCTGGTCGCCGTGGACCTCTCGGGGCGGGGCTACTTGGTCTGCGACCTGCCCTTCCCCACGCAAAAGGTCGGCCACTTCGATACCGAATTGGTGCCGGAGTTTCTGCGCGCCCTGGCGCACAATGCCGGCATCACCCTGCACCTCCGCCTGTTGAGCGGCGACAACAGCCACCACATCGCCGAAGCTGCCTTCAAGGGCTTGGGTCGCGCGCTGGGCGAAGCGGTGGCGTTGGACACCCGCCGGTCCGGGCAGATTCCATCGACGAAAGGAGTTTTGGAGTGATCGCTATCATCGATTACGGCATGGGCAACCTGCGCAGTGTGCAGAAAGCCTTCCAGCACATCGGCCAGGAGGCCGTACTCACACGGGACACCTCTATTTTGGACGACGCCAGCCACGTCGTCCTGCCGGGCGTCGGTGCCTTTGGAGACGCCATGGACAGCCTGCGCGCGCTCGACCTGATCGCACCGATCCAGAGCACGGTGCAGAGCGGCCGGCCGTTCCTCGGCATCTGCGTCGGCCTGCAACTCCTCTTCGAGGAAAGCGAAGAGATGGGACGACACGCCGGCCTGGGCATTTTCCCCGGCAAAGTGGTACAATTTCGCATCTCCGGCAAGGTTCCACACATCGGCTGGAACCAGATTCACCGGAAAAGAGAAAGCCCCCTGCTCGCCGGCGTGCCGGAGGACGGCTTTGCCTATTTCGTCCACTCCTATTACGTTGTGCCCAGCGACCCCGGTCTGGTGCTGGCCACCACCGACTACGAAATAGACTTCGTTTCCGTTGCCGGGCGGCAGAACGTCTTTGGCATCCAGTTCCATCCGGAAAAAAGCCAGGACAATGGCCTGCGCATCCTGAAAAACTTCGCGGAGATGAATTCATGAAAGATAACCATTCACCCGCACCGTGGACCATCCGCAACCAGCGCCTGGTCGTGGACAACCGGCCGTGGCTGCGTCTGTGGGAGCAGGAAGTCGAACTCCCCAACGGCTACGTGATCGAAGATTACCTCTGGGGTGAAGAGCCGGACGTAGTCATGGCGTTCGCCGTCACTGCCGACCGGCAGGTGATTCTCGTGGAACAATACAAGCACGGGCCGGCCCAGAACATGCTGGACTTGCCGGCCGGCTACCTCGATGAAGACGACCCGTCTCCGCTGGCCGGCATGAAGCGCGAGCTGGCCGAAGAGACCGGGCACGCCAGTGATCATTGGCAACATATCGCCAGCCTGGTGCGCGATCCAAACCGTTCGGCCAGCCGCATGCACTACTTTCTGGCGCAAGAATCGCGCCCCAACGGGCCACCCCATCTGGACCTTACGGAAGATCTGCGTATGCACCGCGTGCCCTTGGCCGACATCCGCAGCATGGTCACCACTGGAAAGATCTCATCACAATCCTCTGTAATCGGCATCATGCTCGCGCTGGATGTATTGACGACCAATAGAAAATAGAAAGTGAGTTCGAGAGGATTCGATAGATGAGTGACAAAGACATTTATCTGGAGATGGCCCATCACCCCCAGGTGATCCTCGACACGATGGAGAAAATGGAGCAGGACGTTGATCGCCTTGCGCAGAGGCGAAAGCGGTTACGTACCGCCGGAACCATCTTAGGAGGATGCGGCGGACTCACCCTCTTTGGAGTCTTTCTCCTCGTTTTCTTTGGTACACTCATTGCCGGCCCCTTGGGGCTTATAGTAGCAGGCGTAGGTTTCGTCCTGGGGTTTCCCGCCCTCCTGGCAGGCTTCGCCCTGAATTGGTACAACCAATCGAAAGAAATGCGCCCCCACTTTGCCGCCGCGAAACAGATACTCTACACGCTGCGGGATGACACCGGCCGCAAGGGGCGCGTGGTCGGGCAACTGGACCTGAGCGGGGCCAGGCGAGACGACAAAAAGGCGCGCACAACCCGCAGCTTGGGAGGCAAACAGAAAGTGTATTACCGGGATCCCTGGTTCCAGGTGAAGATCAAACTGGTAGACGGCAATCTCTTGCGCCTGGCCTTGATTGACAAAGTCAAGACCAAATCGGGCAGCATGGTCGCCCGCCATACGCAACTCTCCACCAAGCTGGTGGTCAACCCCAATTTGTACCGCGTTGGCGGGGTCCCAAGCAGCGGGTACCCCCTGCAGAACGCGGTCGTTTCGGGCGGAGACGGCATATTTACCGTGAAGGCAGAAGTGAACACCATACACGAAAACAGCACCCTGCCCATTGCCCCCTTGCTGGAAACGCTGAGGTCCCTCTACCGCCACCTGGAACCGATCGGCTCGGTACCGGGGCTTCCCGTCGACAGCAGCAGCCCGTCGCTGTTTCAAAAGCTACACGGACAGGGGGCGGCGAAGACTGAACGAATAGGGCGAGTGGAAATGCTGAACGCGGAATGATGAATCCGGGAGTAAGAAGTAGGGATTCGGGAGTAGGGGAGCAGACCGAGCTCCCCCAAAAATCGGGGGAGGGGGGGGCTACCTGAACCGTTACCCGCATCCCGCGGTCATCGGTCTGCTCCTCCCAGAATTGGGGGGCCGGGGGGGCGCTATCTGATCTGAAACGAACCAACACAAGCT
>JAADHH010000013.1 GCA_013151955.1 Chloroflexota bacterium
GGGGTCCCTATACGATTTTCATCCCTCTGCGCCTTTGCGTTAAAACAATTCTCACCCCCAAACTGAAATACACCCGATTTTGAAGGACTGCTGCCCCTACCGGAGTTGGGGAAGTATGAAGCCATACAAACTGTACACGTCCAGGGCAAACATGCCGATGATCAAGAACGCCACCGCCAGCTTCCACCTGTGGAGGGAAATCACGTCTTGCAACCCTATGGCCAGGAACAGGCCGATGGGGATTAGTGCCGGAAAAAGGTATCGCCCCTGAAATTGCACAAAGGCCATATTATACCCCATATACGCCAGAATCGTCGCGAACAGGGTGAACCCCAGGGTTGCCAATCCCTTTGAGCGGATTGGAGGCTGGCTGGTACGCTGGTTCAACCAAACGTCTTTATAATAAAGAAAGAAGCCCAGCACAGCCAGCGCAGTAAAGATAAAGAGGACGTCATACGTCCGGGCACTCATCGGCACGCCCATCCAGCCAAATTGCCCCCAGAAACTGTGGAAGGTCGTGACCAGAAAACGTCGCGCGTACCCCGAGGCCCCGTACAAGGTTAACCATTCCGACGTCCGTGGCTGGCCCACCACGACAGCGCTGTGCCGGAGCAATCCAAAAACATCTTTTTGCCCGTAGACCAGCGCGTTCCGCACGAGCCACGGAGACACAATCACCCCCGCGACTCCCCATATCACCAACAGGCCGCCGAACACTGTACCCAAGAACCCCCTACCCGGGCCTTGCTCCGCTCCCTTTTCGTCCCTCCCCAGCCACAAGGCGACCGGCACCGCCAAAACGGCCACCGCTACCGTGACCTTGGTGAGCAATCCTAATCCCAAGAAGAGACCCGTTGCCAAGCGCGTTCGCAACAAGGTATCTTGCGTTGCCGGGCGAATCAATAACCACAAAGCCCCGGCAATCAGAAATTCCGCCAGCGTATCATTATTGATTGCCGCAGTCATGGCCACGTGCATAGGAACCGTCGCCACAATTGTCGCTGCGGCCAGGGCCAGCGCCGGCTTATCGGAAAACAGGGTGATGGCGATGAAGTAGGCGAACACGACAACTCCCGCCCCCAACAACACCGAAAGCAGCCGCAACACCAGCACCTGCGTCGAGAGAGCCTGCTGCGCTACCACTTTATAGACCAACGCGGCCAGGGCATAATAGAGCGGAGGCTGATGAAACTCGTAACGAATTGGCGCTATCGACATGCCCGGAGGAAACTTGTTTGCCTTGATCTCTTCGAGGTACCCTGCCGGATAATCACCCGGTTCAAGGACGGGAACCTTGCCGGTGTTTGCCAAAGACGTAATATAATTGTAATGAGCCGGTTCGTCAGGAGCCTGCCACATAGGCGTCTGCCAGGCATAAAGAGAGGCCACCAACACATACCCTGCCACAAGGAGAACGAGGGGCCAAGTCCCTCTATCTGTTTGCTCCACGTTCGTCATTCAATCACCATCCAGCACGCCTCCTGCACAAATCGCTTCCTTCCCCTTTTGACAACGTTTGCAAGACTTGGTACAATAGGGAGCCAATTTTCAGTCGAACACGCGTCTTGTAGGGAGTACCAGAGAAGAGATCTATGTCTTCCATTTTACCTATTATCTCAAACTACGCCTTAGCCATTTACGTTACCTGCACTGCCGGCGTTTTGTTCTATCTGCGTTTCCTGATGCAAGCACAAAGGGAAGAGCGCCAGTCTATTTTTGCCCTGGAGAAAGAAACTGCCGCAACCGAGGCCCGAAGATCTCTGATTATTGTCTTTGTCTTCCTGGCAATTATGGTTGCAACGGGACTCCTCGACCTGGTTATTCTCCCAACTCAAAATCACCTGGCCCCGACGCCGACCCCGACGCCGTTCGAGGCGATACCGCTGACCCCCACACCGCCGCCAACGGCAACCGCTACGCCGACAACGCCCCCCCGTCCAACGCGGCGACCACGCCCGACAGCGACCCCCGTCCCGCCGACCACGCCGCCGCAGCCCATCGCCAATTGTCCGAACCCGGGTGTGCGCATCACCTCACCCCGCATGAACGCCCAGATTCAAGGCATCGTTCCGATCAAAGGTACGGCCAGTATCACAAATTTCTCTTTCTATAAAACAGAATACGGCGCAGGAAGCAAGCCCACCGTATGGCACAGCCTTAGCAGCACCCATGCAAATGCCGTTGTGAATGGCACATTGGACGTGTGGAACACGGCCGGCTTCCCCGCAGGAACCTACACAGTGCGCCTAACGGTTGTGGACCAGACCAGCAACTTCCCCACCCCATGTACCGTACAAGTGGTCATACCATAATCGCCCATGCCCTCTGCCCACGCACCAGGCACGCCGCCCGAACTGATCCTTGCTTCTGCATCGCCCCGTCGCCAGCAACTTTTGCGTCTCTTGCACATCCCTTTCCGCGTCCAGGTCGCCGAAATAGACGAAACGCCCCACATCGCGGAAAGCCCGACGGAGACTGTACAACGGCTGGCTCACCACAAGGCCCAGATGATCGCCCAACAGAACCGCGAGTCTCTGGTACTGGCCGCCGATACGCTTGTCGTCTTCCGCAACGAAGTGATCGGCAAGCCGGCCGGGCCGGCCGAAGCCACCGCCATCCTCCACCGCTTGCGTGGCCAACGCCACACCGTTCTCACCACTTTTGCCCTGCTTCACGTTGCGACAGAACTTGACCTGGTCGAAACTTCGGAGACCCATGTCTGGATGCGCCCCTATACAAACCAGGAAATCGCCGATTATGTGGCCAGCGGAGACCCCCTCGATAAAGCGGCCGCCTACGCGATCCAGCATCCCACCTTTCGACCGGTGGAACGCACCAAGGGTTGTCCCGTCTCGGTAATGGGCCTCCCACTCTGCCTCGTTGCCCGCGCATTCAGACAATCGGGCGTCGGGGGCTTGGCTCAGGTTGCCAACTCCTGTGACCCCGCGTCCAACCATTGCGCTGTGACCAAATTGCTGGGCCTATAACGCTACAACTTCAGGCCGCTGATCAATTTTTTCTCGGCATCTCCCTCTATCGTGGCCGACACTTCTACATACGGTTCCAAACCCGACCCGTGCAGTTTCTTCTTGAGCAACTCATCCACTTGAAAGATTCCGGCCGAATTCACCATGTGTATATGAATAGAGATCGGTTTTACCGACCCTTTTTCAATCACCACGTCCGCTACCGCCGCCGCCGACAAAGAATGGATATTCACCGAGCCGGTCTCGAAGGGAATCCGCGAACGTCCCTTGGCCATGTCCAGCGCATCGGCCACGCGAATCACACCGGCCTCCACCGTATAAGGGTGCCCCCCACTGCGGTGAGAAATGATGGCATGCAAAATCTCGGCCGTCATCACCGTACGCACCGCCGGATCGTACAACCCTTCCAACAAATCCTTCACCTTCGGCTGTGCCACAAAAAGGCTAAACGACTCATGATCCTCACGGTGGATAGACATCCCCACATCGTGCAACAACGAAGCCAAAACCACCACAACCTCCGCGTCGTCGTTCGATAGGCCGTAATCGCGCACGATGCCCGGTTCCACACCCCAATCGATCAGAATGCGAATCAAACGAAGGGCAATGTTGGAGACAACCTGCATGTGTACGGGACCATGATCGCTCATGCCCAAGCGATCCACCGCATTCACATTTTGCGCGCGCCACAAAAAGAAAAGTTCCTCGTCCGCATTCACACGCTCGATCACCGCTTGCAGCGTCGGGTTGTGACGGGCCGGAAGACGAATAGCAATTTCCCTTGCAAATCTCTCTGCGCGAAGAGATTCACCCTTGACCAAACTATCAGATGAATTCAACGGAGGGCCTCCTTTGCCATGATTTCGTATACTATACCATGACTTACATCAAAAGACAAAGTAGAGGGCCACCACTTTGTAGGGGCAAGGAATCCTCCCCCCTACAGTTCCCCACAGTTTTGCGCTATCCCCCCGTCGCACGGGTGTCCGTCATTTTTTTGCGTTGGGGTTTCACCGCCCCCTCGACCAACGCAAAACTTTGACGCACACCCCCAGAATGCTTCGTGTTGCGCACACGGGCAATGTATTGTATAATCTACGCGTAGAAACTAGCAAGCCGAGCAAAGGTGTTTGCAGCTACAATCGTGCCCGGACGCTACGGCGTCCAGGCATGAAAACGCATCTGAGAGGAAAGCTCATGTCGCAGCGTTGTCCGGCCTGCGGTCACGACAACCCGCCTGGCATAATCATCTGCACAACGTGTGCAGCGACGCTAGTCAACGCCTGTCCCCAGTGCGGGTTTGAAAGCCCTGTCGGCTTCAAATTTTGTGGAAACTGTGGGGAGAGCCTTCTTCCCAAGACGGCCCCCACCACCCCTTCCGAAACCGAAGAAATCTGGAACCGCCTGCGCAGCTACATCCCCGAACACCTGGCGGAGAAACTGCTCTCCTCCCGCAGCAAGATCGAGGGAGAACGCCGAAACGTTACCGTGCTGTTTGCCGATATCCAGGGTTTCACCTCCCTGGCCGAAACACTCGACCCCGAACGTGTCTACGACCTTTTGAGCGATTGTATGCGGGGCTTCGCCGACCAGATACACCAACAAGAGGGAACCGTAGACAAATTCATCGGCGACGGCATCATGGCCCTGTTCGGCGCGCCCCTCACCCATGAAAACGACCCGGAAAGAGCCGTTCGCTCGGCACTCGGTATGTTATCTTTCCTGGAAACCTTCAATCAATCCTTGAAAGAGAATTTCGGCATAACCCTCCACGTACGCATCGGCCTGAATGCCGGCATGGTTGTCGCCGGCACCGTCGGGTCAGACCTGCGCATGCAATACACCGTCATTGGGGATACCGTCAATCTCGCCTCCCGGCTGGAAGAACTGGCCACCCCAGACACAATCTTGGTAAGCCAAACAGTGTGGGACGCGACAGCAACCATCTTCGATTATCTACCTCGCGGGCCGGTGAAAGTCAAGGGGCGCAAGGCCCCCGTCGAAATCTACCAGGTCATCGGCTTGAAAACCCACCCGGGCGCGGCAAGAGGTATTCGCGGCCTGCAAGCGCCCATGATCGGGCGAAACCGCGAACTTGTCCAATTGCACCAGACCATTTCTGACCTCGCCGAACGGCACAAAGGGCAAATCGTCCTTTTGACGGGAGAAGCCGGCATCGGCAAATCTCGCCTGGTCTCCGAAAGCAAACATTTTATGCAGCAATATCGCCTGCGCGTGATTGAAGCAGTTTGCCGCTCTCACACAGCCCATGTCAGCTACTGGCTCTTCCAGCAACTGTTCAACCAGGCCTTCGGCTTGCGCGAAGGGGACAGCGACGAAACAAAGTCCCAGAAGATACGCCTGGGCACGAAATCCCTGATACCCACAGAATACGAAGACGTGCTCCCGTTCCTACTCCGCCTGCTGGATGTCACGCCGGCCGACCCCAAGATGGCCGACCGCATCCGCCACCTATCCCCCGAGCAACTTCGCCGGCAGACATTTCTCGCCCTGCGCCGCCTGGTACTGAGCGCCACCGAAGTGCAGCCCCTCGTCATCCTCATCGATGACCTCCACTGGGTAGACCGCGCATCGTTGGAACTGCTCCTTTTCTTGATACCCCTCGTGGGACAGTGCGACCTTTACATGGGACTCATCTCTCGACCCTACGAAGGACAGGCGGCCAACTTGATTCACCGTCTGGCATCCGATACCTGCCCTGGCTCCTATCTCTCGCTTCCGCTAACCAAACTATCCCGCGCCGATAGCCATACCTTGGTGACTACACTCCTCCGAGAATCGGTTTTGCCGGCCAGCGTTCAAGAAGGCATCTCCGAAAAAGCGGAGGGCAACCCCTTTTTCCTGGAAGAAGTCATCCGCCTGCTCATCGAGCAGGGAGCAATTTGGCGCGACAACGGTATCTGGAATGCCAAGCCAGACCTGGACCTGAAGACCCTGGACATTCCCCAGTCCCTGCACGCCCTGTTGATGAGTCGTGTAGACCGCCTGCCGGAAGAATTAAAATACGTGCTCCAGTGTAGCTCCGTGATCGGACCCCACGTTCCCTTTCCTCTCCTCCAAGCCGTCGTGGGAAAGGAATACGGCCCGTCACTAGACACAGGATTGCAAGAGTTGGCATCTCGCGAATTCCTGGACCCGCAACCGCAAGAGAAACATACCTACACATTTCGTCATACACTGGTCCGCGAAACCGTGTACGGCACACTCCTCACCCCGCGACGCCGCGAACTGCACCAACGCGTAGGCCGCAGCCTGGAAAAACTCCACGCCCACCGGCTGGACGAAGTCATCGACCTGCTCGCCTACCATTTCAGCGAGGCAAACGACCCGGCACGCGCGCTCCCATACACCATCCGCTCGGCTGAACGAACCATGAACCGCTTTGCCTACGAAGATGCCGTGAATCTCTTTGAACGCGCCGAGAAATTTTTCGGAGCCGTCTCCCCCACGTTCGATCAAAAACTGCGCGTCTACCAAGGTTTGGGAGACGCTAAGACCTTTACCAGCGATTTCGATGCTGCGCTCAAAGCCTTTGAGCGCGCCCTCCTCCTGCTCCGGGAACAAGCCGACCAAGAAGACCAGCGCCGCCTCGTAGCAGAGCAACTGCGCAAGATCGGCCGCACCTGGGAACGAAAAGCCGATTATGACGAATCCCTTCGGTGGCTTGGGTTGGCCCTGGCCGAATTGGATATGGCAGACGACACGATCAAGACGGTGGAAAGAGCGCGTGTATACAACGATATGGGCTGGGTCAACTATCGTCAAGGGCAATCGCGCAAGGCCCTCTCGTGGGCCGTCCGTGCACTCGAGATTCTGGAGGGCACAGAACACTATCAAGACATCGCCTCCGCATACAACCGCCTGGTCGCCGTGTACTACCAAACAGGCCAGTGGACAAAAGCGATTGAGTTCGCCGAAAAAGGCTTACAACTCCGCGAACAAATCGGCTATACCTACGGCGTGGCCAATTCATTGGGAAACCTCGCCGCCCTCCTCACCATCGAAGGGGCCTGGGATCGGGCTTTGGCGTGCGTAGAACGAAGCCTGCACTACAGTGAACAGATGGGAGACATAGAGGGGATAGCCGTGTCCTACAACAACCTGGGCCTCATCTATCGCGACCGTGGAGATTTCGAGCGGGCCAACGAAGCCTTGAACAAGAGCCTTGCCGAAGCCGAACGAATTCGCAACCCTCTGCTCATGGTCTTCGCTTATAACAACCTGGGCCACCTCGCCCTCTCTCGCGGCGACCATCAAACTGCGCAGGGCTATTTGCGGCAAAGCCAATCGCTGGCCACCGAGATCGGCTCAAAAGAACAGCTATCCGAAGCGCTCTGGCTGATGGCCGAGAGCCTCGTCGAATCGAAAAAATACGAAGAAGCGCGCGCGTTGGCTTTGGAAGCCATTGACCTGGCAAAACAAGTGCAAAGCACAAACAACCGGGGGGCCGCCTTGCGAACCTTGGGAAAGCTTTGCCTGCAAAGCGGGAACCTTTCTGATGCAGAGGAGTATCTGGTAGCCGCTCGCACCATCTACCAATCACCACAACACCCTTTCGAACTGGCAAAAACACGCCTCCTTTTGGCAGAACTCAGACGAGAACAACAACGCTTGCCAGAAGCACACAAACTGCTCGACCAGGCAACCGAAACTTTTCAGAAACTGCAAGCCAATCCAGCCCTGGAAAAGGCCAACGAACTGCGCAGATCATTTCCGCCGGCCGGCACCCCCAACGGCGAAGATACCTCGCTCTTGGACCGGCAACAGCCAACTTATGTAGGGGAAAAAACCAATGTCTAAAGAAGCCACATCCATGGAACAGCACCTTCGACGTATCTCTTTCTTTAGCAACTTGCCTGACGAAACACTCCGTGCCATCCACAGCCACATGCAAATACAACGATACCCAAAAGGGAAAAAGGTGGTGGTCGAAGGCGATCTGGCCGATTCAATGTACCTGATTGAATCGGGACAGGTACAGGTCGTCTCCGGCTCCGGGGCCGATCAACGCATCCTGGCCTATCTGGGACCCGGAAGTTTCTTTGGCGAAATGGCCCTCCTTCTCAGTGAGCGGCGGTCGGCAACCGTAGAAGTCGTCATTGACACAGAACTCTGGGTATTGCTGAAAACCGACCTGGACAAACTCCTCCAGGAACACCCCTCCCTTGGCCTGACCATCAGCCGTGAACTAAGTCGTCGACTCCAGCAAACCATTCAACACCCCACACAACGGAAAGAAATCCGGATTATTGCCGTTAGCGGCGCTTTCAGCAGCGAGCTGGCCAGATCCCTGGCCATACAGACCGCAGAAAGCGTCCTGTGGTTCCCGACCAGCGATTCCGCTCCCAACCTACACCCCGATACCCCAGGCGTTATCCCTTTCAAGCCGCCGGCGGACTTGACCGTCGAAGGACTCCCCGAAATCCTCAGTCAGGTTTTGCAAGATTACAGTCGAGTCTGCCTGGCCATAGATACCGAAGATAGCCCTCTCGCCCGCAAGGCCGTAGAGCTGGCGGAAGAAGTAATCCAGGTCGGCGATGTACAGATTCCCTGGGCATACGACATGGCCCTGGACCGCTACAGAGTCACCACCCTCGATCCGGTCAGGCTGGGACGCATGGCCCGCAACATTGCCGGAAGGCAAATTGGGTTGGCCCTCTCCAGCGGAAACGCCCGCGGAATCGCCCACATCGGCATTCTGAAGGTATTCGAAGAAGAGGGCATCCCCATCGATGTCCTGGCCGGAACAAGCGCCGGCTCATTATTCGGAGCGCTCTACGCCGCCGGCATGAGCACGGACGAAATCGCCGACTTCGCCCGCAACCTGCCCCGAATTACGAGCTTCCGCTTTGGCCTCTGGGACATCAGCATCCCCCCACGATCCAGCCTCATTCAGGGAAAGAAGACTCTGAATTACATCCGCGAGCTGCTCGGCAACAAAACCTTCGAGGAATTGACGATTCCTTTCTACGTCGTCTCCGCCGACTATCATTGCGGCGAGGAAATCGTCTTCCACGACGGACCGGTGGCCGATGCCGTACGCGCCAGCATCTCCATCATCGGCCTATTCAAACCGATGCACCTGCAGGGCCGTTACTTTATCGACGGCGGCACCGTAAACCCGGTGCCCACCAGCGTACTTTATGACCACGGCGTGGAAACGATCATCGCCTCCAGCGTAATTCCGAACCTGGAAGAACGCCTGGAAAGACAAGACCTCCGCCGCCAAGGAAAACTCCCCAACATCGTGGGCATTTTGATGGGTGCCATGGAAATCATGGAGAGCGAAATCATTCAATCCCGCATGGGACCAGTAGACGTCTTGATCAAACCAGAAGTGGCCGACCTGCACACCATGCAATACGAAAAAGCCGACGAGTTCATCCGCCGGGGAGAGGAAGCTGCCCGCAAACACATTGACGCGATAAAGACCTTGATCGCACCGAAGCCGCGAACGTAGTCGGGGGGCGGGGAGCAACTCTGAAACGATGAATGCAGAATGATGAACGGCGTGAAACGTAATGAGCGGTTGCACGCCACCACGGATGAAAATGGCGGGACGTGAAACGTAAAACGTGATGCGTGATGCGTAAGACGCAATACGTTTCACGTCTTCACGTTTTACGTTTTACGTGACACCTGACACGTTATTTTCAAAACAGAGGAGACCACATGTCCACCATTCTTATCGCCGATGACGAAGATAACATCTTTCAATTGGCAAAGCTATACCTGGGCAAAGAAGGCTTTCACGTTCTCCATGCCGCCGACGGAAAGAAAGCGCTGCAGCGCGTAGCCAATGACCGGCCCGACCTCTTGATCCTGGACATCATGTTGCCGGAAATGGACGGCTGGGACGTGTGCCGGCAACTGCGACAAGAAAACAACGACATCCCGATCATCATGCTGACCGCCAGAGACGACGACATAGACAAAATCGTCGGTCTCGAACTGGGCGCAGACGACTACGTCACCAAACCCTTCAATCCGCGCGAGTTGGTCGCCCGCGTCAAAGCCCTCCTGCGCCGTGTGGACACCGGCCCCAAAGTCCCCCCCGCCGTCGACCTGGGCGAGTTACACCTGGACTCAGCACGACGAGAGGTACGCATTGACGATCAGCCGGTAGCCCTGCGGCCCAAAGAGTTCGACCTCCTTTGGGCTTTCGTCCAAAACCGGGGACTCGTACTCAGCCGGGACCAACTGCTCGATTCGGTGTGGGGATACGATTTCTACGGCGACACGCGCACCGTAGACGTCCACGTCGCCAGCCTTCGAGAGAAGCTAACCCATAGCGGGGTCATCATCGAAACCGTTTGGGGCATTGGCTACAAGCTGTCTGCGGATTAACCTGTCGTGTTCCGAACCCTGCGCCACAAACTGATCGTATCCTACGTGTTGATCGCGCTGCTTTCCCTGCTCCTTTCCGGGAGTGCCGCAGCGTGGCTCCTACAAAATAGCCAGGAAGAATCGGCTGTGCGCAGTTTGCGCATCCTGGCCCTTTCTGTTTCCGTACGCCTGCCCCGGCTCCCCCAGCGACAGGTAACCCTCACCTTCCTCCTGCCACGCCTGCGCCAGGAGGCAGCAGACGCCGGCGTACGGCTTGTCGTGCTCACCGCTAACGGGCAAGTGCTCGCCGACACCGATACATCTTCCAATTTGCAGGGCGAACAAATTCCCTTTGCTTTGCGCACAGACCTGCGTCGCCCCGACGTGAGACGGCGACAGGTGAAGGGGCAAGACCTATTTTTCGTTGTCCTCCCCCTCGGTGCCCGCGCCCGGCCGGCACCGCCCGATCAACCCAGTTTCGTCGCCCTCGTTGTGCCCGCCGCAGACATTGTGGATACCTGGCTGGAACTGGCCCCCTCTCTGTTGCTCGCTTTGGCCCTGGCGCTGGTCGTGTGCATTGCCGTAGGAGGAATCTTGTCGCGGGCCATCACACGACCGCTGGAAGAAATGACCCACGCCTCGCAGGCCATCGCCGCCGGTGATTACGAACAGAAAATCGCCACTTCCGGCAATGACGAGGTGGGCCGGCTTGCCGAGGCCTTCAACCACATGGCCCTTGAAGTACACCGGGCCAGGAAAACCCAACGCGATTTCCTGGCCAATGTCTCCCACGACCTGAAAACACCCTTGACCTCCATCCAGGGGTTCTCCCAAGCCCTGCTCGACGGCTCTGCCGATTCCCCCGAAGACCGCCAAAGAGCAGCGCGCATCATCCACCAAGAATCGGAACGCATGAACCGGCTCGTCGGTGAATTACTCGAACTTTCCCGGCTTGAATCGGGCCAGATTCCTTTTCGGCAAGACCATGTCGATGTCGGAAATCGCCTACAACATTGCGCCGAAAAATTCCGCCCGCAAGCGGAACAAGGCCATGTCGATTTGCAAATCGACCTACAGGCCTCGGAGCTGGCGATCACCGGAGACGCAGACCGCCTTGATCAGGTGCTGACCAATCTCGTGGATAACGCCCTCCGCTATACCCCCGCCGGTGGCCAAGTGCTTTTGCGGGGAAACAGGGAACGGACTGCACAAAATGAAACCTGGGTCGTCATTCGCGTGAGCGACACCGGCAAAGGAATCTCACCGGATGACCTCCCCCACGTCTTCGAGAGATTCTACCGCGTGGATCGCGCACGCACAAAAGAGGGAGGTACCGGCCTCGGTCTGGCCATCGCCCGCGAAATCGTGCAGACGATGGGCGGCTACATCGCCGCCCAAAGCCAGTTGCACCAGGGCACGACCTTCACCGTCCGCCTGCCGGCGGCGGAGTGATTCGAAATGATGAATGCGGAATGATGAACGGCGTAAAACGTGGATACAATCGAACGTGCTCACGCAATACGCAACACGGTTTTCACACAACACGTTTTACGCATTACGCCCTACACACCCTCTGGCGACTGATGACTGACCACTGGCTACTGCTCACCCCCCTCTGCTTCCTGTTGGCCCTCCTCATCGCCGGCTGTACGGCTGCGTCGCCGGCTGCGCAACCAAGCCCGGCCATCACGCGCACGCCGCGACCGACCTTCACACCCCGTGCAACACCGACATCCACACGCCTACCCACGATGATCGCGACCCCTTCGCCCACGCCGGCAAACACCCCCCTGGCCATCGGCGAACCGGAGGGCGAGACGGCGCGCGTCCGCATTTTCCAGGAAGAGGTGGCCGCCCGGCGCACCGCGACCGCACAGGCCCGCAACGCCGCCACTGCGACTCCCCCTGCCTCGCAAATCACCGGCGCGGACAACGGATTGAAGGCATCGTCCGTGCCACACGAACAGGGACAACGGCTGGTGCTGGGCAACTATTTCGTCTGGTACGACGCGGCAGGGTGGGACGGCTGCAACATCAGCGACGGCGACCGGCCGCAGATACCCTACAACTCGGACGACCCCGAAGCGATGCGTCGCCACGTCGGGCAAGCGCGTGATGCCGGCCTGGACGGATTCACCGCCCAGTGGTTTGCACCAGGGGAGCGCACCGACCAAAATTTTGCCCGGCTGCTCGATGTCTCGCGTGGACAGGACTTCCATTCGACGGTCGTCTTCCTGCGTCACATCTGGCCCGGCGCCCCCCGCCCGACGACCGCAAACGTGGCCGATGCGCTGCGCTACATTTTGGATCGCTACGGCGGCCACGACAGCTTCTTGCGCTGGAAGGGGAAGCCGGTCATCTTCTTCGCCGACATCTATCGCGTGCCCCACGCCGGCGGACAAACAGCACAACAGGCCTGGCAAGCTATCCGCCAGCAAGCAGACCCCCAACATCAAAGCTGGTGGATTGCCGAAGGGTTGGACCCCTCCTATCTGGCCGTTTTCGACGGGCTGTACGTCTACAAAGTCACGCACGCCGCATACCCCGACGACTACCGCAAAGATTCGCGCTGGGCACAGAACGTGCGCCGCTGGGAACAGCGCACCGGCCAGACCAAACTCTGGATCGCCACGCTCATGCCCGGCTGGGACGACCGGCGCGCCGGATGCCGGCCCAATGTGCGCGTCCCCTCGCAGCCACACAAACGCGACCGGGAAAACGGGGCCTTCTACCGGGCCACGTTCGACGCCGCCCTGCAAAGCAACCCCGATTGGCTGTGGATCAACAGTTTCAACGAATGGGTCGAGGGGACGTACATCGAGCCGAGCGCACACTACGGAGACCGGTACTTGCAAGAAACAAAGCAGCTCGTTCTAAGCTGGAAGAAAGAAGATCACGGGCGATGATCAAATATCAAAGACCAGTGTCCAGTATCTTACCTGCGCCAGAAGGCCCACCTTCTCCTCACCGGTCGTGACCTTCCCAATTCCTGCGCCACAGCATCTAAAATGGCCCACTGTGCTGCCACATTTTCAGGAGCCGGAACCCCCTCTTCGAGCGGCAACGCCGGATAGGAAACGAACTTCATAACGTGCAAGGCGTTCGGGCTGACCCTTTGCACAAAGCGGGCCGTCTCCCGAACCGAATCCTCGGTTTGCCCGGGCAAACCGACCATGACAAAGAGGCGCACGGTCAAACCGATACGCTGCGCCTCGTGGATCACCCTGCCCGCGTGCTCCAAATAACCCGATACGGCCGTCTCAGAGGGCACACGTTTTAGCGCCACGAGCAACGCCGGGGCCACCGTCTCCAGCCCCAGCTTGATCACACGGCAACCGGCACGCTTCATGGTCTGCAACAGGGGCGCATCGAAGTGTTCCGGACGGGATTCGCATTCCCACGGCACAGCAAAGCGGCGATCACGCAAAGCATGGCACAACGCGACGACCCGATCACGCTCGCGGGCGAAGACCGGATCGCGGAAGATCAGGCGGGGGGGGCGAAACCGCTCCGCCAGCCAAACCATCTCGTCTGCCACGCGGCGCGGGTCACGAACGCGGTAGTGACGGCCCTGCGCGACCACGTAGGGACAATACACACAGGCCTCCTCGCACCCCCGGCTGGCTTGCAGCGTGTAGAAGGGGTACGCGGGGAGCAAATCCCAGGCCGGCCGTGGTAGAGAATCGAGAGACTCGAGCCGTCCCTCCTCATCGTAGCCGGAAGCGCCCAGGTCGGCGGGCCAAAGCGGGCCGCACAAACTCTGGGGCGCATCGAAAAGGGCCTCCACCAAGCGAGGGAAAGCCAGTTCCGGTTCTCCCAGGAGGATGGCACGAGTCGCCCCCGTCGCCTCGATGTCCTGCACCATGAACCGCGTCGCCGGCCCGAAGGCGACCAGGGGGGTAGCGGGCAACCGCTCGTGCAACCGTTGCAGACAGGCACGATCGGCCGGCCACGTGGCCGGGGAGACAAAGACGCCGACCTGTGCCGGATGGTGTGCGTCCACGCGGGCAACCGCTTCGGGCAGGGCCATCCCTCCGGCGACGGCATCCACGATGACGACCGTATGTCCGGCATCGCGCACAGCGGCCGCCGTGACCGCCAGAGTCTGCGGCGGATAGAAGAAGCCGCTCGGCTCCCTCCGTACAGCGCCCATGCCGGCCGCTCCCTCGCGGTTGGCGGTCGTGCCCGGCGTTCCGGGAGGATTCAGCAACAGGAGGGGGTGCACCTTTACCCTCCGTCCGCCGGTGGCAACAAGCGAAACACCAGGGTGCGGCCCTTGTTGCCCGCCTGATCGTAGACCGCCTCCAACCCGGCCGGCGGATGCGCCGTATCGAGCAGAAAACGGAGGTGTGGTCGCAACACGGTCAGCTCTCGCGTATCGGTTACCAGATAATCTGCGCCCTGCCGCCGGGCATACGCCAAATAGCGGTCGAATTCGGCGTGGGGCGAAGGCACCCAGCGACGATCGGCATACAAGGCCACGGCAATGTCGCGCGTCAGGATGACCGCGTCGGCGGGCGTATTTTGGCGCAGCCACAAGCCGGCCGTCTTGTGCCCAAAGTCGCTGCTCTGCACACCCTGTTGGAACGTGGCCGGCATGGAGAGAAGGAAATAGGCCAACACCAACACCCCCGGCAGGAAAAAGATCATCCGCTTTCTGCGCGCGCCACCGACCCAAACCGGCCAGAGGTTACCCAAAGTCGCCACCAACCAATCGCCAAGGGCCACAAGACCGCGGGCCGACCAGATAAGCAGCACGACGAAAACCGGGGCGAAGAAGCGCAGCTCGATGTGAAAGGGTAAGAACGTAAACAGCGGCAACAGACCGATGGCCAATAAGGCCTCTCCGCGCAGCCGGCGGCGAGACCAGCGATCGGTGAACCAGGCCAGGGCAAGGAATGGCAACAGCAGCAAAGGAAAGGCTGTGCGCCCGATCAAGTCTCCGCGAAGGGTGCGAGCATTGCGAACCATCCGCCGCAACAAGCCCTCTGGGTTTGCGGCAACAAGTTGAAACATGTTGCGGTCGAAGCGGTGCGGCGAGAACCAGATAATCTCTTTGCCTTCGGAGTCGAGGCCGGCGGTAACACGGTCGTACTCGGCAGGGTCGCGGTCTTGCACGGCCCGGCCAATGTCCCAGGTCACGGCCAGCTTGCCGCTGAGGGACCAGTGGCCGGTCTGGGTGTGGAGGTAAACAACGTAGGGAGCAGAGACGAGCAGAAACGCTGCGATAAAAAGCCCGCCTCCCCCGGCCGCCAGGCGAGGGTTTTGCGGCCTGTGAAAATGTGCAGACAGAAGCCACCAGAGCAATCCGGCCACAAAAAAGCTCACCGCCTCCGGCCGGGTCAGGTAAGCCAGGCCGAAGGCCACGCCGGCCATGCCCATTGCCGGCCACGACTGCCGTTCGTGCGCGGCCAGCAGCAAAGCCAGCCCACCAAAAACGAGAAACAGGTAGAGCGGTTCCGTCATCGTACCCCAGTAAAGGACGCTGATCGTGAGGGGCGGGAAGATCGCCAGCAGGGCAAGGGCTGTCCATGCCGTACGCCGGCCATACACCCGTCGGGATAGAAACCAGACGGGCAGCAGCAAGAGCGCGCCAAAGAGGGCGTATGCCACATCGCTGGCGCGCTCCAGGTCGTGGACGATCAGGTTGAAAAAGCCTGTAACCAGCGGATAGAGGGGCGTATAATGCACCTCCGGCACCCATCCCGAGGTGAAACCCTGACCGGCCCAGAGGTGCTGGCCCAGCAGCAAGTAGTCCGGCTCGTCCCATTTGACGACCCGTGGCAGGACAACTGTAAGGAGCAATCGCAGGGCGAACAGCGCGAGTACCCCTCCCAGCAGCCACCTTCTCTCACTTGAGTTCCTCAGACGAGTCGTCATTTCGCCGCCCTTCCGTACAAGAAGACGTCCGCCGTCTCCACCGGCCCGCGAAACGACCGGTCGGCCTCACGGAGTACGTACGTGCGGTCGAACGCTGCTTTGATCGCGCGAATTTGGTCGAAGCGAGGGTCGTTCGGGTATGCATCGAGCGGGGCGATGAGCCACACCCGTCCTCCCGGGCCAAGCGATTTCTGCACAAATTGCAAGGTGGGGGTGATCGTAGCGTGCTCCCACCGGCGGTTGTAATCCAACCACTCGATTTCTTCAACTCGCCGGCCCGGTTGGTCAGGGAAGGAAACTTGCGGCTGTGTGCCCTGGTAATAATAGTTGAAGGTCGTTGCCAGGTAGTCCGGGGCGATGACGATCACGTCTCCCGGGCGGCTGTTCTGTTCGACAAAGGCGGCCACTTCGCGCAGGCTGGACGTGGGCTGGCCTATTTCGGGGATCAAAACGCGCGCCCACAGCAGCGCGATGATGGCCACGGTGATGACCATCAGGGGGCGAAAGCGCAGGCCAAAGACGCCCCGGGCAAGCAGCAGGCAAAGGGCCGGATAAACCGCCATCGTCGCGTAGGAGGGAACCACGCCCAACCCGTTGCCGGTCAAGAACACCGCCAGCAGCAGGGGGCCGGCCAGACAGGCCAACACAAGTGTCGGTGCTGCTTTCATATCCAGCCGAAAGGAGAGGCTCTCGCGGTCACGAACCAGCGAAAAGGCCCCCAGAAAAAAGAGCAACAGCCACAAATAGTAACGCCCGCCGGAGAATGCCAGACCGGTCATTTCGTTGGCGATGCGGAAGAGATTGCCCACTCGCGACCCCTGGGCAAGCCAACTTCCGGCTACCACCAGGCGCTGATTCTGTTTCAGCAATACCGGCACCCAAGGAAGATAGCCCAAAACGATCATGACTTCGGAAACGAACCAGGAGCGTATCCCTTTGCGCTCCTCTCGATTCCACAGCAGCCGAAATAGCGACCACACCCCCTGGCTGGCTACGACGAGCAACGCCCAGTTGTGCGTGTAGAGGGCCAGGAGAGAGAAAACCACGTATGCCCCCCAATCTTTCCGTTGCCCATCTCGCCACGCTCGATACAGGAAGCCCATGGAGAGCGCTGTGAACAGGGCCAGCAGCGTGTACATGCGTGCCTCGTGCGAGACAGAGACGTGCAGGGGCAGGCCCATACCGAGTGCGGCAGCCAACAGTCCCGTCCGTGCATCGAACATCTCTCGCCCCAGCCAGAACAGCACCGGAATCACCGCAATTCCGGCAACGGCGGAGATCAACCGGATTTCCAGCTCCCCACGCCCCACCAGCGGAACCCAAAAGTGAACCAGGAAATGAAAGACGACGGGGGGGTGTCCTCCGTGGATCAAAGCCTGAATGATTCCTACCGGAAAGGCCTTCAGGGAGACGAAGATTCCCTGCGCTTCATCGCGCCAGAATCCGTAATCGCCCAACCGGTAGAGGCGCAGGAACGCGCCGGCAACCGTTAAGATAATTAGAATGGCAAAATCTTGTCTTTTGGTGTTCATTTTGCTTTTATTCAGTATCTTCTCAATAAGTAGGGGCGTACCCTGGCGGTCGCCCTACGGGGCAGGCGCAAGGCCATGCCCCTACCCCGGATTATTGAGAAGATACATTCATGAAAGTTGAAGGTTGCCAACTTTCCAAAAGTTGGCAACCTTTTCATTATCCGCCGGCGATATACCGAAAAACGAACAACCTGTTCTCAGGGTCTTCATTGTCCTCGTAAATCTGTTTGAGATCGGGTGGTTGCGTTTCAGACACGAGCAACGGGGCCAACTGCGGTCGCAACTTGCGCACCTCCCGTTCTTCCAGGACGAAGTATTCGACTCCCTTGGCCTCCGCGTAGGGCCGGATTTCCGGCCAGGTGGCGTTTGGCGTCGGCACCCAACGCGCGGCGTCGGCATGGAAGGCGATGGCCGGGTAGCGTGACATGACCGTGACGCCGGCCGGCAGGTGCGCCTTCATCCACAGACCGACGCGGCGGTGCGCCGGATTCCACGATCCCAGGCTGGTGTTCGCATCCACGCGAGGAATCATAGCGGCGAAAAAGATGAGCGGCACGAGCGCAGGAAGCATCACCAAAGCCAACCGCTGTCTTTGCCCGGCAAATCGCCCCCCCGTCAGTTCTGTGACCGTCTCTCCCAACCATTCTCCGGTCTCCCGCACGCCGTGTGCTGCCCAGATCAGCAGGGAGGGCAAGGCCGTGGCGATGTATCGCTCCTGGATGAAGAACAGGAGGAAGGCCGTCACCGGCAGGCAGGAAATGAGAATCAATCCCTCGCCCCGTGCCCGGTGGCGATTCCAGGGACGCCGGAACCAGCCCAAAGCCAGGAAAGGCAAAAGGTAGACCGGCATCATCCGCGAGGAGACCATCAGGTGAGCGAATTGGGACACATTTCGTTTGAACAGCCGCAAGAAGTCTTGGGGATCGGCCAGGATCGTCTGTACCATGCTGACGTTGTAACTTTGCCGCGAAAAGAAAAAGACTTCCCGGCCGGTGCTATCCAGCCCCCAGGTCGCTCGGTCGAACGTAGCCACGTCGCTGTAGGCCAGACTCTTGCTGGTGACGTACGTGACGCCGGCCTTTTCGCTGATCATCCATTCGCCGGTCTCTCCGTGGACGTACACGGCATAGGGCATAAAGAAGAGGGCAAATCCGGCCAGATAGGCGGCGAACAGGAGAACTTCCGTCCGCGTGAACAACCGCCTTTCCAACAGGCGCACCAGCAAGAAATAGCCTCCCACCGCGACCAGGTAGGCGATTGCTTCCGGACGGGTGAGGTAGGCGAGGGCGAAGAGCATACCCGCGCCGGCGTAGGCCCACACCTTGCGCGTCTCCAGGGCGAGGAGCGCGGCCAGCAAACCGGTGTAGATGAACAGGTAGTAGGGAGGCTCGGTAAGCGTGCCCCAATGGATCACGCCGGCGGTGAGTGCGGGGTGCAGCGAGACGAACAGCAAGGCCAGCACAGCGGTGGGACGGCCATACAACCGTCGCGCCAGCAGGTAGACCGGCACGCCCAAAAGTGCGCCGAGCACGATATACCAAATGCGGCTGGCCAACTCCAGATTGTGCGTTATCAGGTAGAGCGTGCCGGTGAGCAGCGGGTAGAGAGGCGTGTGATGGACATCGGAATAGCCGGTGAAGGTGTAGCCGTGGCCGGTGAGCCAGTTCTTGCCCAGCCAGAGGTAGAAGGGCTCGTCGCCCCACACGACGCGGGTCGGAGAAGCCAGCACCGCGCGCAGGCCGGCGGCCAGGAGTACGACGGCCGCTACCAGCCACCATTCCCGTCTCTTACGCATGATCGCTCCCTGATTCGGAGGCCGGGCGCTCCAGCTCGGCAACGCGTTGGGAGAGCAGCGCGACCTCTTGTGTCAGCACCTTGATTTGCTCCGTAAATCGGGAAATGCTGACGGAAAACTGAAACAGGATGAACAGCAAAAAGAGAAAGAAGAGCACAAAAAGAAGTGCCGGCGGATAGTCTATGCCCATGGCGTAGGCCAGCACATCCAGCCAGTCTATCGTCAAGGGGGCGATGACCAGGGCCGCCCCGGCAAACAACCAGAGCAACGCGAACTCCTCTTTCAGTTTGCGCGTGCGCACCAGATTTATCACGAAGGCCAGCACCCCCAGGCTGAGCAGGATGACAAACATTTTAGCCCGAACAGACATGTTTTCTCACCTCCTACGTGCCAGCACGATGAAGAACAAGCCCCACAAAAGCAGCGTTCCCACCAAGATGTGAGACTGAATCAACCGGATCACAAAACGGACATTGAACGAGAATTCCCGGCCCACCAGGAGATAGGCTGCCACCAAAAGGATCGTCATTGCCCAGGGAAAAGGGTTCTGGTGCGTCACCCACCGCAGGATCACGAGGAAGGGGAGCAGCAACCACACAAAAGCGTAGATTTGGGAGTGCGGCGAGACCAGCAGCAATACGATAACGGCAAAAGCATACTCCAACGCAAATCTTTCGCCGGTTGGCGCACACTCTTTCCACGTGACGGCCAAGAAAGGCAGCGTGACGGCCGCGCTAGCCAGGAGGGTCAGGGACCAGGCCAGCGGGGGGCTATCTATCCCCCGCACCGGTGCCGTGAAAAGATTGGCCGTGAAGGCGCGACTGAAGAACCCACTGAACGATTGGTTGTATGGGAAGGCCGCAAATCCTCCGTGGCTGTACACCGACGTAAAAGCCAGGTAACGCGGGATGTTGTCCAGCCCGACCACGGCGTACGAAACGATGAGCAGGGCCAGAGCACTGCCGATTCCCCAGGCTGCGGCTTTCCAGCGCCGCTTCCAAAGAAGAAAGCCGAGTAACGCGCCGGGGAAGAACTTCAGCGCAGTAGCGAGGCCCAATGAGAGGCCGGCCACCCCTTCTCGTTGATTTCTCAAAGCCCACAGAGCGGCCGCCAGGAGCACGAACTGGGCCACTTCCATTTGCCCCAACCGCAAAGCCACCGTAGCGGGGTAGAATTGATAGAGCAGCAACAACGTCGCCAACCCCATCGTCCAGGTGAGCCGTCCCAGAGAAAGAAGTATCAGCGCGCACCCACCCCACAAGAACAAGAAATTCGCCACCGTCCACCCGGCAGCGGCCCACGCATACGGAATCCAGGTTAGCGGCAGAAAAAGGATCGCGGCCAGCGGAGGGTAGGCATAGGGCCATACCGTGTCTGGATTCTTCAGGACGAACGAGCCGCTTGCAATCGCCTTCTGGAATGTCGCCAGGTCGCGGTAGATGTCTTGCCCGTTTCTCAACCGTGCGGCTGCCTGGTAAAAGACCGCGAAGTCATGATTGTTCGTGATGGCCCATACGTGGGCGTAATCGAAGGCCAACAAAATGATCAGCCCGGCCAGGAGAATCCAGCGCACCCGCGTCTTGCGCTCGTCAAAAGAGAGGACGGCCATATCAGCCCTCTTCGCCCCGACTTTCAAGGTAGGCACCCAGGGCCTTTTCCATGGGCGCAAACCGGAACCGGTTGAGAATCCCAGCAAGTTTGAGCAACGTGCCGTCTATGTTGTGATAGGTGATGAAGCTATCCTGCGGCGAAAGGTTTGCCACGTGCGGCGTCCCCGGATACGTCTCCCAGGGATGGACGTACAGCGTGAAGGGGATTCCGTCTGCATTCAGCCTGCGCAGCCCCCATAAGAGCAGGGAAAGGGGGAACAAGCGGAGGTAGAAGCCGCCGGCCAGAGGGACCTTCAGCGGGCCGACGGGGAGCACCGGCAAGGGAAACTCCCACAGCAAGCTACTCTTTTCGCTATCGCGGGTCACATCTTCGGGGGAGAGACGGTAGGGCACAGGAGGGCAACGATCCACGCCATACAACGGCGTGCGCAGGGGAAAGATGCTCGAATCGTAGCGATAGCCGGCCTCGGAAAGGGCTCGAATGGCCCAATTCGTATGCTGGTTCAGGGAAAAGGTAGGCGCACGAAACCCGACGGGGGAGAACCCCTCGCCCAAGACATCACCGGTAAGCTCGGCGAAGGCGGCAATCTCCGCCCGAAAAGCCTGCTCTCCCATCTTGTGGAGCGGCCGGTGGGACATGGTGTGGAAGGCGATTTCGTGCCCTTCGTCGTGCAAGGCGCGGACAAGCGCGGGGTGCAGGCGGAGGATCTCTCCTACGAAGAAAAAGGTGGCCCGCACACCCTGGCGGCGAAACAAATGTCGCAAGGGAGCCAAGGCTTCTTCCACTTGCCGGAGTCTTTCGGTTTCGGGCACACGGTGGCGAACGATTTCGGCATGGTACCACGCTTCCACATCCACCGTCAGTGCATTGACAATATTCATGAGCGATCACGTCCGTTTAGATTGGTTTTCTGTCGTAGTCCAACGACCAGGATGGACAAGAGCATCTTGAAAACGTAGTAGAGCGGCTTCCAGCCGGCGTGCATAGACTGGCCACTGAGCCGGTCCCTGATCGTCACCGGAACCTCTTTCACCCGGAAGCCGGCATATTTCAAAAGGAGGATGGTGTCGGCGTCGGGGTAATCGGTTGGGTAATTGTCGCGAGCAAAAAAGCGCATCACTTCACCGCTCAGGCACTGGAATCCCGACGTGGGATCGGTGAACCGCTGCTTGCTCATACGATCCACGATTTTCCGAAAGAAAGCCATGCCCAGACGCCGCGTGAGAGGGACGTGATAGGTGGCCTCTCCCAGGAAACGAGAGCCCAGGGCAACATCGGCCTGGCCAGTTTGCACCACGGACAACAGAGCGGGCGCACTGTGCGGATCGTGTTGCCCATCGGCATCCATCAGCAGGCCGAGGGAGTAGCCGAACTCCGAGGCGTAGCGAAATCCGGTCTGCACCGCTCCCCCGTAGCCCAGGTTGCAGGGCAATTGCACAACCTTCGCCCCCAAACGCCGCGCCACCGCGGCCGTTTCATCGACCGAGCAGTCATCCACGACCAGGATGTCCACTGCGCCTAACACTTGCCGCAGCTCGGCAAGCACACGAGGCAGATTTTCGGCTTCGTTATGTGCCGGCATGATGACGATGGTCCCTTCTGCCAAACGGTTCACCCTTCCCGACCTGCTTGTTTCCGGTAGGCTGCGATCCAGGCATCCCAGGGCAGGCCACCCCACCGCAATCGGAAGACCGTGTACATCGCCTTTGCGATCTCTACCTTCGATATTTTGGACGATCCCCGCTGCCGGTTCTCAAAAATGATCGGCTCCTCCCCGATGCGAAAGCCCAGTTCCTGGCACTTATAGATCATCTCGATCAGGAAGGAATAGCCGCTGGAAAATATCTGGTCGAGCGGTATGGCCTGCAAAACCTCACGCCGGTAGCAGCGAAATCCGGCGGTACAATCGTGGGCGTGCAGCCCGAGCATCATTTTGGCGATGGCGTTCGCCCCACGACTGAGCATTTTCCGCGTCCAGGTGCAATAGCGGGTGTCCCCGCCAGGCACGTACCGCGAGCCGATCACGACATCGCAGTGATCCATAGCCCGCAACATGCTCGGAATGTAGCGCGGGTTATGCGAGAAATCGGCATCCATCGTCACGATGTAGTCAACTTCCTGTTCGAAGGCGTGCCGAAAGCCGGCGATGTAGGCCGTGCCCAATCCCAACTTGCTGGCGCGGTGGATTACAGAGATTTCTTCGTGCGTCAGGGCCAGCTCGTCGGCCAGTTGTCCTGTGCCATCGGGCGAATTGTCGTCCACCACGATGGGCATCAGACCCAGGTCAAGGGCCAGCAGTTGCTCGATCAGGCTGGGCAAGTTTTCTATTTCATTGTAGGTGGGGACAATTACGGCTGTCCTCTTTTCTTCACTCATAGGCATGACCTGTCTTCGCAATTCATCTCAAATAGTAACTACTCAGCCCCATGAGGCAAATCAGGTGCCAGGCACTTTCGGTGGATGTCTCAAAGCCAACATTCGTCTACATGCCTTGTCACGTTGCGAGAGGGCCTTCACAAGTGCCTGGCACCTAAAGACTGAGTAGAGAAGCATCGCCAACGTTGCACACGCTGCCCCCACAGAGAGCAGGTATCCGAACCAGACGTACGCGGGTCTGGCAAAGTGAAAGGCGACCGCGCTGGTGCCGGCCGGCAGGGCAACCCCCAGAAAGGCGCCATCCACGCGCAGCACGGGCGACTCGGCTCCATTCACCGTCACGCGCCAGAGCGGGTACCACGCCTCGCTGACGGCGAGCAGCGCCGGGCGAGGCGTTTCAACGCGCAGGGCGATTTCGTCGCCCCTGGGCCGCTGCCATTCCGGCGATGGCCGGTCGCCCAGGCTTGCCACCGGCGGAAGCTTCTGGGGGGACAGCGACTCGACCGTGTAGGCCGTGCGGATGTTTCGGTTTGCGCCCAAGCCGCCATCCAGCAGGGCAACCTGTTGTGAAAGCGCGTCCGGCAAGGCGGCAGCCAATGCCGCCATATTCTGATCATCCAAGCGCACGGCCCGCGCATAGAGCCGGGCAAAAGGCTGCACCGTCCGGTTTTCCAAAATGATGACGTCCCGCGATTGCCAGGCCAATTGATTCCATCCGGCTGCCTGCAAACGCTCGTTGTCACCGGCAAAGTGCGGATCTGCCGGGCGAAGGAGAATGTAGCGCACCCCTAAAAGATTCAACAGCGTCGCCTCGTCCCCATTTTCGCGCAAGAGGGCCATGGGGAGGGGTACCCCTTCGTCCCAATGGCCGTCGTAATGAGGGAGGGACGTGTAACGGACCGAATAGGTATAGCGATATTTGTTGCCGATCAGGCCGGTTGGTTCCCAGAGCCGGTATCCTTGCCCGTGGTCTTCCAGCCAATGATACGCGGCCAGTTCATCGGCAGAAAAATAGGCCGGCGTGTGCTGAAAGACGGCCCAGGCCGGTTTGTAATCCACTACGATCAGGCCCAAAATGGCGACAAAGAAGAGGACTCGCCACAAGGGTTTGTGCAAAGTCCCCAGCAAGCGGGCCGCGCCGGCACCGGCCAGCACTGCCAATCCGGCCGCCACAAACATCAACGCGCGGAAGGGCATCAGCCGGGAAAGGAAGGGTGTGTGCATGACCGGATTGAGGGGCAGGAGAGGGCCGGCGGCCATGACCAGGCCCAGCCCCAAAACGGCCCCCACCGCGCCAAGCCCGCGAACCCGTCGCCAGGAAAGAGCGCCGATCAACGCCAGAAGCAGGGTACTCCCGCCCAGGTACCAGGCATTCAGCCCGCCAAAGGCTTTCCAGATGACCGGCAAAGAGGAGGTGTCCACAGGCATCTTCACCCGTTTCAATGCGGCATCCCAGAGCATCGGCACAGAGACGGCATAGCCGCGCAAGAAATCGGCGGAGAGGGCCGCCGAGGCACCACGCATTTGGGATACGGCAACCTGCTTCATTTCGACAGCGGCCGGCACGAGTATGGCAGCGCCGAGTGCTCCGGCGATTGCGACGACGACCAGTCCCATCTGCAAGCTCCGGGCGATGGTACGCCGCCCGCTGCGCCACAGACCGGCTTCGCGCAGGCCGAGGTATGCGCCCAGCACGAGCCAGGCCGGAGGCGTCCGCTCCAGATTTGCCAGGGGCAAGATGCCCAGGAAGAATCCCAGTCCCCACACCCATGCCCAATTCTGCACCGGGCGGTGGCGGTGGCGCTCATACCACCACAAGGGCAACGGCAGCAAGGCCCAGAAGAGGGCGTGCTCCCACCAATCCACGGCCGTGTGCAGATGGAAGGGGAAGAGAAGATAGACGGTGCCGGCGATGAGCGCGCCCGCTCTGCCGATATTCAAAGAGGAGGCCCAAAGATAAAGGCTCATCGCCGAACCAGAGAGCACAACCAGGTAGAACAGCTTCGTCACGAAACCCAAAGAGAAGCCGCTCAGCACGGAGAATCCGGCGACGGCATAATAAACCGGCCAGGCCAGGAACCGCGTCCAGGGCAAACCGCCGAACCAGGCCGGAGTCCACGGGGAGAAGAGCACGCCGTGCAAAAGGTCTTGACGCACCAGCCAGGCCGTGCTCATTTGAACCAGCATCTCACGGCGCGGGGTGAGGGGCATTTCACGATTCCACCAGCCGTGCATGGCCACGACGGCTACCAAAAACAGCAGCAGACCATCAGCCCAGCGGCCGGTGAAAGAGAAACTGCGCGGCACAGTACGCAATTTGCGCATCTACCGGCCCCGACAGACGATTACATCGTCCGGCGTCATCACCGTATCCACGATGTCTTCTGTACCGGTCACCGGCGTGCCCGCGAATAGCAAAGAGTCCCGAATGGTGATGGGCTGGCTGACGGTTACGCCATCGCCGATGACAGAGTTGATCACCTGCGTGCCTGGGGCCAGTCGGACATTTTGTCCGACAATGTTATCCTGCCCCAGGCGTTCCCTTTGACGACGGTTACAGCCCAACAGGTCACAGGCCAGGGTGATGTTCATGTCCCACTTGACCACTTCTGCGGGGTAGACCGGGTAGCCATCGTCAATCAGAATCTGGATCGAGCTGGTGATCTCGTATTCGTCGCGCTGTGCCGTGCGGGGGGTACGGCGGATGGCGTCGAAGATCGCTTGATCGAAGAGATAGATGCCGCACCCTTTCAGATCGGTGTTTACGTAGCGCGGCTTTTCGATCACGCGGGTGACGATACCGCTGGCGTGAAGGATCACCGCAAAATTGCGCCGGATATACTCCGGGTTGTACTCCCGCTTCACGGCCAACACCCCGCCCGCCTGACGCGCCCAAAACATCTCGACCATCGTTTGCAGGTCCTTGTTGACCATGAAGATGTCACCAAGGAAGAGAATAAAGGGAGAATCAATCTGGTCTTCCAACTGCAGAACAGCGTGTGCGATGCCGAGCGTTTCTCCCTGGTCAATGTAATGCAACTTCATGCCCCAGGCAGAACCGTCTCCTAATTGCTGAGGGACTTTTTCCTTCAGGTGCCCGACAACAACGAAAACTTCCTTTACGCCGATGCGCTTCATGTCCTCGATCTGGTATTGGATGATTGGTTTGTTGCAGACCGGCAGCAACGGTTTGGGATATCGCAAACTGAGGGGCTTGATCCGCGTGCCCCGTCCCGCGGCTAAAATTACACCAACCAGATTTTTCTCAGTGGACAATTCCATCACCTCCGAGATATGTTATTTGATTTCGTAGATCAACAAGTTATCCTGCAAGAAAGATTGCTCGTCCCCGTAAAGAAACTCCGATGGAGGAACCAAGGGAGAGACTGGAAGCAAGCGTAACAAGCGGTCGCCGGCATATAAGTTCCGGTCCGTTCCGGCCCAAATCAATTGAACGCCAGGCATGTGATTCAATGTCTCTACAGCGTCAGGGTTAGCTTTGGCCAGGCTGTCCTGCGCGATCACGATGTACTGCACGCCCCAGCGCCGCAAAAGGGCTAGGGCTGACCGGCTGGGAAACGTCTCCAGCGGAGCCGCCGCTTCCTGATATTTGTGCGGCACAAAGGTTCCGTATCCGTACGCAACCGGTTTGCCGTGCCAGCGTGCCTCGTAGAGCGGGTAGCCGGCCCAGGTACGATCCAGGGGGAATTGTATGACCAGGCCCTGTCCAGGCTGTTTGGCCAGCCACGTATCGACCGGTTGCGGCTGCACCCGCGCATACCCCAGAGCGTAGGGCATGGGAGCAAACTCAACGATGATCCCCGCACAAAGCAGGGCAACGACGAGTCCGTTTCGCCACCGGTCTGCCAGATATGCGGCCCCCACGCCACTCAGAACGGCCACGCCGAGCAAGACGAACAGGCCAAAGCGGGTCCATACGCGCATGGCGCTGAAAAAGGGCATGAAAAGGTAGAGCAACAAGGTCGGCATCGGGACCACAATCGTGCCCGATCCCCCCATGTCCCATCGGGAAACGGGGTTCAGGGCCAGTTTTGTCGAAAGCCAACTCATTCCCCTCTCGAAAGCAAATTGCACCTCGCTCGGAACGGGAATTTGCACAGGGTGCCTCCCCACATGCAAGGTCGTTCCCAGGGCCAACACAAAAGCGCCCACAGCGAGCCACCCAAAGGCCCGGGCGGCGACATTGCGCTGCCTCCATCCGACCCAGGCCAGGGCCAGCGGAATCCATCCCACGAAAAGGACGTTCTCGAACACATTTTGCGGGTACAGGCCGGCGACGACCGCTCCCCACAACGGGTGCATGATGTTCGGTACCACAAAATCTAAAGGACTGGCCGACCACTGATCGACGTACCGCAACGGATAGGGTATCGCTTGCCGGCCGGTCGTACGCAACAGCGGCACCAACGCAGGCAAGAGAACGATACCGGCCACGACAAACAACCAGGCCAATCCGATGCCCCATTGTACCGCAAATGTTCTTTTTCGCCAAAGGCGTCCGCGCAACGGGCTTGCGGCGAACCGCTGCGCAAGCCCCGAAATGTAGGGGGGAGGGAGAGGCGAGGGGACACCCCTCGTACGCCCCGGGCATTTGCTACGCAAACCCCGCAACACCACGTACATGAGAACGAAGATTCCCATCATGTAGGCATAATACCACGAAGAGAGTCCGGTCAATCCCAAGAACAAGCCGCCCATGGCCGCGTTGCGAAACCGTTGGCGGCGCATCATTCGTTCGAGGTAGAAAAATGTGAGGGGGATCCATTGCGTCCCCATCAATGGCAGATGGCCGGCTCCCAAGTGCGCCAGGCGATAGGGCGCAAAGGCGAACACGATGCCGGTCACCAGGCCCGCCGCCCGGCGTCCGGAAATGGCATAGCCCAACAGGTAGCCGGCAAAAAGGGAGAGAACGAACGAAGCCACAATCACCGCGTTGTAGGAAATGACTTCACCGAAAAGTATCGTAAGCGGAAAGCCGGTCAGCATGTTGGCCAGCGTCGTTTCGGAAAGGGCCAGCGGGTAGCCAAAAGGCGCAAAAACCCCCGGGTTAAAGAAAGGGGAGATTCCTTTGACGAGAAGCGCCTCCTTGAACCACCACATCTTATAGAGGTATTCAAAATTATCGCCGGGCGGGCCCAGGATGATGCTCCCCGGGTGCAAGACAAGGGGATAGGTCATGATAAGAGAGAGCAGCAGCCCCAGAGAAAGGATGCCGGCGTTGATCTTGCCTGGCGCGTACCGGGGACTCACGTTTTTCTTCTCGCAACCTGAAAGAGGGAAACTTCTACCCCCAAGTATGCCCGCCTATCCATCTGCACGAGTCGCGGATCCCTTTGAAATGCGTAATCCAACGCGCGATCGGGAGCATGACTCCGCACAATCCAGAAACGGCGGTGGCCAACGATGGCCCCATCCACCAGTTCACCCAATTTCTGGGGGTCGTCCAACCCTCTCCACACGCGCTGTTCGTCGGTGACATGCCGATAATAACGATTGAAGGGGATGAAGATGTCTCCATCCACCAGAAAGATCACATCGTCGGGCCGCACCTGGCTATCTACGTATGCCGCAGCACCACGCCAATCTTCTTTTTGGGGAAGCTGGTACAAATTGAGCAAGGATACGAAAGATAGCAGCACCAGGGCAAGGGCTAAGGGCCATTGAACCCAGCGAATGTGGATGGAAGCAATGCCCAGCCCCAGCCACAAGCAATAGGCCGGAAGAAGCGGTATCAGATAGCGTGTAATGAACATGGGGGTAAATTGGGAGGCTGCGTAGGCCAGGACAAGGGGCAACAAGAAATAGAGAACGACAAAGAGCGACCGGTCAAACGGAGCTTCTCCCCCCTGAGTTCCCTTCACGTATGACAGAAGCGGGCTTATCGCACCGGACAGCAGCGTCACGGCGAAGATTAACATGGCGATCAATCGCCAGGGGTGCGAATCGGGGAAGGTCACGCCCACACTGAACTGTTGCCAGAGGGTGATCAGGTTGCCGATGTGTGGCGGCCCATATTTCCTGGCGACCCATCCCCACCAACCATGTCGTTGCTGGTATAGCAATCCAATCAGCCAGAGCAAAGCGACCAAGAACACGGCAATTTGCGAAAGCACCCAGCGCCGAAAGAAGGGCCAGCCAAGTTTGCGCCGGCTCGTGTGATACAACGAATAGGTATTTTGGAAAATTACAACCAGGACAGCCACATAATGGGCATACAAAGCGAGACAAGCAGATACTACCATGGCCACCCAATCCATGTTCCACCGATCATTCGCAGACTTTAGGATGCGCGCAAAGAAGAACACGGAAGCCAGGCTGAATGTGCTGGCAAAGATGTACATCCTGGCTTCTTGAGAATACCAAACGTGCAAGGGGGAAATGGCCAGAAAAGCAGCGCTCCACAATCCGACCGCGCGATCAAAGAGCGTTTTTCCCAGGAGGTAGAGGAGAAAAACACTGCTCCATCCAGCAAGGGCAGAGGGCAGGCGTACAAAGGTGTCTCCCTCGCCCAGTTGTATCCAAAAATGGAGGAACAAATGGTACAGATTGCGGTCGGAGAAGGGCAGGCCGGCGAAATGGGTCAGCGAAAGTTCCTGAAGGGAGCGATGCGCGAAGGCAACACTGTAGGCCTCGTCATACCAGAAACTCTCGCTTCCCAGGGTATACAGGCGAAGTGCGGCAGCCAGCAGCAAGATTGCAGCCAGCAGATAGGTGGTTTTTTGGGCATCGACCGTTTCATTCTTCCCGAAGAATCTCATCGTGCCCCTATTATATTCTCACTTCTCTGCCTGCGCGAATCTTTCCTGATCAGGTCGCCCCCCAGTCTCCCAATCCTGGGGGGAGCAGCACGACTGTTTTGAAAATAACGTGTCAGGTGTCACGTAAAACGTGATGCGTGATGCGTAAGACGCAATACACAATACGTTTCACGCCTTCACGTTTCACGCCTTCACGTTTCACGTCCCGCCATTTTCATCCTTGGTGGCGTGCGCGCCGTTCATAGTGACTGCTATGTTGCAGCAGGATTGATTTCTCTGCCGGCGTACTGACGGGTATAGTATTCCTCGTAATGTGCGCCGCTCTTTATTTTGCGCCACCACCATTGGTTGTCCACATACCAGCGCACCGTTTTTTCTAACGCTTCCTCGAACGTGTGCCGGCTCTGCCACCCAATCGATTGAATCTTGCGGCAGTCCAGCGCATAACGACGGTCATGACCGGGCCGGTCGGTGATCGGCTGGAGGAGACTCTGCGGCTTATCGAGCAGCTTGAGGATGAGGTGGGCCATGTCGATATTGCGCGTCTCCGTACCGGTTCCCAGGTTGTAAATCTCGCCGATCTGACCTTTGTGCAGCACCACATCAATGCCCTCGCAATGGTCCAACACGTATTGGTAGTCCCGCATCTGTAATCCATCGCCGTACAGAGGCAGAGGAAGGTCGTCAATGGCATTGGTCACGAAGAGGGGCACAACTTTTTCAGGATATTGGTACGGGCCGATGTTATTGCTTCCCCGCGTGATGGTTACCGGCACACCAAAGCTCGTGAAGTAGGCCAAGCACATCAAATCGCCGCCGGCCTTGCTGGCCGAATAGGGACTGCGCGTGTGCAGGCGGTCACTCTCCGTGGAGCGGCCATCCAGCACTTGGCCATACACTTCATCTGTGCTAACCTGGTGATATCGTTCCACACCAAATTTCCTCGCTGCTTCCAGCAGCACATAGGTGCCATAAACATCGGTTTGGATAAAGCCCCCCGGTTCCATCAGGGAGCGGTCTACGTGACTTTCGGCGGCGAAGTTTACGATTGTATCGACGCTGTATTGTTGCACGACCCGCTCTACTTCTTTGGCATCACAGATATCGGCCCGCACAAAATCGTACCGCTCCGCAAATCGCTCGGAAACGTCCTGCAGGTTGTCAAGGTTGCCGGCGTAAGTCAAATTGTCGTAGACGACCACGTGATAGTTTGGGTAACGTTCCAGCAGGTAGCGTACGAAGTTGGAACCGATAAAGCCAGCGCCACCGGTGACGACAATGTTCTTCACAAAGTGACTCCTTTCGTGATCTACAACACGCCTACTTGGCTATAATCGCCCAGGGTGAGTTTGTACGCCTTTGGCTTGACCGGCGAGCGCGTCAGCACCACCCGCCGCCCGATAAGGCTTCCTTCGATGCGATGTGGAATGTCGCTAATCTTGCTATGTCCCAAAACCATCGAGTTTTCAATCTCGCTGTTCTCGACGAGCACGTGATGATATATGGAAGTAAACGGGCCCACGTAGGAATTGACAATCCGTGTTTGTTCACCGATGATGGCGGGGCCGCGGATGACGCTGTTGATGATTTCTGCACCTTTTTCTATGGTCACCCGTCCGTCCACCTGGGAATCACGGTCAACATATCCGTCATTGTGCGGCGTGAGTTCTTCCAAAACCAGGCTGTTTGCTTCCAGCATGTCACCGGGCCGGCCGGTGTCGATCCACCAGCCGCGATGCACGTATGGGAAGACATTGTATTGATGATCTACGAGCCACTGGATGGCATCGGTGATCTCTAATTCGCCGCGCCACGACGGCGTTATCTTTTCTACAGCTTCGAAGACGTGGTGGTCAAACATGTAGATTCCGACCAAGGCCAGATTGCTGGGCGGGTCCTTGGGCTTCTCGATCAAATTGACGATCTCGTTGTCGTTGCCCAACACCGCTACGCCGTATTGTTCGGGATGCGCTACACGGGTCAGCACAATTTGTGCCGTGTAGTCTGAATCGGCAAACTGCGCGATGAGGGGTGAAATGCCCCCCTCGATGACGTTGTCCCCGAGGAACATCACGAACCGGTCATCGCCCAGAAAATCGCGACTGATTTTCACCGCATGGGCCAGTCCTAACGGGGATTCCTGGGGGATGTAGGTGATATTCACATCCCAGCGCCCTCCCCTTCCCACAGCGTTCTTGATTTCCTCGGCTGTGTCGCCGACGACGATGCCGATGTCGTTGATCCCCGCGTCGCGAATCGCCTCGATGACCCGAAACAGCACCGGTTTGTTGGCAACAGGGATCAATTGTTTTGCGCTGGTAAAGGTCAGCGGGTATAGCCTTGTCCCTTTTCCTCCACTCAGTATCAGACCTTTCACAATGACCTCCTAGAGATTTTCAGAGCTTGATTTGGGGAAGGGGCACCTTTCCTCTACCAGCGACCGAACCATTTTCGTCGGTGCTGGGGGGGCAGGGGCGGTGCCACGGCAATGGGCACGTTTTCCAGAATGGCCCGGGGAACCTCCGTGACCATCCGCTCTGCCTGTTCCCTGCCCACGTATTCAGCAGCGATGGTCACCGCTTCCGAAAGGAGCGGCGGGCGAAGGTCTGTATTGTGCGCATCGGAAGCAATGATATGGGCCAGCCTCCGCCGCAACAGCGTGATGGCCGTTTGTTTGGCCTGACTTCCAAAGGTTCCGCCCAGGCTGCCAGAAGTGATTTGAACCAGCACACCACGTTCGACAAGAGGAGGGATCAGCTCTATCTTTTCTTGCACCGCAGAATATCGTTCCGCATGGGCCAAGACCGCGGTAATTCCTTCTAAGGCCAGCTCAAAAAGCACCTGGTCCAGGTAGTGGGGGAAAGCAGAGAAGGGAAGTTCCAGCAAAATATAGCGGGAGCCATTCAGTGTCAGCATTTGTCCCTGCTTCATGCGTTGTACAAGGTCGGGTGTAATATGTACTTCACTTCCCAAATAAAGGTGCAGGCCAATGTTTGCGTTTTCCACAGATGATTGCAGGTGGTGCAGTCTTTCAATCATCCCCTCGCGTTGCTCCTTTTCCTCCCAATCTGCGTTGTGGGGGGTGGCGATCATCTGGTGGATGCCGTCGGCTACGGCCATACGAGCCATTTCCAAGGCTACGTCCAGGTCGCGTGCCCCATCGTCAATGGCCGGCAGGATGTGTGTGTGGATGTCTATCATACTTGCGTGTAGTATCCTTGCACGACGGAATCAAAAGGAGCATTGTTGAGCACGGACCCGATCAGGCGGGCGTTGACCTTTTGCAATAAGTTCACGGCCCGGCGGGCATGCTCGCGGCGGGTTTTGCCCACGCGGATTACCAGCAATACGCCATCCACTTTGGAGGCCAGGACGGCCGCATCTGTCACGGCTACTACGGGAGGCGTATCCAGAAATACGATGTCGGCCTGTGCCGTGAGCGCTTTGATGATTTCCTCCATGCGGCGGGAAGCCAGCAACTCGGAAGGGTTCGGAGGCAACGGCCCACTGGGCAATAAGAAGAGGTCCGAAACCTCCGTTTCCCGCAGGGGGGGCTGGGCAAACAATTGCTCGTCCACCACCATCGAAGTGATTCCGGAATCGTTGTCAAAGCCAAACAGCGTGTGCAGCGAGGGCTTGCGCAGGTCGCAGTCGGCCAGGATCACGCGCTTGCCGGCTTGCGCAGTAGCCACAGCCAGGTTGGCTAGCGTGGTAGATTTGCCCTCCTCGGGGCCGGCAGAGGTGATGACCAGCGTGTGCAGCGGGTTGTCCAGGCTGGAAAACTCGATGTTCGTGCGCAGGGAGCGATAGGCTTCACTGATCGGCGAACGAGGGTTTAGCAATGTAGTCAAGTCTGCGTGTATGTGTTCATTCACAGTCGTTTTCTCCTGCCCCCTATAACGCCAGTAGGGTCATGCCGGCGATGGCCAGTGTCACTCCGCCAAGAAAAGCTACCGCAGCGATCAAGAGGGTGCTGCTCGAAACGCTGCCCAGAAAACTACGGCCGGACTTTTCGGGACGATCGGCTTGCGCAGCAACAGAGGAACCACTCATCGTGGGGATAACCCCGAGAATGGAGATATCTTCCCCAACGTAGCGCCCGACGTCCCCGGCAGTCTTGATCGTGTCATCGGCATACTCGAGGATCAGCGCAATGATCGCGCCGAGCAACGCCCCCAAAAGAGCGCCGGCGAGTATGTTGATATTGGTCTTGGGGGAAAAGAGAGAACCCTCTTCAGGGTCCTCTAGCTTAGTAACGTAAACGCGATCCCTCTTGTCTTGGTCCAGATTAAAGGCTTTCATTTGGGCGACGAAGACCTCGGCGGTCACACGGGCGATGTCTCGAGCCACAATGGGGTCATGGTCCTTCACGTCCACCTGAATGAGCAGATCCGATTCAATCGGGCTTACGTTGAGTTTGGCCTTCAGGCTGTCGGGGGACATGTCCAATTGCAACTGGTCAATGACTTGTTGGGCGTTCTGGCGCGATTTGATTTGACGGCTGTAATTCCGCATCATGTTCTTCAGGGTTTGTTGCAAGCCCCAATCGAGCCGTGCAGGTTGTACGCTCAACAAGACTGTCGCCCGGTATACTGGCTCTTGCGCCTTGCTGAAGGCCAAGGCGCTGATCGTCGTTACCGCGGCTACCAGCAGGATGATCCAGCCCCTGCGCAGCAGGATCCGCCAGTATGTTTTTATGTCCATGCCCCATTCCTCCTTGGGTGTGCTACAGGATTATGTGCGACACGTGGAATACACGGGATGCCTTCCAGCGCGCAACGCCCGTATTGTACCACATTTGAAAGGGGCAGGCAAGAAAACTCTTTTACACGAAAAAAGAAAACATTCGTGGTATTCGTAGCAAGAAGGAGATTGTATCAGGAGTTTCCAAGGCAACCCCTGAAATCCTTGACGCCCCAACTTCTTTACAAACGAGTCAAGATTCTGAACACAGATAAAGCTTTTTTGATCTGTGCCAATCTGTGTCCCATCAACTTGTCGGTTTGAGGCGAAGCTTCGTTAGACGGTTACTCTTGTACGCACAAATTCCAGAATCCGTCGCAGGTTTCCGGAAACATCCCCGTCAAGTTGCAAACGGAGTACGCGCCGTCCACGTTGGGTAAGGGCCTGGTAGTCTCCTTGAGACTGGGCTTCGATCAAGGTTCCAAAGGTATAGTCGGTTTCCGGCACGGCCAGGTCTTCTGCCGGGCTGTCTACCAGTTGCAGGAAGAGGCCGTTGTTCGGCCCACCCTTGTGCAGTTGTCCGGTGGAGTGCAAGAAGCGCGGCCCGTAGCCGAAGGTGGTCGCCAGGTGCAGGCGGTCACGCAAGGCCATGCGAATCTCTTGTAGAATCTTTGTCGTTTCGGCGGTCGGAGCAAGGTAGGCCTGAAGGCCCAGATAGTCGCCGGTCTTCGCTTCTGCGAGCCAGCTTTCCATCCCGGGCAAATCTACGCCGCCCGCAGCAGACAGTTTGTGCGTCGATGGGCTCTCGTCTGAGGCGTCTGTTGCCTGGGCCATCGCTTCGCGCGCCAATCGTTTTGCCAGTTGTACGTCCGGTTGGTTGAAGGGGTGAATGCCCAGCACAGCGCCGGCCGCGGCCACAGCGACCTCCCAGCGGAAAAACTCTTGGCCCAGAGCGGCTTTGTCTGCCAGGCTGATGTGGATCACCGGGAAGCCGGCGGCTTCCAGCTCGGCCAGACGTTGCTCCAGCAAGGGAGCTTCGTCACCATCCATCGTCAGGGAAACGAAGACCCTGTCCTGGCCATAGACGGCCGGCGGGCCAACAGATTCATCGGCGACGGGGACAATGCCCTTGCCCTCCTTCCCCGTGCTTTCGGCAATTAGCTGTTCGGCCCAAATGGGAAAGGCGGACAGCGAAGGGGACGTAACGAACGTTACCTTGTCCCGGCCGGCCAAAGCAAGTTCTCCGAGGGCGGCACCCAGGGCAAGTCCGGGGTTCTCGGCTCCCGAAACGCAGAACGCGCACGATTCGGTCATAGTCCAGGCCCGGTCCAGCAGGCTGTGAATGTCCACGCCAATGAGGGCGGCCGGCACCAACCCGAACACCGAAAGGGCCGAATATCGCCCCCCCACATCGGCCGGCGACGAAAACGTGCGGCGGAACCGGCGCTCTTTGGCCAAACTTTCCAGGGCTGTGCCCGGATCGGTGATCGCTACAAAATGATCTCCGGGAGATGGCGAGATTCGCGACACTTTCTCCCAAAAGTAATGAAAGAAGGAGAGCGTCTCCGTCGTCGTTCCAGATTTGCTGGCCACCAGAAAGAGCGTTTTGGAAAGCTTTACCCGCGCCCCGACAGCGCGCACGGCGTCTGGATGGGTGCTATCCAACACGATCAGTTCCGGATATCCGGCCCGGTTGCCAAAGGTCCCTTGGAAAACTTTGGGCGAAAGACTGGACCCGCCCATACCCAGCAATACCAGATGCCGTATTCCTTCATCCTTCACTTCGTTGGCGAAAACACGCAGCGCATCAATTTGATCGTGCATGGAAATCGGCAGAGTCAACCAGCCCATGCGGTCGGCCAATTCGGGAAGGGGTTCGGGGGACCAGAGGGTGGGGTCTTTTTCCCAGAGACGGCGGGCAAACCGCGAATCTGCCCAGTCCTGCAAGCGAGAGGCCACGACTTTTTCATACGCACCAAGGTGTTGAACGGGATGGCTGGTACGGCCGGCCAGAATAGCGTTGCGTTTTTCATGGAGTGCTTGCAAGAGGTCGTCGAATGAGGCCGCGAACGAGGAGACGCCGGCCGCTTGCAGATTTTCTGTAATAGTTTCAAGGTCCAGGCCCAGCGCTTCAAGTTGGGCTAACTGGCCACGAGCTTCGTCTACCCCTTGCTCGATGGACGTCGCCAGGACGTGACCATGATCGCGGAAGTTTTGCAGGGTTGCCGGCGGGAGCGTATTGACCGTGTCCGGTCCGATGAGGTTTTCCACATACAAGACGTCGGAGTATGCCGGATTCTTGGTTCCGGTGCTGGCCCAGAGGGGGCGTTGCACGTGTGCGCCGCGACGTTCCTGCACTTTCCACGCTTCGGAGGCGAAGATTTCGCGGAATCGGGCGTAGGCCACCTTCGCGTTGGCTATGCCGGCCGTGCCGCGCAGGGCCAGCGCTTCCGGCTGCCCGGCGGCTTCCAACGCGCGGTCTACGGCAACATCTACCCGGCTGATGAAGAAGGAAGCGACCGAGGAAACACGGCCCGGAGCCTCGGCGCGGGCAACTCCACGAATGTAGGCTTGGGCCACCGATTCATAATGGGACAGGGAGAAGATCAGGGTAGCGTTGACGTTAATTCCCTCGGCAAGCAGTTCTTCGATGGCCACGACGCCGGAGGGTGTTGCCGGAACCTTGATCATCAAGTTCGGGCGGTCGACGGCCTGCCAGAGGCGACGGGCTTCGGCGATGGTGCCTTCCGTATCGTGCGCCAGGTGGGGCGAGACTTCCAGGCTGACAAAGCCGTCCGTTGCTTTCGTTTCCTCGTAGACGGGACGGAGTACATCGGCTGATTGGACGATGTCGGTGATAGCCAGTGTTTCGTACAATTTGCGTGAATCGCTGTGCGGGTCGTCGTCCAAAAGGGCGCGCAGGTCCGCATCGTAATCTGTGCTGCCGGCGATGGCTTTCTGGAAGATGGTCGGATTGCTGGTCACGCCGCGCAGTCCTTCGTCCACCAGGCGTTGCAATTCACCGCCGGCGATCAGGCTTCGGCGGATATAGTCCAGCCAGATTGACTGGCCCACTTCGGTCAGTTCTTGCAGTTTCGTCATTCTTGGTCTCCCATCGAGGTTAGTCTGTTCGGTTCCGGGTACAGCGTGAAGGAGCAGGGGAATCCCGCTCTTTTATTTGTAAGCATTCACCGGTTCCACATATTTGACGCCGGCGGTGCTGAAAACCTTACGCCTGGCACGGGGACTCTCTCCAGGAAGGGACCTGCCGGCTGTGAGCAGCGTCCGCAGGGGAGGTGATGGCGACCTTCTCCCCGCTGAACATCAGGACGGCACAGCCTCCGGGGCCGGGACCGGCAAGGACGTTCTGCAGGCGCACATCTTCTACAAGGGCATCGGCCAGCACCACGGCATCGGCCAGCGCACAATTGCGAAGGTGCGCACGTGGGCCTACGGTTACGTGCGGGCCAAGAGTCGCGTCTGTGATTGCCGCGGAGGGGGCCACCCACACCGAGTGAAGGTTGCCGGACGGCGTCGGGTCTGTCCACAGTTGTTTTTGCAAATCCAGATAATCTTGAACCGAATCGATGTCGTATCGCCAGCCCCCCAAAAGTTCCCATCGAACCGCAAGCCCCGAGTCTTGCAGGCTGCTCACCAGCGTGGCCAGGGTATCTTCCTGAGACCGTCCCGCGATTTCTTGTAACGCTGCTTGGCTCAGGAGGTAACAGCCGGCAGCAGCCGCAACGTCCGGCGAATAGGGAGCGGTGGACATCGTTTCCAGAAAGAAAGTAGAAGCCATGCCCGGCGCATTGCGTATCGCGTGGAGAGGAAGCGCAGAAAAATAATGGTCAGCGTGCAAAATCAGGCAGACATCTTTGACAACACGGGCTGCCGTGGCCAGCGCCCCGGTCAGCGTAAACGGGGGCGACTGGCTGATCACGTGAACATCAGGGTGTTGGGTTGCCACATCTGCGACCCGGTCAGCCAGGTGATGGGTCACAACATGAAGGGCGCGAGGATCGAGGGGGGCAACCTGTTGGATCAAACGGCTGAGCAACGTGCCCCCTGGCACGGGAAATAACGGCTTGGGTGTCCAATAGGTGATGGGTCGCAAGCGGCGACCGGCTCCCCCGGCCAGGATAACAACTTCCATGGTTAACTGCTAGAGAGCCTGGTCGGGGGTGGGCAGGTCCATCAAATCGAATGAAAGACCTTCGTACGCAGTGTAGGTGGAGGGAAACAGGGTGCGTGCCCTTTTTTCCATTTCCAGAACGGTCTCATCATCGTGAGAGGGGTCATGGTGAAAGAGGACGAGCGTATGCACGCCGGCCGAGTTGGCAACAGAGGTCGCCATTCGTGGCGTGCTATGGCCCCAACCCTGTCGAGAGTCTGCTGTGTCCAGGTATTCGGCTTCTGTGAACTGGGCATCGTGGATGAGGAGGTCTGCGCCTTTTGCAAACTGTGTCAGCCGTTGGTCACTTCCCAGGTATCCCTCTGTGTCCGTGGCGTAGACAATCGACCGGCCGGCCCATTCGATCCGGTAATGATAGACACCTCCTTGGGGATGTGCGTAGCCTTTTTGTGTGTAGATCACAACATCCTTTGGATCAGGGGGGGGAGAATCTCGAAAACGGTGACGAAACTGCGGTTCTTGGTTGCCATTTTGAAAGATGAGCAGGTCGGTCTCCTCCAGATTGCGGATGATCTTGAAAGAGTGCAGGTCTTGTAATTGGACGGGGAAGGCCGGCGGCAGCATGGCGCGCGAGAGAGCCTCTTCGAGGTCTTGATCGAACGTGCGTGGGCCAAGGATATAGAACGTGTTGCCCCCTTGGTAGGCAGGAACGAAGAAGGGAATGCCTTGCGTGTGATCGTGATGGGTATGGCTGAAAAGGATGGTTGCCACCGTAGGACGGCTTTGTTGCACGCTTCTCCGCAGAAGGTCCTGCCCAAGGGCGATCATCCCTGTCCCCGCATCCAAGATGATGAGGTGGCCATCAACCTGAACCTCGATACAAGGGGTGTTTCCGCCAACGGCAACTGTTGCCGGCCCGGGAACGGGGTAACTCCCCCGAACGCCCCAGAACCGCGCGAGAAAAAGGCCTTTCATAAGAATGGTTACGTCTCAAAGAGATTATTGCTGACGACTTTCGCTAGATAATATACTTTCATTCTATACTTTCCGGACAATTTGTCAAGGGGACGTTGGTACCAAAAGGTCGTGGCCTACCAAATTTCGGCATGGTTCATTTTGCAGAGAAAACTGCTTGACGAATGGTAACGGTTCGCGCAGGCAAAATCCGTGAAACGTGAAAAGGGCCTTCTTTCACGCAGTACGCTTCACGTTTTACGCAGATTCTTCCTGGCACCAAGACTCAATTTGTCAACCTGCTTTCATGCCATGCGACCATGCCCAAATTTCTTACTCTGTAGACTCCAGGTGGCAAACGTCGTTGATCTGGCGTACGCTCCACTCACGCCCATACCGTTCGATTGTACTCAGGGATGTGTTTGCCATTTGGATTCGCCAAAGGCTGCTGAGGGGAAAGTCGAGTACGTATGCTAACAAAGCGCGCAAAGCTCCGCCGTGGGATACGATGACAATCTGTGAACCGGCGCAGCTTGCGGCAATCTCCTCGACAGCGGCAACGATCCGGTCTTGTGCTTCCTGATAAGATTCGCCTCCACCACGGCGGACGTTTGGGTCGCCTTGGCGCCAGGCTTCAAGTTCGTCGGCATAGTGTGCGGCAATCTCTTCCAGGGTAAGGCCGGCCCATTTTCCGATGTCTATTTCGCGCAATCCTGGATGGAGGTGCAGCGGTATACCCTTCCGATTGGCGATGATTCTTCCGGTATGGTGCGCACGCTCCAGATCGCTGGCATAAACGGCATCAATCGTGCGCTTTGCCAGGCGGTCGGCCAGAAGTTCGGCCTGCATTAGGCCTTCTTCGCTCAACGGGGTATCGGTCTGGCCCTGAAATCGTCCGATCAGGTTGCCCTGGGACTGGGCATGACGAATCAGCAGGATGGTCAAGTCAGCCATTCTTCGCCTCCTCTTTGGCGGTCACATAAATACCCATCAAGATCATCAGGCCTCCGGCCAGTTTTGCCGGCGTGAGTCCTTCTCCGAAGAGAAAGTAGGCCATTATCGTTGCGGCAATCGGTTCTCCCAACAGGCTGACGGCTACAAACGAAGCGGATAGGTAGCCTAAGGCCCAGTTGTAGGACGAGTGTCCCATTATCTGCGGTATCAAAGCCATGAGGAAGAACAAAATCCAGGTTTCTTGCGAGAAGCCGTGGAGGGGTTGTCGGGTGAGCAGGGCCAAGAGCGCCAAAACCAGAGCGGCGGCGCTATACACGACGATGACATAGGTGAGGGCCGGTAAGCGCCGGCGCAGATTGCGCCCCATCAAGATGTACAGGCCGGCCATGATCGCGCCGGCAAGGGCGAGCAAGTCTCCAAACGCCTGCGCTGGCGCCAAACCGAAATCGCCGATGCCGATGATCACGCCGCCGATCACGCTGATCAGTATGCCCACGGCCATGATCCGGCTTACCCGTTCGCCGGTCAGGAGGGGCGCAACCATGCCCACCCAAAGGGGGTTGGTGTTGACCAGCACAACGGAACTGGCTACGGACGTATAATCGAGCGAGCTGACCCACGTCGCAAAGTGCAGGGCCAGGAAGCAACCGGTGAGCAGGGCGAGCGCCAGGTCGCGGCGGGATATCTTTTGCAACGCGGGTTTCTCTTTCCACAGTCCCACCGGCCACAGCAACAGAGAGGCTATGCCCACGCGATAGGTGGCAATCATGATCGCCGGCGCGTTGGCCAACCGCACGAATATCGATCCAAAAGATACCGCGAACACGCCTACGAATATGACCAGATAGGGATTTAGGGGGGGATCATGGGGTGTCGTAGCCATACATCACTTCCGCCCAAGAAGTTCGTCCAGGAACAAGAAGTTCAACTTCTTTGAGAAGTTGAACTTCTACTCTAATAGTGTCTGGCGAGACGAAGACGGTCTGCCCCGCGTGGCATCTCCCGGGATCGCCAGTCGGTGCTTGCATCAACGGAAACGCTCCATTCCGGGCGAAAAGCAGGAACGCAGATTGCCCAGAAGACAAGGGGGTCGCTGTTCGGATTGTGTGTGGCATAGGCGGTACGGGCCGGCAGGTGGAAAACATCGCCGGCGCTGACGGGCGTTTGCTGTCCGCCCTCTTCGACGAGCCCGTTGCCCTGGATAATCAACAACACCTCATCGAAGCGGTTGGTGCGGAGTATGCCTTTGCTCGAAGCAGGCACAACAACGTGGGCAACGCTGTATTGTTCCGTATCCGTGGTTCGTAAACCGAGTACTTCGGTAATCTGGTGCCCATCCGGTCCGGTGATCGCCCGTGAAAAGTCTACGCTGTAGCGCATAGCAATTGCTCCTTTCTACTCTGCCCGCCCATTCTACCACAGGTGATGGAATCGTGCCACTTGGTAACTACTCAGCCCCATGAGGCAAATCAGGTGCCAGGCACTTTCGGTGGATGTCTCAAAGCCAACATTCGTCTACATGCCTTGTCACGTGTTCAAGCAAGAGAGCCTTCACAAGTGCCTGGCACCTAAAGACTCTACCACAGGTGATGGAATCGTGCCACTTGTACGTAATGATCAAACGATATTTTGCCTGTCCGCGACTGCTTTGGTTCCACGCAGTGTCCAGATTTGTTTGTCTCATTTTCTTGATTCCAAAATAATCCTTTTTGCCGGTCTTCCAACACAACCTGTAGTAACACAGGCGCGACCCTACACTACTTATAGGGCCACGTTATCATTATATGCCCCCCCAATCCTTAAAAATATGGCAATATGCAGCAATTATTAAGATAAGCCTCTTGCGTCATTTGCAATCTTCTGGTAGAATACTACTAGTCATTCAAAGACAAGTTTTCTTCTGAACAACTTGATAGAAAAACTGCCTCAAGAATGAGATTAGGTCTTGCTTTCCGCAGGCTTAGTCTCCTTACAAATGTTCTTACTTATTGCCCTTAGAATACCTTGACAACGTTATAGTAAGCCTGGCGAGTGAATTTGCGCCCTGTTTGCGGCGAGGTCTCCCTTCGCCGGCCAGAGGAATCTCTGCAGGGCACGGTTTCAATCAGCGTATATCAGAATGTACCCTTGTCAAGATACAGCAGTTCCAGTAATCTATTTTCTTTCTTAGGAAAACCAAAGGCCCCATGGATCCTAACAAAACCTGGCAAGCTGCCTTGGGAGACATACAACTGCAAGTACTCCCTTCGACCTTCAATACCTGGTTGAAGAACACGCGTCTCTCCTCGTACGAAGATGGGGTATTCGTAATTAGCACACCGAATCCCTACGCAGTTGAGTGGCTGGAAAACCGCTTGCAGCGCCTGATCAAGAACACGCTTACGCGTATCGTGGGACGAAGCGTAGGGCTGCGGTTTATCGTACACACAGAAACGGAGACATTCGCGGAGGAAGACGGCCCCCTGTTCTCAGAAGCGCCCCTTCCCTATTCTGCTATGGAGAGCTCTTCACCGGTTGTCCCCTCTCATGCTCCGCTCAATACAAACTCGGCACCTTTCTATCCGCTGAATCCCCGGTACACCTTTGATTCTTTCATCGTGGGAAACAGCAACCGCATGGCCCACGCCGCCTCCCGTTCGGTAGCTGAACATCTCGCCGAAGCCTACAACCCCCTGTTCATTTACGGGGGCGTAGGATTGGGCAAGACCCATCTACTGCAAGCCGTGGCTCATTCCGTTGTGGCCAGGGGGTTGCGTGCCGGCTACACCTCTTCCGAAGTCTTTACAAACGAACTTATCAAGGCCATCCGCCATCAAAATACCGACGACTTTCGTAACCGCTATCGCAGTCTCGACGTGCTTCTGATTGACGACATCCAATTCATCGCCGGAAAAGAGAGTACCCAAGAAGAGTTCTTTCACACCTTCAACACCCTACACGGAGCAAACCGGCAGATTATCATTTCCAGTGACAGAGCGCCACGCGCAATGGGTACCCTCGAAGAAAGACTGCGTTCCCGATTTGAGGGAGGACTGGTGGTAGACCTCCCTCCGCCAGAATTTGAAACCCGTATTGCCATTCTTCGCTACAAAGCAGACCATCAACCCGTACAGGTTCCCGATGAAGTTTTGTCTTTCATTGCCAGAAAAATAGAAAGCAACATTCGGGAGCTGGAGGGTGCTCTTACAAAAGTGATTGCGCACAGCCGCTTTCTGCGTCTGCCCCTCAGCATAGAAACAACCGAAATGGCTTTGCACGACATGCTGCAAAAACGTCGCTCCATCCGACTAGAGGATATCACACGCGCCGTAGCCCAGTACTATGAAATCCCCTTAACCGACATGTTGGGGAAGCGAAGAAATAGTCGCATCGTCTTCCCCAGACAAGTGGCCATGTACCTGTGCCGTGAACTCACCGACACTTCCCTTCCACGAATCGGTGCCGTCATCGGCGGGCGCGATCACACGACAATCTTGTATGGCTACGAAAAAATCCTGAAGCAATTGGAGGCAGATGAAACACTCCGGCAAGATATTCTCTCTATCAAAGAGTTCCTCTACGAAACTCCCGTCCATACTCCCTAATCTCTTTTTTCCACATCTTCCTGTGGACAACATTATGATTACTGTGGATAATCACCCTTTGTTGGGGATAACTCTTCCTGCTCCTACATCGCCCCTTAATGTTACCCCCCTACATTTTGGGGCGCAACCCTCCCCGGAACCGACATATCCGGTACTTTCTTCTTTCGTTTTTTCAAATAATGCCTATTACACTTCTCCACAGCTTTTCTCTCCTTTGTACCCAGACCCTGCTTACACGAATACGCAATATGTTCACCCGGACAAGACGATGGCTGGCCTATCTAGTGTGCCCTTTCCCCTTTTCAATGACTTATCCACATATCCCACGCCCCTACTACTATTATTTAATAGTACACTACACAAAGATAGAAAAAAGAACTTGTTCACCGGAAACTTGACCCATGGACATTGACTTAAATCCCTTGAAAAATCTTCCTTCCGTAGATGCCTTGCTGAATGATCCTTCTTTGCAAGGTAGTCTGCTGAAAAACGAACGGCCTTATGTTGTTTCGCTTGTTCGGGAATATCTGGATTTCTTACGAAAGAGGATAAAGGGCGGAGTAACGTGCCCCTCTCTGGAAGAGATCGTTGCCGGCGTTACAGCGCACATAAACGCTTCGCTGCAACCCAGTCTTTTTCCCGTCATCAATGGCACCGGCGTAATTATTCACACCAACTTGGGTCGAGCATTGCTCAGTGAAGAATCGTTAGCGGCGATGCGCCGGGCCGGCCAGACGTATAACAACCTTGAATACAGCTTAGAGAAAGGGCAACGAGGCTCGCGGTATGACCACGCCACCCGTCTGCTGCGCTTGCTCACCGGAGCAGAGGATGCCCTGGTGGTGAACAACAATGCGGGGGCGCTGGTGCTGGTGTTGAGTGCCTTTGCCAAAGGACGGGAGACATTGATTTCACGGGCGCACCTGGTCGAAATTGGTGGCGGCTTCCGTGTCCCGGACATCATGGCCCAAAGCGGCTCCCGCTTGGTTGAAGTGGGGACCACAAACCGTACGTATTTGCGCGACTATCAGCAGGCTTTGCGTGAAGAGACCGCCCTGATCTTTCGTGTACATGCGAGCAATTTCTTGATCACCGGATTCACGACCGAACCTTCTCTTGACGAACTGGTTCGATTGGGTCGGGAGCAAGGCTTGCCGGTGGTTTACGATTTGGGTAGCGGTGCTCTCCTGGATACCACAGGCTATGGCCTTGCCCGTGAACCCCTTGTCCAGGATAGTGTGGCGGCCGGTGTGGACTTGACCTGTTTTAGCGGGGACAAACTCCTTGGCGGTCCGCAGGCCGGCATCATCGTGGGCAGACAGCCTCTGATCGCCCAGTTGAGACGACATCCGCTGACCAGGGCGCTGCGCGTGGACAAAACCACGTTGGCTGCCTTGCAAGCGACTTTGCTGCACTACGTGCGTGGCGAAGCCGAACAAAAAATCCCCGTTTGGCAGATGATTGGTATGAAAGTGAATGAAATTGAAGCTCGTGCAACACGGATCGTGGAGGCGTTGAAGCAACAAGGTATCCCGTCGGCGGTTGTGGAGGGATTCTCCGCCATTGGTGGAGGTTCCTTGCCTGGACAGAGTCTCCCCACAAGGTTGATTTCGGTTGCTGTGCCGAACCCTTCCGCTTCGACTCGCCAATTGCGGTCCGCTTCGCCTCCGGTGATCGCGCGTATCGAAGATGACCGGCTCGTACTTGATTTGCGGACTGTTCTCCCGCAACAAGACGAGACTCTCCAGGTCATCCTCAACGATGAATTGGGGGAGTCGGGAGTCGGAAGTAGGAAGTAGGGCGCGGAGCGTCGAGCGTGCTCCCCTCCCCGCGTCGGGGAGGGGGCGTCTATTTTCAAAACAGTCCCCATGAGCGGCGCGCGCCACCAAGGATGAAAATGGCGGGACGTGAAACGTGAAGGCGTGAAACGTATTGCGTCTTACGCATCACGCATCACGTTTTACTTGACACCTGACACGTTATTTTCAAGGCGGCCGGCCGGTGCCGAGGTGGTGTCCCCCTCTAAAAAGCAAGCACAGTGTAGATGTTATACCCTTCCAGCTTGTCCCGCCCGTGAAGGAAGGTCAAGTCTATCAGAAAGGCGATGGACGCGACCTCTCCCCCCAGTTTTTCGATCAAGTGGGCGCTGGCTGAGGCCGTTCCTCCGGTCGCCAGTAGATCATCGACCAAAAGGACGCGCTGGCCTGGGCGGATGGCATCCTTGTGGATTTCCACAGCGTCCGTGCCATACTCCAGCGCATATTCAAACCGCTCGGTTTCGGCGGGCAATTTTCCCGGCTTGCGGATGGGAATGAACCCGGTTCCCAGCAAATAGGCCATTGTCGCACCAAAAATAAATCCTCGCGATTCAATTCCGGCTACCAGGTCAATCTCCTGGTCTTGATAGTGAGCAACCAGGCGATCAATCGCTTCGCGGAAGGCATCCGCATCTTTGAGCAGCGTCGTAATGTCCTTGAAAAGAATCCCTTCCACGGGGAAATCAGGTACGTCGCGGATTGTTTTGGCCAGGTCTAACATTGCAGTGCTTTCTCCTTTTGTGCGTTTTCATTCGGCGGGGGTGTGTGACTTTCTGTAAAGTCACACACCCCCGCATTCTCATATCCTCAAAGGTGTTCTATTTGCCGGTGAACGAGGTCATCCACCGGTTCCCGCCAAAGCATCCTGCGCTGTTGTTGCTGCTTCGTCAAGCGCTTCTTGTGGAGATTTTTCTCCGGTGATGACGGCCACAATGGCGTTGCCCAGGGCATCGCGTACGCCCTGCCAGCCGGCGATGGTTGGCTCGGTCCGGCCATACGGCAAGAAATCAAACGCTTTCTTGTACAGCGGATTCTTCTGGAAGTAGGCTTGCATCTCCGGCGATTCCGCGGCGGAACGACGGACGGGGAAGTAGTTCGAGTCCATCGCCCAGGTAGCGGTCTGTTTCTTTTCCGTGAACCACTTGACAAAGAGCCACGCCGCCAACTGACGCTCTGGCGTACTCTTGAAAATGGTTACGCTTGGCCCATAGACATCCACGACCGGTTTGGGCGTACTGTGGGGGAAGGGAGCAATGGACCAGTCAAAGGCAAAGGTATCTGAATCGCCCTTGATCGCCTTGGCATAGTAGGGCAGACCGGCCGTTGAACCAAAGGTAAAGATGACTTTCTGGTTCGCAAAGTCTGTCTGGTCGCCATATCGCTCGGATATCTGGTACGCCAGCCCCTCATCTACCAGCTTCTTGAGGAATTCCAGGGCAGCCAGTCCTTCCTTGCCGTTGAAGGTGACTTTCTTGCCGTCCTTGCTGATGATGTTGCCCCCGCGTGTCCAAACCCAGGCGGCGAAAGTAGAAGCGCTAGGACTGATTGCGTAGCAGGGCATATCCTTCTGTTCTTTGGCGGCCTTGCAGATGTTGTAGAACTCGTCCCACGTTGCCGGCGGCTTATCAAAGCCCAACTCTTTGAGCAGAGACACATTGAAATACATCACTTCCATGCTGCGGTTGGGTGGGAAGCTGTACATCGCGTTGTTGAATTCAGGATAACGATCTCCGGCAAAGAAGTTTGCGAAGAAGTCATTCAGATCGTCCTTGCTCAGTCCATACTTCTCGCTTTTCAGGTAGGGATCCAGGTTGACAACGGCACCGGCGCCGGCATATTCGGCGACCATATTCTGGTATGAGACGGCCAGGTCTGGAGGGCTACCGGCCTGAATGGAGGCCAGAATCTTCTTGCGAATGTCCGGATAGTACCCGCCATACTCCGGTTGAACCGTTATGCCCCATTTATTCGTCTTGTTAAACTCATCTATTAGCGTCTTAAGAGTCTTTTCATGAATCTTGGTGGAAACGTGCCAAAACAGAACAGTCTGTCCGCTGGGATCAATCTGACTGATCGCATCAGTGGCTTTGGTCGGTGCAACGGTTGGTTGCGCCGCAGCCGGCTTCTCCGTCGGCGGAGCTGGCGCAGCCGTGGGTGTGGGCGCGCAAGCGGCCACAAATCCCGCCAAGAGTATCACCGCAAACAACCCGATAATGACCCTTCTCATATTCATGTTCCTCCTCCTTAAGAAGAAATTGGTTTCTCTTGTCAGACGACGAAAGGAGATACCAAACACCACTCCTTCCATCGCAAACGCAGAACAAGATGCTTCAAAAGCTAAACGACAAAGAACCGATTCTTGCCTCCACTGAAAAAAGGTGCTCTGAGACCCCTCCTCGGGCCGATTTTTCGCACCCGAGGACAGGTGCTGGAGCTTTTTTCAGTAGAGTTAATCTTGGTTTTAGGCTATCCCCCCTTTCTTTTGCAGACATTCATCCCTTCAGTCCGGAAGAAGCGATTCCTTCGATGAATTGCTTTTGAGCAAAGAAATAGATGATGACGATTGGCAAAATGGTCAGCGTCGAAGCAGCCATGAGCAGTTGGGTGTCGACTCCCGCATCCGTGATGAAGAAGCTCAACCCCACAGTGATTGGGCGCATAGCCTCGCTGGACGTGATGATCAGTGGCCAGGTAAACGCGTTCCAACTGCCGAGGAAGGTGAACAAGACCACGGCCACGATTGCCGGCCGGGAAAGGGGCAAGACAATGCTGGTCAGGAAACGGAAGTGCCCGCAGCCATCCAACACGGCCGCGTCGTGCAGGTCTTCGGGAATTGTGGCAAAGAACTGCCGGAAGAGAAAGATGCTGAAGACGCTGGCCGTCCAGGGAACAATCATGGCCGCATAGCTATTGTACCAGCCGCTGCTGGCCTGCCCCAGCAACGTATAGCCAAAGAGAGGAAGCGGCGGCGGGCTGACGTGCAAGAACTGGTAGATTCGGCGCACGATGATGAAGTTCGGGATCATCGTCACTTCAAAAGGAATCATCATCGTGGTCAGGAACAGGATGAATATAGCATTCTTGCCGAAAAAATCTATTCGTGCAAAGGCATAGCCGGCCAAAATGGACGTAAACAACACCCCCACAATCGTAGACAGGGCGATGAAAAAGCTATTGAAAAAGTAGCGGGCAAAGGGCGCAGAATTCCAGGCCTCCGCGAAATTGCCGAACCGCGCATGCGCCGGTATCCAGATTCCACGGGCGACCTCGGAATAGCTTTTGAGGGACGTCGTGAGCATCCAGATAAACGGGAAGATCGCGACAATGACTCCAATGAGCAAGAGCGCGTGAATCCCTACCCTTACCAGGGGATACGGCCCTTTTTTGGGGGGCTGTTTATCAGACATAGTGAACCCTCTCGCCAATCCACTTGTTCTGGAGCACGGTTAGGGATAGGATGATGGCAAACAAGACAAAGGCAATGGCCGAGGCGTAGCCGATATTCACGCGGTTGTAAAACTGATCAAACAGATAAATCGTAGTCGTCGTGGTCGAATGTAACGGCCCCCCCAACTGGGCACCGGAGCCGGCCGTCATCACATAGATGATGTTGAAAGATTGAAAAGCGCCAATCGTCGAAATGATCAACAGGAAAAAGGTGGTTGGGGAAAGCAAGGGTAGCGTAATGTAGCGGAATAATTGCCATTGGCCTGCGCCATCAATTCGCGCCGCTTCGTACAATTCTGTGGGGATATTTCCCAAGCCGGCCAGAAATATCACCACGTCAAAGCCGACGAAGTGCCAAACGGTCACCACCATCACCGCAACCAACGCCAAACTGGGGCCGGCGGCCCATGCCGGCACGTGCATGCCCAGCCCGGCGGCCATCATTTTCACGATCCCCCTGGGCTCATTCATCCATCGTTGAGGAGAAAGCCCCACCAGGCTTAGAACCTGGTTTAGCGGCCCGTGACGGGGATTGAATATCCAAAGCCACACGGCGGCGGCGGCCACGGTTGAAGTGATGTAAGGCAGAAAATAACTGGTTCGATAGAAAGAAAGCCAGCGCACCTTTTGGAAGAGAAGATAAGCGAGCAAGAGTGAAATGCCCAGCGTAAAGGGAACTGTCCCCAGAACATAAAAGAGGGTTACTTTCAACGACCCCCAAAACCGGGGATCATGAATCGCCTGATCATAATTGGCCACCCCGCGGAACCCAAGGTTTCTTATCCTCCAGCGATGGAGACTGATGTAGAACGCATACAACACCGGCAGAAAATGAAATACAGCAAGGACGATCCCGGCCGGGAGAAGATACAGGTAAGCCAGTGCCGTTCGCTTCCAGTACCGCTTACGGGAACCTGTCCACAGAGGTTGGGATGTCATTAGACTCGAGTTTTTCTCGTCAGCAGCCGCCATATACCCCCTCAACGTCTTATCTTAACCGTTTAACCGTTCGGGAGAAGTGAAAATGGTATGGCATAGTGCAATCAGCGAATTCATTGCCCGGGCATTCCGTGTTCAGCAATGTTGGGAAACCTCCCACCTTCTTGAGCAGATACCTTCGCCAAGAAAAAAGGCTTCTACGTGGTTTCGCCACAGCAAAGTCATTATAACAGAAAAGGCTTAGAGGGTCAAAGCACGCACGTTACCGTAACGATTTTCCTTCTCTTGTCCATCTCCTGACTTTGCTGTATAATAGCGAACATGATGGATCCCACGGCCATACAGCAACTACGCGCCATCGTGCATGGTCGCGTTCAGGGCGTGAGTTTTCGCTATTACACCCAACAGCAAGCCCTGCGACACGGCCTGGTGGGCCATGTACGGAACCTCCCCGATGGCACAGTAGAAGTCGTCGCCGAAGGAGAGCCGACCGCGCTCCAGGCACTTCTGGTGTGGCTACACAGGGGGCCGCGCATGGCAAGGGTGGATGAGGTGCAAGAATTATGGGGCGAACCAACTGGCCGGTATCGGCGGTTCGCAGTGAAGCTATAAGCGGAACTGAGTTCGACACGAAGAGCCGCGAGCGCCTGGCCTGGACGATCATGATCAGTGCCTTCGCGGTGTTCACAGTTTTGTTGATTACGACGCCATTGGCGGTGCGCTGGTATCTGTCGCGCGCTACGTCTCCGCAACAGGCCACGCTGGAGGTAAACTCCGGCACGATCCCCGTAATCCAGGTGAAAGGGGCTGCTCCCCTGGCCATCGCCGAAGGCAGCATGAGGAATGACATCAAGGAAGGGGCCGAAATTCGCACCGATACTTCATCTCAGGCCTTCCTCACGCTATTCAACCACAGCACGGTCGTAATCTTCCCGAATACGGTTTTGCGGTTGCGTCGTATGCGTGCCCCCCGTTTTTCCATGAGCAAACGCCCCCAGGAAGTGTCGCTGGAAATATTGGAGGGTCGTGTACGCATTGGCGTGGCGCCGGCTGTGGCCCGCCCCACGAATACGACGATTCTCACGCCGCACGGAGAGGCGACTTTGCAGGATGGCAGCTACGCCGTGGAAGTTACGGGCGAGGAAACCCAACTGGTCGTTCGTACGGGAGAATCCCTGGTGCAAGCGGGCGGCAAGGGAATATTGCTGAGCCAAGGGGAACGGGCCATCCTTCTCGATGGTCGCTCTCCAGAGGGACCCCTGCCCGCCGCGCGCAACCTGGTTACAAATGGGGATTTTGGGGCGGCGGCTTCCGGCATGACTCAAACGCTGACCGAAGGGGAGTTGGTCCCCCCTTGGCGAGTCTATAACGACCAGGGGGGGGACGAGGGCGAAGTCGACGGCACTGCATCGTTGGTTTCTGTGGGAGACCGCTTTGCTGTGCGTTTCTTCCGCTCAAATAGCAAGAACAATCACGGGGAAACAGGCATCATCCAGGAAATCGACAAAGATATCTCCGATTATCTCTCCATCAAGTTACGAGCAGACATCAAACTCAGCTACCAGAGTCTTTCCGGGGGAGGAAACCAGAGTTCTGAGTATCCGGTCATCATTCGAATCAACTACAAAGACGTGTACGGGAACGACAATTCCTGGACGCATGGGTTTTATTATCAAAACGTGGCCGGAAAACCGACCCAGCATGGGCAGCGCATTCCGCCGAATGTCTGGTATTCGTACGAAGAACCAAATCTGAAGGAAAAACTATCGAACCCCAAGACGATCACCTCTATCCAGATTTATGCCTCTGGCTGGGATTACGATAGCCAGGTCTCCGAAGTGGGCATCATCGCCGAGTAACCCCGCTAACGCGAACGAAAGACCAACGCCCCCTGATCTTCGTGTACTTGTTCCATGCGTTGCGCAACGCGGTTCAAGAAAGCAGGTGAGTACTTTTCCTTTAAGCGCCGCCGGTCCACGACAAACCATACCACGGGCGTGTTATCCAGCACCGCGTCGAGCTGCTCTGGAGAAGTGAGCAGGGGCGTTAGATTCCACCCGCCAACCCACCGGCCCTGCGCGTCCTGCAAGGCGTATCCTTCGAAGCCCTTTTCCACCGCCACGTAATCGCAGCCGCCCAGGACGAAGGCACAGGCCGGCGCGTTGATGGTGAGCACCACGTCGCCAGGTTGCCGCTGACCGGCCAGCCAGCGAAACGCCCCGCCATACCCCCACACGGCTGTTTGGGGAGCGCGTTGGGCCGCCGGCAAGTAGAGCGCCACAGTCGCGGCGACCAGCAGCGCCAGCACAAGCGCCTGCGCGCCCGAAGCCGACCGCGTCACCCAGCCGGCCGCTCTTGTGGCCAGCGACGAAACGATAAGGTAGAAGATGGGCAGGAGCATAAAGAGGAATCGGGGGCTTTTCCAGGTGTGGCCCACGAAGACAAACATCTCCAGCATGACACCGAGCATGACCAGGTAGCCGTAGGCCAGCGCGGGATCGTTCTTCCAAATGTCCCGGTGGCGCAAGGCTTTTGCGCTATACCAAAGCAGGCCGATCAGAAACAGCGCTGTGAGCGGGGCGAAGGGCCGCTGCATGTAGGGAGCCAGTATCTTGATCGTGCCCGAGCCATCGAGGGCCGGTTGGAATGTGGGACGATGGCGCGTGACGAACTCGAACGGGGCCACCATGGTCATCGCCGGCAAACCGATGCGGTCCAGTTTCCATACGACCCCCACGCTGGCTCCGGCCAGGGCGAAGGGCAGGGCCACGCGCCAACGCAGCGTTTCGCGCAGACCTCTGCGCCACAGCACCAGCAGGCCCATCACCGGCAAGAGCAAGGCCGTTATCCCCTGGTTGAACAGTGCGCCGGCATAAGCCAACGCGAAGCCCAGCCGGTATTTCAGGGAAGAAGGGGGGGATTGCGCACCGTTCACTTTGCCGGGGACCATGTCGCTGCGATACAGGGCGTAGAACGCCAGCAGCACACACAATTGCTGGAAGGCATACATGCGGGCTCGCCCGCCCCACAGAATCGCGTCAGGGTCCATGGCGAGCAGCAGCGTGGCCAGCAGGGCCGCCCGCCAACCAAACATCTTCCGCCCAACCTGCCACAAGACGGGGAGCGTAAGCAGGCTGAGCAGCAAGCCGGGCAGCCGCGCCACGGTCTCCGAATGGCCCAGCAAGGCCAGTGCTCCGGCAACCAGGTACGAATGGGCGATGCCGTGCGTGTAGATATTGCCCGAAGCCAACAGCGGATAGCCGTGCGCCAGAATCTTCATCGCCGCCCAGATGGTGATGTATTCATCCACGAAGAGGTTGACGTTTGCTACGACCTGCGTGCGCCAAAATGCGCCGGCAATGAAGATTGCCAGAAGAATCACCGCAACGACAAGGGTTTGTCCTTGCGGAGGAAAAACGTCGCCGGCTGTTGGGTTTTTGTTATCCACGGGCGCGGTCAAAAGTCTTGCTTAAATATCGGGATGAACCGGTACAGCAGGTTTTGGACATAAGAAAGCGTGGCCGTGACGACCCGGGGACTGCCTTGCGCGCCGGGCGTATCGCTGGATATCGTCAGGGTGGCTGTGTAGAGGCCGGTCTGCGTGATCTGGTCGACGAGTACGAAGGTGGTGACCGTCACCGGTGTGCCGCTGGCCACGGTGCCGGAGGGTGGCGATAGGGCCAGCCAGGATGAACCGGTGCCGGCTTGCCAGTGCAGCGAATCGCTGCCGACGTTAGATATTGTAAACAGGGCATTTCTGGGAGCCGTGACCGTGTCGCTGAGAAAGATGAGCGCAGTTGGGGAGACGGCCAGCACCGGCGCTACCACCCGATCAACGTCCTGGTACTGATTGTTCCACGCGGAAGCATCCGCCCCCTGCGAGCCATCATTGCCGATGCTTACGGAGTTCGTGACCATCGTTCCGCGGGAAACGGTGAGGGGCACACTGGCGATGAACGTGGCTGTGCCGGAACTATTGGGCGGCATATCTCCAAAAGCCAAGTGCCACTGTCCATTCCCCAGGCTGGCGAAGGCGGGATTGCTGCTCTGGTAATCGAGCGGGGCCCACAACGTTTCGGTGATTTGCACGTTCGTGGCGGTGATAAACCCGCTGTTCGTGAAGTGGAGGGTGTAGGTCAGCCTTTCACCGACGCGGGCGATAGAACGGCCATCATCTTTTGTTACGGTCAAATCCAACGGAGCGGCGCGCTGTACCGCACGGAAAGCGTTGAGGCGGCCCCAGCCCAGGTAGGTATCCCAGCCTGGATTGGTGGCGTTGTTTACGTCGTCGGCTGTGGCTTCCAGCAAGGCTTGAATCTGATCGTTGGTGTCGTCGGGCCGCAGGGACCAAACCAAGGTAGCCACCCCCGAAACAAAGGGCGTGGCCTGTGATGTGCCACTGAGGTACGCATAGAGTCCACCGGTCCAGGTACTCCAGATGCTCGTACCCGGAGCGCCTATATCCACATACGATTGTATCTCCGAGAAGCTTGCTCGTTGGTCGGTTTGTGTTGTCGCGGCCACGGCCATCGTCTGCGTATAGGCTGCGGGATAGAGTGCAGGGTTATATGTGCTGCATCCGTTATAGCTATAAGTGAGTGGGTCTCCACAGTTTCCGGCCGCTGCTACCGACAATACGCCGGCACGATGGGCGAAATCCAACGCGTCGTGCAGTACCGGCACGTCCTCTTCGCCGGCCAGACTCAGGTTGATCACGTCGGCACCATGTCCGGTAGCCCAGAGTACCCCCTGTGCCACGTCCCACTCTGTGCCATATCCGTCATAGGCCAAGACTTTGATGGGCATGATGTTTGCCAGCCAGGAAACGCCGGCCACGCCTCTGCCGTTGTTCGTTGCGGCGCCGGCCACACCGGCCACGTGCGTGCCATGTCCGTGATCGTCGTAGGGACTGGTTGTTCCGGTAACGAACGTCGCTCCCGCCACCAGCTTGGGGGTGAGGTCCAGGTGGCCCAGGTCTACGCCTGTGTCCACGATAGCAATGGTAAACTCCGCAGTGCCGGTGGTTACATCCCAAGCGTGGGGAGCCTGAATTTGGGTCAGTCCCCACTGCGATGGGTAGAACCCGTCGTCTGGAATGGTATCTGCGATGTGCAGCAGATGATCAACGCCGGCGTAGGCCACCCGCCTATCGGCACGCATCCTGCGCACGAACTGCTTCTCCTGGCCGGCGGGAACGGACAACCGCCAGTACCCCAGCGATTCTATCCGGCCCATGGGTTGCAGACCAACGGAGGAGAGGAGTGCGGCACGGTCTGCGCTCGATGTTTGACGGGCCATGCGTATCACAATCTCCCCCGGAGCATAAGTGCGGGGCAGGTCTTGTTTGGGACCGGCCGCATGGGCAACGTTGCGGTGTGCTTCATACGTGGTCTGGAGGAATACAAGGAGGAATATCATACTCGCGGGAGCCAGGAAAGCGAGCAGAGCCGTGAGCCATTTTTGTAACGATTGTCGTTTCATAGTCAACGTACTCCCGAATCATAGGGGTGAGCAAAGCGTATCTGCTCATGGGTTTACGGGCGTGCCGTTCTGTGCAGGCGGGGTTTCTGCTTGCACTCCCGGCGTGTCGGCGGGTGGGACGGTCGTATCGGTCGGTGGGACGGTCGTATCGGTGGGCGGTACGACCGTATCGGTTGGCTGTGGCGTGTTAGTCGGCTGCGGCGCAGTGGTGCTGGTCGGCACGGGCGTATCGGTCGGTGGTACCGGTGTATCGGTGGGCGGCACGGGCGTGTCGGTCGGTGGGACGGGCGTATCGGTCGGCGGCACCGGTGTGTCGGTGGGTGGGACGGGCGTGTCGGTGGGCGGCACCGGTGTTGCTGTCGGGCTGTGCGTCGCCGTGGGG